>NZ_DASWYS010000087.1:0-19450 GCF_036404855.1 Roseateles sp.
ACGACGGGCGCGGATTGAAACGTCAGCCTGTTGGCCGGCGCGACGGCTGACCAGACACACCGCCCGTCATCAACGACGGGCGCGGATTGAAACCTGCTGCTTGAATCTTTTGCTGAAACCGACTCTCTACACCGCCCGTCATCAACGACGGGCGCGGATTGAAACCCAAGCGTCAGCGTCCCCGATGATGTCGGCGGCGACACCGCCCGTCATCAACGACGGGCGCGGATTGAAACGAGGTGATCGAGTACCAGGGGCCGGTCGAGCGTGGCACCGCCCGTCATCAGCGACGGGCGCGGATTGAAACACGGTGGGCGCCAACGGTTCGATCACCGGCACCGGCACCGGCACCGCCCGTCATCGACCAGCGCATCGATCTGCTTGATCTGCTCAGCATCGCCGCCGTCATCGGCCGGCGCGGATTGAAACCAGCCTGACGCCTACACGCTGCAGGACTGAGAGGCATCGCCCACCGTCATCGGCGGGGGGCGAAATGAAAGGACCAGGCCGACAGTCTCACCATGACGGGGCCCGACCGCTGTTATCTGCGCGCGTGGATTGAAACCAGGCCATCGGGCAACCATCTGTCACTGTTTGGTAGGGCCACTCGCCATCACCGGCGGCTGGGACTTGATCGTTCCTCAGGATGCTGCAATCTGTGGAGTCGCCGGGCACCGCCCATCGCCGCGCGCGCTAACTCCGACGGTGGCAGATGGGCTCACCTCGACTACGGCCAGCAACAGTGGGGGCATCCCAATGCTGACGCCCAGCCTATCCTGCACTCATTTTTTCTACCGCTTCATCAGTAGCCGCGTCGGTGGATTCAAGCCCAAATCCAGCTGGGACCATGGCCCCAGTCGCGGTCAAACTGCATCAACGGCGCGAGTTGTGACTCGAATGTGGAACAGAGGCGGGAAATCTGCATAGCAGCCGAAACAGCAGCGGGAAATGTGACCAAGTAGTGGGAAATCTGCACAGCAGATGAACCGCCACTGAGACGCAGCAGCGAAGGAGCCGACATGAAGCTGAATCCCATAGGACCGCCCACTGGCTACCGTAGGGCACGCCGCTACGCTTCTCAGATGTTGGAGCTGCGCTCGCAGGGCTACACCTTCGAGGCTATTCGCGAGACGCTGGCCGATGTCGGCATCAACGTGAGCAACAGCACCGTGCAACGGGAGGTGGCGAGACTGCGGCAAGCAAGCACCAGCCGGCAACCCTAGTGAGTCTCGCGCAGCCTCTGTATAGAAACCGTCGTCGAGCGCAGGCACCGACGACAGCGGCCCGGCATCGGGCGTGGCGGGTGTCCAGGGTGGGGATCTTGTCGGCACAGCGCCGCGCGCCGTCTGGCCGACAAGTTCGCCAAGCCGGCTCGTTCACGCATCGCGTGAAGGAGGATGCCGGCGAGCCCTGGGCACGGGAAGGGCCGCAGTTCAGGCGTGCGCAGCGCCGTGACGATCACCGACTGGGCGTCCGATCAGTTCGATTCTTCGACGTGTCACGCCGCTTGTGCTCTGCCGCCTCCCAGCTTATCAGCGCCTCTTGTCCGCGCCGATGATGCATGGTCTCCTTGAAAACCGTTGAGCTGCGCACAAAGCTGCCGACTCGCTTGCCAAGCTCACGATATCCGTCAACCTCGGACGCCGCCAGTGCCTTCAAGATGTGGGCCCAGTTGACCATGGCGTCTGCGCGGCCGCGCGAAGCGATGAGCCCTCGCTCGGGCATCGCCGGCTGCGCACGGAGACGCCCCTCCTGCCTCGCCTTGAGTCGCCACAAGGACTCGTAGCTGCGATTCTCGCCGCGGGTCGCCTGTCGAGTGGCCTCGGCCTCGATGCCCCATCCGCGCAGCTTCTCTGCGAACGTTTCGCGCCAGCGCTGTAGGTCAGCCTTGCGAGGGTTCAGGCGCATGCCTGAGATGCCTTCCGCCTTGACGCTCAGGTGGACATGCGGATTGGCCTGATGCTCGTGCATGACCATGACATAGCGATGCCCGGCCAGCTCAACCTGCGCGAACTCGCGCACGGCCTTCTTCAGCAATTCGGCGTTCGTCCCGGCCGGCATGGACAGCATGACGTTGAAGGCCTCGCGCCGGTGGCTTTCGTCTTCAATCCGCGAGCCGCCGTAGCGCCACTGATCCACCAGGTCACGAACAGCCTCCTTGCCATTGCGCATGACCTCCCGGTCGTCCTCGATGTCGAGCCGGCCGTTCTTGCTGATGTAGCTGAAGTGCGCCGCGATGGCGGCCATGCCTCGGCCGCCGCCGGTGACCTTCACCATCACCTGCGGCGCGCGTCGAACCGTCGCTTCGATCCGTTGGCGGATCACCGCCGCCTTGCGCCGCATCAGCGTGTCCAGCCTCGGCGTCGGCGGCGACTTGACGATGCGGTTGGACGGATAGAACAACCGCTCGCCCCACTGCACCAGGACGCCATCTACCTGATGGCCGTTCATCGCTTCGCCCTCGAAGGTGCGAGGACTGCGATCAACGTCGAGGCCGTCGCCAGATGCGCTCGCATGTCGTCCGCCAGGGACATCAGGCCTGCCCGATAGTTCTCCAACTGATTGTTAGGCCCAAGCCTCAGCAGCCGCAGGAACGCATTGAGATCCACCGACATCGCTGCGACCATGTCGGTCGAAGCCCTCAACGCCGCGACTGATGCCGAGTGGTCGGCTGCGCGCGGTGGAGCGGGCATGCCGTCCATCAGCGTGCAGACGTACCGCCCTTGGGACACGTCGGCTGCACGGGCACGGCTGGGCAGCGCCGCAGCATGCGCGGATGACATGCGTAGCGTCAACTTCTTCACCTTGCCGGCCTCCGGCTTGATGCACGCCAGCTCGGTGCCGCAGGTGCTTTCGTCGTCGAGCATGCGCACGACCGCACGCCTCACCAGCGCCGCCGTCGTGACCTGTTTCTGAAGCGCTCGCGTCTCAAGACGTGTACGCAGGCCTCGCAGATCTACGGTGACGCGGTCGCGACGATGAATGCGCGCGCCTGCCTGGCGGGCGCGGCCTGAGGCTCCCCGACGGCCGGCACCGCTGATGCAGGCCAGCACTGTCGCGGAGGGGCTGCAAGCTCCCGCGTCGAGCAGCAGATCCAGTTGCCGCCCGCTGGACAGCGGCGTCGATGTGGGCATGACGTCTATCGTGCCCATCTGCTGGCAGCATGAATAGCCCGAAGCGTTGGTGCGCCCGGGGCGTCAAACGTTCCAGGTGATCCCGTAACGAACCGCGGCGTCTCGTGCCGTCCCGGCGAGCTAACGATTCGTTTCAACTCCATTGCGTGGGGCGGCGTCCGAGGGAGTGACGCTCAGCTCCAGCCCACCCGCACGCGGCATGACGACCAAGCCATACAGGCCAGCCACGGCCTGCGCGAAACCCTCGTTGTCACCGGTCCGATAGGACCCGCTGATGCGCAGGGACCTCAACGTCTTGGAATCAGCGAGCGTGATCTGCACCTTGCTGTAGCGATTCATGTCGGCGATGGCTTCCGGCAACGGGGTATCGTCCAGGATCGCGTAGCCTCGCTGCCACGCAAGGAGCTGGTCAAGCTGGGGGCGGTCCACTCGCGCTTGCGCTGATCCCTGGCGCGGCGTGCCGGGCGACTGGCCCACGCGCAAGCGCTCGCCCGGAGCCATGACGACAGGGGCGCTGAGCAGGCTTTGCACGGTGCCTGCCGAGCGTTGCACGATCACTTGCCCTTCCAGCAGCGTCACGCCAAAAGCTTCACCCGCCGACTCCTGGGGCGGCGTGGATCGAACGAGGAAGGCCGTCCCCGTGGCAACAACTTGGACGTCAGTCACGCTCACGACGAATGGCCGGCTTGCGTCCTTCGCGACCTCAAACAGCGCTTCGCCGTGTTTGACCGTCACGCTCCGCTGCGAGTCGGTCAACCTGACCCGGGTCTCTGTCGAGGTGTTCAGCGTCATGCGGCTGCCGTCGGCCAGGACGATGACCCGCTGTTCCCCGACGCCAGTGCTGTACGTGTCACCCGGCCAATGGATCAAGGCAAACACCGCCGCGAGGCACAGGGTCGTGAGCGCCAGTGCCGTGCGTCCGGCGCGGCGGCCCCATGAGCCCGCGCGGGGTGGTGGATCGCTCACGACGGCTTGGATCTGCGCCCGGGTCAGGCCGCCCACCTCCTGCCACGTGTCCGTGCAGCGCTCGAAGGCCAGGCGGTGTGCCGCCGACTGGGCCTGCCACGCCAGGCATTCGCGCTCCATCGCCCGCGACCGGTCAGGACCATGCAGCCGGGTGACCCACACGGCGGCCTCGGCCAACATCTCGCGCGTCACGAGCGGCTTGTCGCTAGCCCCCTGTCTGCCGGAGGCGTCCAACGGTTGCACGGCTACCAGCCTTCCATCCACTCCGTCAGGCGCAGTGTCGCCTTGGCAAGGTGTTGGTGCACGGTCGCGACGCTGATGCCGTAGCGCTTCGCGATCTCGGTAGGCGACAGTCCGTCGACCCGGTTGGCCACGAAGATCTCTCGCGTTCGCTCAGTCAACCGGCTCACACCCGTTGCCAAGCGCGCCATGCGCTCTCTGGCCAGCACCACGGCCTCGATTGACGGGGTGGTGTCGATCAACAGCACGTCCTCCAGCAGGACGTGCTCGCCGCGTCCCACGGCTGTGCGATGAACATCGATGGAGAGGTTCAGTGCTGCCCGCATCAGGAAAGCCTCAGGCTGCTCCACGGGTTGCCGCTCCTCGTATCGGACCAAGCGCAGCCACGCCTCCTGTACCAGGTCCTCGGCCTCGTGCTCGGTCTGCCCACGACGTCGCAACGCGCCACGCACCCGCGCGAAGACGTCCTGCCAGTTCTTCAGGAGCCACGCCGACATGGCAGTCAGGCCGCTCGGACCAGGACGCGAGGAGCGGCGCTGACGCCGTACGGCGGCGGCTTGGCACGATCCCAGTAGTCGGCCAGCAGATCCCGGTCTGCGCGCTGGAACGCCTGCGCGATGAACTCAGCCGCCGCCGCGTGATCGGCAAACGGCCCGTGCTTCTTCGCCGCGCGAGACATCCGTTCCTGCAAACGCTGCGCGGCGGCATCCGTCCAGCGGATGGCCTGCCGCATGCGATAGCTGGCGGCGCCGGACTCGACCAGCTCGGCCACGGTTCGTTCGCAGAGCTTGGGGTGCCGGGCCTTCATGGCGGCGACAAGGCCATCGTCCGCGGACAGTGTATGAACCCGCTCCAACCCGCGGTCATGAAGGTCGCTAGCGATGCGCTGAGGCGTCTCAGGGCCTTCATCACGCCAAGCGCCGAACACCTGGAATTGACCACTCGTGAAGAGTCCAAGCGCCCAATGCCACTCGGCGATGGTGAGCACCCCGTCGATGCGCATCGGAAGCCGGAGCTTGCCGAACTGCACAAGCGTGTAGCGGCAGCAAAGGGTGCTGCCGAACCAGTCGGTGGAATCCCAGAAGAAGTAGGTCATTGATTCGCTCCCTGAGGCCATGCCGGGGGCTCACACGATCACTCAAAGCCGTTTTGCTGTCAATAGACACGTGTCTTTAGTGTACGCAGCAAAAACACTTCGGGTCGATGCGACCCAGCCGAAATCAGAAACTCATCGAAGCGCTTGCCGTAGAGATCAAGGCGCGCCGGCAGGAACTCGCACTGACGCAGGAAGACCTCGCAGGCCGTTGCGACTTGGACCGTCCGTTCATCTCGTTGATCGAGGTTGGCAAGAAGCAGCCCACGATCAGCGTGTTGTATCGGTTGGCGTCGGCACTGGAGTTGTCCTTTGCTGACTTTGCAGGGCGTGTCGAGTCGCGCTATTTGCAGCAGGTTGGCTGATCTACTGTCGGCGTGATCGTACAGCTCAGAGGCTGTTTATTGAATTTACTGCCTGCGATATGTAAACTGAGCATACACATCAGAAGCTGTAAATGAAATTTACAGCCTAAAAGCTGTATGCCTCAGTTCATCGTCCGCACGCCCGATCAGCTGCCATCCCTATTGCAGGCGTTCCGCAAGGAAGCCGGCCTGACGCAGGAAGAGGTGGCCTTGCGGCTGGGCGTCTCACAGCAAACTTATTCCGCGATGGAGAGGAATGCCGACAGGGTGGGGGCTGCGCGCCTGCTGAGGCTGTTCAACATCTTTGGCGTGGAAGTGGCGCTCGGCAAATCCCTGCAGGCATCCGCGGCCGCCAGTTCATCCGCAGACAAACCGGCTTGGTAAGCCATGGGCCGCCGTTCCCACACCCGCACGCTGGGCCTCTGGATGAACGGTGCCCGGGTCGGCACCTGGAGCCTCGCACCCAACGCGCCCGACATCCTCCAATACGACCTGGCTTGGACGCAGTCAGGGCAGGGGAGGCCGCTCTCGCTGTCGCTCCCCTTCACGCCAGGCAACGCGCCGCACCGTGGAGCCAAGGTCCGCGCCTACTTTGAGAACCTGCTCCCGGACAGCAAGGAGATCCGCGACCGGCTGGCGCGCCGCTTCAATACTGGCTCGACCGGCGCGTTCGAGTTGCTGGCCGAGATCGGCCGGGACTGCGTGGGCGCGCTGGAGATCCTGCCTGAGGGTGCAATCTCGGCCGGCACGTCGCCCCTGCAGGCCGATGTACTGAGCGAAGCCCAGGTCGCCCAGATTCTGCGCGGAACCACGACTTCAAGCGCGCTGGGCTGGCGGGACGACGATGACTTCCGCATTTCAATTGCCGGCGCGCAGGAGAAGACGGCGCTGCTGCTCCACGAGGGGCAGTGGTGCCTTCCGCGCGGTAGCACGCCGACGACACATATCTTCAAGCTGCCGCTGGGCCTCATCGGCGGCATGAAGCTGGACATGCGCGGCTCGGTCGAAAACGAATGGCTGTGCTCGCTGCTCCTGCGCGAATTCGGGCTGCCGGTCGCAATCTGTCATCCATTGCAGTTTGAGGACGTCAAGGCGCTGGTCGTGGAACGCTTCGACCGAGCCTGGTGGAAGCATCCGTCTGGCGACCAGCGCCTGATCCGCTTGCCACAGGAGGACATGTGCCAGGCCACCGGCGTGGCGCCCGATGCCAAGTACGAGGTTGACGGTGGGCCGGGCATGGACCGCATCCTCGACGTACTCGACGGCTCCATGACCCGCGAGCAGGACCGTCGCGACTTCTTCAAAGCGCAGCTGATCTTCTGGATGCTGTGTGCCACCGACGGTCACGCCAAGAACTTCAGCTTGTTCTTGAGACCTAGCGGGCGCTATCAATTGACGCCGCTGTATGACGTGTTGTCAGCCTACCCGGTGCTTGGAGAAGGACCGTCGAAGATCTCGCCGTTCAGAGCCAAGATGGCCATGGCGGTGCGCTCGAAGAACGCTCATTGGAAGATGCGGGACATCCTGCGTCGGCACTGGGTGGCTCTCGGGACGCGCCACGGCATCCTGACGGCGGATGGCCATGATGCGGTGCGTCTGATCGAAGAGACAGTCGACCAAGTGCCTGAGGTCATCGCCGCGGTGGGAGCACAGTTGCCTCAAGGATTTGATGCACAACTCGCTAACGCCATCTTCGTCGGCATGCAGGGAGCTGCAGATCGTCTCACTGGTTGAAAGGGGTATGCGCTGCTGATCGGTTCGCATTGAGCGCAGACATTTGGCTCAACATTTGAGCACGATCTGAAACGATCCGTGCGGGCCCCGACACGTCGCCGATGAGACCGCGTCCACTACAGTGCAGCCCCACTAGCAGCGCAGATCAACAAACTGACCAAGCTGTTCCCCAAAATCCGCTGATAGCCGCCCTGCGGCGCAGATTGGCAGTTCAGGTGGTTCGGTAACGCGTCGGTCGCTCTCGGAACCAAGCCATCTTGCGACCTTCTTCGCCAACTCTGTGCTGGATGTCGAAAAGTCTCGAGTCGCTGAGGACCTGCGGCCAACTTCGGCATCCATACTTCTGTGGGGTCTGTTCGGGATGTGAAGATTCGATCCAGGCGCGAGCTTGGTCCAGCCGCGCCCAGCCGCCCGTCGATGTTCTTTGAATGGCTTCGCGCAGCACGCAGACGATGCCGCTGCTAGGCCACTCGAAGCTGCCATCGGGTGCAATGCCGTTGATCAGCAGATTTTCGAAGACGTCCGTCTGCATGAAGGACGCTGCCAACGCCCGCGCGCTATCCATGCTGCGAGCCCAGGTCCTCAGCTGCTGGTGGTGTGATTCGATCTGCTGCGCACACGTCTCTAGGTGCTGGACGGCCAGCCTGCGACCACCATCGCTCGAAAGATCGAACCGATCGACGAAGTGATGCACAAGGTCATTGCGCATGACTACCAGCGCCTCCAGGGCAGCCCGTGTTTCGGCCAGCCGCTCCGGTTCCATCGCAACGCGCGAGCTGAAAGCCACTGAAATGCGATCGATGGGTGTCGTAGCGTCGGGCAGAAGGTCGCGCTCGAAACCGTCAGCGACGACGTAGCTCTCAAAGAGAGCAGTCTTCAGACCGCCGAGCGTCATATTGGCGTGAGCCTCGACACGTGCCGAGAGCTTCGCTTCCAGTGAGTCGACCGTCCCCGCCAGCTCATGGCGCGCGAGCATGGCCTTCACCAGCAACTCGTATTGCTGAAGCTGAAGCATGCAGCGGCCAATGAGGCGCTCCACCTGTTCTTGTAGCTGCGGAGGGCCGCCGTCGCTCGTCTGCTCCATGCAGTCTGGACTCTAAGCCAGCGATCGGATCGCAGAGGCGCTTGGCGGAGGCTGCTTGAACCGTTTCCGGTACTAAGCCAGCTGGTGGCCGGTTTACCCCTCGGTTGACCCCTGGAGCGAGAAGCGCGTCGGGAAAAGAAAAACGGGTTAGCGGCCTGAGCTGCTAACCCGTTGATTTCATTGGAAAAAAATGGTCGGGACGGCGGGATTCGAACTCGCGACCCCTTGCACCCCATGCAAGTGCGCTACCAGGCTGCGCTACGCCCCGACTGAGCCAAAAAGTATAACCCAGGAATGGGTCTCAGTGAGAGTCCTGCGAGATCTTTCTCAGAGAAGCGTGGCCCGGATGGCCATCAATTCGGCGCGGATCTGTTCCAACGCGGTGATGGGCTCGACTGCCAAGACGGGCAGCGTGATCGAGGCTTCGGCAGCCTTCAGCGGCTGGGCATGCGACGCTGTGTGGCGTGCCGCAGGCAGGTGGGCCAGTCCGGAAGGCACGTCGACCTCTTCGTCATCGTCCATCACACCGTCGTCATGGGCGTCCAGCGCATGGGCCGCTTCGGCCTCATCGCGGAAGTTCTGTGCCGCTGCGGGGGGCAGGCCTTCGCTGAGCTGGTTGCGTGCACCACTGATCGTGAAGCCCTGGTCGTAAAGCAGGTCGCGGATGCGGCGGATCAGCAGCACCTCGTGATGCTGGTAGTAGCGGCGGTTGCCGCGCCGCTTCATGGGCTTGAGCTGGGTGAACTCCTGCTCCCAGTAGCGCAGCACGTAGGGCTTCACACCGCACAGCTCGCTCACCTCACCGATGGTGAAGTAACGTTTAGCGGGGATGGCGGGAAGCGCCTTTTCCATTGCAAATCAACAAGTTCGCGGGGGAAGGCAGACTCTACTCGAAGTCTTCGCCGGCGGGCGCATCGCCTTGCACTTGCCCCTTGAGTTTGTGGCTCGCGTGGAAGGTGACGACGTTGCGCGCCTTAATGGGAATGGACTCGCCGGTGCGCGGGTTGCGCCCCGGGCGGGGCGCCTTGCGGCGGATGTTGAAGTTGCCGAAGCCGGACAGCTTCACGTCCTGCCCCTTCACGAGGCTGTCATGCAGGATGTCGAAGAAAGCCTCGACCATGTCCTTGGACTCGCGCTTGTTCAGGCCCAGCTTGTCGAACAGCAGCTCGGCCAGCTCGGCCTTGGTCAGCGTGGGCGTCTCCAGGCTGCCGATGACGACTGCGGCGGCTTCTTTCTTGACGTCGTTTGCGTCCATGTCGTGTTCCTCCTCCAGAGGGTCAGCCGCGCAGGCGGGCGCCGAGTTGGCTGGTGGTCGCCGCCACGATGGCCGCGACTACGGCATCGATGCGTTCATCGGTCAGCGTGGCGTCGTCATCCAGCAGTTCCAGGCGCACGGCCAGGCTGCGCTCGTCAGCCTGCAGCTCGGTTGTGGCGCCGGCTGCGGGCTTGAAGACGTCGAACAGCTTGGCCGAGCGCAGCAGTGCACCGCCGGCCGTGGTGATGGCGCCCATCAGCGCGTCATGGCTGGTGCTGTCCTTCACTACCAGCGCCAGGTCGCGCTGCACGGCCTGCTGGCGCGGCAGCGGCTGGCCCTGCGGCAGCGTGCGGGTCAGCGCGGCGTCGAGGTCCAGTTCGAACACGACGGGCGCGCCGCCCGTGATCTCGTAGGCCTGGCGCCAGCGCGGGTGCAATTCGCCGACGAAGCCGATGGGCGTGCCGTTCAGGCTCACGCGCGCACTGCGGCCCGGGTGCAGCGCCGGGTGTTCAGCGGCTTCGAAGTTCAGCGTCTGCGGCGCGAACAGCGCTTCCAGGTCACCCTTGACGTCGAAGAAATCCACGGCGCGGTCGCGCTGGCTCCATTGCTGCTGGTCCGCGGGGCCCCAGGCCAGGCCGCCCAGGCGCAGCGGTTGCTCGATGCCAGCGACGCTCAGCGGGCCGTTGGCGACGGTGGCGTCGCGCTTGAACACGCGACCCAGCTCGAACACGCGCACGCGCGTCGCACGGCGGGCCTGGTTGTGGCGCAGCACCTGCACGAGGCTGCCGATCAGGCTGGTGCGCATCACCGACAGCGGTGCGGCGATGGGATTGAGCAGCTTGATCGGGTCTGCGACGCCGGCCAGCTCGCGCTCCCAGCGCTCCTCGACGAAGCTGAAGTTGATGGTCTCGTAGTAGTCGCGCGCGGCGACAGCGCGGCGCAGCGCATGCTTGGCCTGACGCGACTCCGAACCGGTGCGGCCGACGATGGGCGCCAGGGGCGCGGTGGACGGCAGCGAGGGATAGCCCATCACGCGGATGACTTCCTCGATGAGGTCTTCCTCGATCAGGATGTCGAAGCGCCAGCTCGGCGGGGTCACCGTGACCACGCCGTCGGCAGCCGTGAATGGCAGGCCCAGGCGGGAGAAGACGCTCTCGCAGTCGGCCTGCGTGATCGGCATGCCGATGACCTTGGCGGCGCGGGCGACGCGCAGGGCCACGGACTTGCGTGCAGGCACATTGGGCGACTGGTCGTCCATCGGGCCGACCCGGGTGTCGGCCGTGCCGCAGATGTCGATGATGAGCTGCGTGATGCGCTCGATGTGCTCGACGGTCTGCGACGGGTCGACGCCGCGCTCGAAGCGATGGCCTGCGTCGGTGGAGAAGTTGTAGCGGCGGCCGCGACCCATGACGGCCTCGGGCCACCAGAAAGCGGCCTCGACGTAGACGTTCTTCGTCTCGTCGGACACGGCGGTGTGGTCGCCTCCCATGATGCCGGCGAGGGACTCGACCTCGCGTGCATCGCTGATGACGCCGACCTTCTCGTCGACTGTGATGGTGTTGCCGTTCAGCAGCTTGAGCTGCTCGCCGGCCTTGCCCCAACGCACGACCAGCTCGCCGCTGATCTTGTCGAGATCGAAGATGTGCGACGGACGGCCGTACTCGAACATCACGTAGTTGGAGATGTCCACGAGTGCGGTCACCGAGCGCTGGCCGCAGCGTTCCAGGCGCTGCACCATCCACGCAGGCGTCTTGGCAGCCGTGTTGATGCCCTTGACGATGCGGCCCGAGAACCGGCCGCAGAGGTCGGGGGCCTCGATGCGCACCGGCAGCTTGTCGTCCAGCGTCGGCTTGACGGCCGGGAACTCGGCCTTGAGCAGCGGCGCGCCGGTCAGGGCAGCCACTTCACGGGCGACGCCGAAGACGCTCAGGCCATGGCCCAGGTTGGGCGTCAGCTTCAGCGTGAACAGCGTGTCATCGAGATTCAGATGGCGGCGGATGTCCTCGCCGACGGTGGCATCAGCGGCCAGTTCCAGCAGGCCGCCGTGGTCCTCGCTGAGCTTGAGCTCGCGCGCAGAGCACAGCATGCCGAAGCTCTCGACGCCGCGCAGCTTTCCGACGCCGATCTTGAAGGCCTTGCCGTCTTCGCCGGGCGGCAGCTCGGCGCCGACTGTGGCAAGCGGCACCTTGATGCCGACGCGGGCGTTGGGTGCTCCACAGACGATCTGCAGCGGCTCGCCGTTGTTGAAAGCCGCGCCGGCGTTGACTTTGCAGACGCGCAGCTTGTCAGCATTGGGGTGCTGCTCGGCTTCAAGGATCTCGGCGACGACGATGCCGTGGAAGGGCGGCGCGACGGGGCGCAGCTCTTCAACCTCCATGCCGGACATGGTCAGCAGTTCGGCCAGTTTTTCAGTGGACAGCGGCGGATTGCAGAACTCGCGCAGCCAGGACTCGGGGAATTGCATAGCTCTTCTGAATTACTTGAACTGCGAGAGAAAACGGAGGTCGCCGTCGAAGAAGGCGCGCAGGTCGTTGACGCCGTAGCGCAGCATGGCCAGCCGGTCGATGCCGGAGCCGAAGGCGAAGCCGATGTAGCGCTCGGGGTCCAGGCCCATGTTGCGGATCACCTGCGGGTGTACCTGACCGGAGCCCGACACCTCCAGCCAGCGGCCCTTCAACGGGCCGCTCTCGAACATGATGTCGATCTCGGCGCTGGGCTCGGTGAAAGGGAAGTAGCTGGGGCGAAAGCGCAGCTGCAGCTGGTCGGTCTCGAAGAAGGCGGTGATGAAGTTCAGGTAGACCGCCTTCAGGTCCTTGAACGAGATGTTCTCGCCCACCCACAGGCCCTCGACCTGGTGGAACATGGGCGAGTGTGTCGCGTCGCTGTCCACGCGGTAGGTGCGGCCCGGCGCGATGACGCGGATCTCGGGCATCGTGTCCTGCCCGGCGTAGCGCTTGGCGTGCGCCTGGGCGTAGCGGATCTGCATCGGGCTGGTGTGCGGGCGCAGGTTCAGCCACGATCCGTTCTCGTCCTTCATGTCGACGTAGAACGTGTCCTGCATGGAGCGGGCAGGGTGGTTCTCGGGGTTGTTCAGCGCCGAGAAGCTGTACCAGTCCGTCTCGATCTCGGGGCCGTCGGCCACGTCGAAACCCATCGAGCCGAAGATGGCCTCGATGCGCTCCATTGCCCGCGTGATGGGGTGCAGGCCGGCGGTGCCGCGCTGGCGGCCGGGCAGCGTCACGTCCAGCGCCTCGGCCTTGAGCTGCTTCTCGAGCTCGGCCGCGGCCAGTGCGTCGCGACGGGCGGTGAGGGCGGCCTCGATGCCGACCTTGAGCTGGTTGATCTCGGCGCCGCGGGTCTTCTTTTCCTCGATGCTGAGGGCGCCCAGGCCCTTCATCAGTTCGGTCACGCGGCCGGACTTGCCAAGGAATCGGGCCTTGGCGTTTTCGAGTTCGGCGGGCGTCGGCGCGGCGGCAAAGTCGCTGCGTGCCGCTTCAAGAAGAGCGTCGAGATCAGACATTCGGAATTCGGAATGAAAAAGGGCCGACCCAGTGGGCCGGCCCTCAAAAGTTGCGTATCCCGACGTGAGCCGGGATGGGTCGCAATCAGGCGAGCGCGGCCTTCACCTTGGCGAAGATGCTGGCAAAACCAGCCGGGTCGTTCACGGCCAGATCGGCGAGGACCTTGCGGTCGATCTCGATCTGGGCCTTCTTCAGACCCGCCACGAACTTGCTGTAGGACAGGCCCAGGCCACGCGAGGCGGCGTTGATACGGGCGATCCACAGCTGACGGAACACGCGCTTCTTGGTGCGGCGGTCACGGTAGGCGTATTGGCCCGCCTTCATCACCGCCTGCTTGGCGATGCGGAAGACGTTCTTACGACGACCGCGGAAGCCCTTGGCCAGGGCCAGGACCTTCTTGTGACGGGCGCGAGCGGTAACACCACGTTTGACGCGAGGCATATGTTTCTCCTTCTAGTCTTGGTGGTGGATTACAGGCCGGCGAAAGGCAACATCTGAGCCATGTGGCCCATGTTGGTTTCGTGCACGTTCACAGCGCCGCGCAGGTGACGCTTGTTCTTCGTGGTCTTCTTGGTCAGGATGTGGCGCTTGAACGCCTGACCGCGCTTGACGGTGCCACCCGGACGAACGCGAAAACGCTTTTTCGCGCTGCTCTTGGTCTTCATCTTGGGCATGTGAATGCTCCTTTTAAGTGTGTCCCTGGGGCGGTGACGGTGAGCCCGCCACGCTTGTTGGCCTCAGGAGACTTGTGAACCAGTCGGCGACCAAACCGACCGGTTTAACCTGTTTTGGTCTCAGCGCTTCTTGGGCGCCAGGACCATGATCATCTGCCGACCTTCGAGCTTCGGCATGTTCTCGACCACTGCCACGTCAGCCAGCTCGTCGCGGATCCGCTCCAGGAGGCGCATGCCGATGTCCTGGTGGGTGATCTCGCGGCCCCGGTAGCGCAGCGTCACCTTGCCCTTGTCGCCGTCTTCGGCGATGAAGCGGCGCAGATTGCGCATCTTGATCTGGTAGTCGCCTTCGTCCGTGCCCGGGCGGAACTTGACTTCCTTGATCTCGATGATCTTCTGCTTGGCCTTGGCTTCGGCGGCGCGCTTTTGCTCCTGGTACTTGAACTTGCCGTAGTCCATCAGCCGGCAGACCGGCGGGTTGGCGGTGGCAGAGATCTCGACCAGGTCCACATCCATGTCGCCCGCCATACGCAGGGCTTCCTGGATGCTGACGATCCCGATGGGTTCGTTCTCGGGGCCGTTCAAACGGACTTCGGGAGCCATGATTTCGCGGTTCAACCGGTGCTTGCGCTCCGGAATCGCACGACGGTCGGCAAACGTAGCGATGGTGTAGACCTTTCAACGAGCCCCAAGGCGGAGGGCTCAAACAAAACAAATAGCGCCCGATAGGCTCTTTTAGACCTTGTTGGTGATGTCTGCGGAGATCCGATCGAGGAAGTCCTGCAGGGGCATCACGCCGAGGTCCTGGTTGCCACGGGCGCGTACCGCAACGCTGCCATTCGCCTTTTCCTTGTCACCCACGACGAGGATATACGGCAGCTTTTGCATGGAATGCTGGCGGATTTTATAGGTGATCTTCTCGTTACGCAAATCCGCTGAGGCCCTAAGCCCTTGTTTTTGCAGCGATTTCACAATTTCAGACACGTAATCGGCCTGCGCATCCGTAATGTTGGCGACAACGACCTGGGTCGGAGCCAGCCAAGTGGGCAGCGCGCCGGCGTGCTGCTCGATCAGGATGCCTATGAAACGCTCCAGGCTGCCGACAATGGCGCGGTGCAGCATCAGCGGGCGCTTGTGCTCGCCGTCCTCGTCCACGAACGCCGCGTCCAGACGCTCCGGCATGTTCGGATCGACTTGGATGGTGCCGCACTGCCATTCGCGGCCCAGCGCATCTTTCAGCGTGTATTCGATCTTGGGGCCGTAGAAGGCGCCTTCGCCCGGCAGGTAGGTGAAGTCGCAGCCCGATGCGCGCAGGCCCTCGGCCAGGGCATGCTCGGCCTTGTCCCAGCTCTCCTCGCTGCCGATGCGCTTTTCCGGGCGCGTCGACAGCTTGTAGATGATCTCCGTGAAGCCGAAGTCCTTGTAGACCTTCTGCAGCAGGGCCGTAAAGGCCGTGACCTCGCCCTGGATCTGGTCTTCCGTGCAGAAGATGTGGCCGTCGTCCTGCGTGAAGCCGCGCACGCGCATGATGCCGTGCAGGCCGCCCGTGGGCTCGTTGCGGTGGCACTGGCCGAACTCGCCGAACCGCAGCGGCAGGTCGCGGTAGCTCTTCACGCCCTGTTTGAAGATCAGGATGTGGCCGGGGCAATTCATCGGCTTGAGCGCGTAGTCACGCTTCTCCGACTCGGTCACGAACATGTTCTCGCGGTACTTGTCCCAGTGGCCCGTGGCCTCCCACAGCGTCTTGTCCAGCAACTGCGGACCCTTGACCTCCTGGTAGCCGTTGTCGCGGTAGACGCGGCGCATGTACTGCTCCACCTCCTGCCAGACCGTCCAGCCCTTGGGGTGCCAGAACACCACGCCAGGCGCGTGCTCGTCGATGTGGAACAGGTCCAGCTCCTTGCCGAGCTTGCGGTGGTCGCGCTTCTCGGCCTCCTCCAGCATCGTCAGGTACTTCTGCAGGTCGTCCTTGGACGCCCAGGCCGTGCCGTAGACGCGCTGCAGCATCTCGTTGCGGTGGTCGCCGCGCCAGTAGGCGCCGGCCACCTTCATCAGCTTGAAGTGCTTGAGCTTGCCCGTGGACGGCACGTGAGGGCCGCGGCAGAGGTCCTCGAACCTGCCTTCGGCGTACAGCGACACATCCTCGTTGCTCGGGATGCTGCCGATGATCTCGGCCTTGTAGTTCTCGCCCAGCGCCTTGAAATGGGCCACGGCTTCGTCGCGCGGCAGCACGCGGCGGACGACCTTCTCGTCCTTCTTGGCCAGCTCGGTCATCTTGGACTCGATGGCGGCAAGGTCGTCGGGCGTGAACGGACGCTTGTAGGAGAAGTCGTAATAGAAGCCGTTCTCGATGACCGGGCCGATGGTGACCTGGGCGTCGGGGTAAAGCTCCTTGACGGCATAAGCCAGCAGGTGGGCCGTCGAGTGGCGGATCATGTCCAGGCCATCGGCGTCCTTGTCCGTCACGATGGACAGCTGCACATCGTGGTCGATGACGTGACTGAGGTCGACGACCTTGCCGTCCACCTTGCCGCCCAGGGCGGCCTTGGCCAGGCCGGCGCCGATGCTGGCGGCGACGTCGCCGACCGTCAGCGCGGCGGGGAACTCACGGCGGGAGCCGTCGGGGAGTTGAATCGAAATCATGGGGAGTGCTCCATCTGGGGCAGAAATGAAAAAGCGCGGCCACTTGCCGCGCTTTGTTCGTGCCCCGATTGGGAGGGGCGAGAAGACGTGACGAGCCGCGGCCGACTAGGTACCGGTGAAGGTGGTCGTAGTTCGCGGTGTCATAACCAGGGTGCCTTTCTCGCTCTTGTGAGGGGAGGGAGCCATGATTCTAAAGCGGCAGCGCCGAAATCGAGTCGCGCCGGGCCAACGCGGCGAATTCGTCGGCCAGGCGCTGGCTCTCCCGCACGGCCACGCGCCAGCGGCGGCGGCGCTCGTCGACGTCCAGGGCCATGAAGTCGTTGCGGTCGGGCAGCTTGGCGCCGGGCAGCTGGGCGATCCACTGCGGCGACGGGCACAGCAGCACGACATTCTCGAGAAAGTCCGTCGACCGATGGCGGTGCTTCAGCGACTTGTCCAGCCAGCCGGGCACGACCTGGCGCTGGAAATGCGGGTAGAGCACCAGCGGCGCCCCCGACGTCTGGAGTGCGCGGTAGTCCAGGTGCAGGTGGTAGTCGGTGATACCGCCGTCCCAGTAGGCACCGCGCGGGGCGCCGGGCAGGTCGTGCTGGGCCTGCAGCCAGAACGGGATGGAGCAGCTTGCCAGCAGCGCGCCGCGCAGGTTGGCGCGCGACAGGTGTACCTCACGGGTGGTGAAGTCGTTGAGTCGCAGCGGCAGGCGGTCGCGCGGATCGGAAAACACCACGCGTTCCAGGAATCGGCCCAGCAGCGGCCGCGACACCGCATTGGCCGCAAAGGCGCCGAGGTAGCCCAGCGGCGTGCGCAGCTTGCCCTCGCGGGCCAGCAGGCCGAGCCCCTTGTTCTGGCCGCGCGAGGTGACGACATGCAGCCGCAGGCGCGGATGCGCCAGGACCTCGGCTTCGCGCCCCTGGAAGATCTCGGCCAGGATCTCGCCGAAGCGCTTGCTGACGCCCTCGGCCCGCGGGCGCTTCTCGCCCGGGAGCACGTCGTACTCCTGCGTCACATAGGCCTCGGCCATCGCATCGAAGGCGGGGCCGACGTCCCGGTGGGCCAGCGCGGCCGTTGCCATGCGCCACGCGCCGATGCTGGCGCCGACGAGGTGGACGGTCTGGCGACTTCGAGGCAGCCACTCCCCGAAGACGTGGCGGTCCAGGCCGTTGAGGATCAGGCCCTTGGGGCCACCGGCGGCGGCGGGCACCAGGCCGACGTCCTCGGCGCGCAGGCCGCGCTCGGCCAGGCGCGCGCGGGCGGCCGGGCCGGCAAATACTTGGAGAGCTGCGGAAGTCATTGCCGCAGAAGATAGCCGAGGCCGGCCGCATCGCATGACGCGGCCGGGACGGCGCAGGACCTCGTGCCCCGTCGCCGCAAGGCGCCGGGTCCTTCCCGGGCCATCACTCAGGCGTCAGGGCCCGTGTCCGGCGCCGGCTCAGAACTTGTGTTCCCAGTTCACCGACCACCAGGCCACGGGCTTGCGCTCGTTGACGCTGTAGTCGGGCAGGCCGGTGTAGACCACGCGCGAGCCCTGCGTGGGCTGGAACTGGCCGCTGGTGGCCACACGCAGGCTGTCCTTGGGGCTGAGCTGCAGCATGGCGAACGCATCGAACGAGCGTGCTGGCAGCGAAGTCTGGCTCTGCAGCGCGGTCTGCTGCACGCTGAACTTCGGTGCGATCTGGCCGCTGAAGCCCACGCTCAGCGGCAGGCTCTTGAAGCGGTAGTCGGCGCCGAAGTTGAACTGCCAGGGCTGCTGGCCTTCCAGGCGGTTGTGGGGGCCGGGGATGTCGGCGACGCTGGAGCGGTACAGGTTCAGCGAGGCGCGCAGGCTGAGCGCCGTCGTCGGCTCGAACAGGCCCGGGAACAACTCACCGGCGCGGCCCTTGACCTCCAGTTCCAGGCCTTGCGTCGTTGCCTTGCTCAGGTTGATGGGGGTGGAGACCCAGCGCGCCACGCCGTCCGCCCAATAGGCGTTCTCCTTGGGCACTTCCACCAGCGCATTGCGGACCAGGCCGGTGATGCGGCGGTGGAACACGCCGACCGAGATCATGCCGCCCGCAGGCAGGTAGCTCTCCCAGGCGATGTCCAGGCCGGTGGCCAGTTCGGGCTTGAGATTGGGGTTGCCGATGCGGTCGGGCGTTGACGGGGTGTTCTCGAATGCTTTGCGGGGGCCACCCGGCACGTCGTCTGCGAGGGCTTTGGCGGGGTAGTCCGTGTTGATCGTCGGGCGTGCGATGAGCTGCTGCACATCGGCGGCCTTGTAGCTGCGCGTAAGGCTGGCGCGCACCATGTCACGGCCCTTGGGGTCGGGCTTGAAGTTCAGGTGCAGCAGCGGCGTCGTGACCTTGCTGGTGTTGTTGAAGTTGCTGCCCACGCCGTCGCTGACGGTCTTGATCTGCTCATGGCGCACGCCGAAGTAGGCCGACCATTGCTTGTTGATCTCCCACTCGTCTTGCACATAGGCAGCGGTGCGCGTGATGGTGGCGTTGAAGGGCTGGCCCTCGATGCCGGGCAGCAGGTCCACGCCGTTCTCGATGGTGCGGCGCTTCTCGTCGCGCACGCGGCGCTCGATCTCGCCGCCGAAGGTGAGCGTGTGCTCCTCGCCGGCGTACTGGCTGTACTTGCCGCCCAGCGTGGTGGTGCGGTTCTTGTTGTCGCCGGTCGTGATGCGCTCGATGGGCTGCGGTGCGGAGCCGTTGCGGCCATTGAAGGCGAAGCGGAAGTCGGCACCGCCCGAGCCCGTGCCGGCG
>NZ_DASWYS010000088.1:0-4966 GCF_036404855.1 Roseateles sp.
GATGGCCGAAGCCTTCCGCCACCAGCACCACGCCGACGGCGACGAGGAAGCTCAGCGCCAGCATCTTGATCGTCGGGTTGTTGGACACGAAGCGGCCGATGGGCCCGGCGAACAGCATCATCAGGCCGACCGAGCAGATCACGGCGGTGATCATGATGCGCACGTCGTCCACCATGCCGACAGCGGTGATGATGGAGTCGAGCGAGAACACCAGGTCGATGATCATGATCTGCAGGATCACCGAGGCGAACGCTGCCTTGGCCTTGCTGCCGGTGCTGCTGACCTCGTCCTCGCCTTCCAGCGAGCCGTGGATCTCGACCGTGCTCTTCCAGATCAGGAACAGGCCGCCGCCGATGAGGATGAGGTCTCGTCCCGAGAACCCGTAGCTGAAGACGTGGAACAGCGGTTCCACCATGCCGACGATCCAGGCCAGAACCATCAGCAGGCCGATGCGCATGAACATGGCGGCGAACAGGCCCAGCTTCCGCGCCAGCTCCTGGCGGGCCTTGGGCAGCTTGTCCACCAGGATGCTGATGAAGATGATGTTGTCGATACCCAGCACCAGCTCCAGCGCCGTCAGCGTTGCGAGAGCGATCCAGGCCTGGGGGGAAGACAACAGTTCAATCATGGTGAGCGCAAAGCGTGGGGAGCCCAAGATTGTCGTCAACCGGCAGGCGGCGCGCATCCAGGCCGGAATTGAATGAGGCTTCGACGTTGCTTGGGGTGTCGGCCCGGGGTGCTCGGTCGTCAGGACAGGCCAAGGGCCCGCAGCAGTTCGGTCGGCGAATAGGGGTGGCGGCGCTTGGGCCAGGCCTGCACCAGGGTCTGCATGCGCAGGTTCAGCGGCGCGCTGCGGCCGAGGCCGCGGGCCAGGCGAACGATCTCGCCGCACAGGGCGTCGACCTCAGTGGTGCGCCCCTGGGCCAGGTCGTCGGCCATGCTTGAGCGTGCCTGGGCGTCGACGCGCAGCATGCGCGCGGCAGCTAGGCGGAAGATGGGTGTCGGCATGCGCAGCAGCATCAGCAGCCGGCGAGGCGGCAGCGGCGTCAACTGGGCGACGGGGCGCTGGGCGGCGTCCAGCAGGTCCAGCGCCTCCTGCTGTAGCGCCGCCAGCACGCGCCGGTAGCCGCGCTGCAGCAGCTCGTCGCGCAGCGGCAGACCGGACAGCGCGTTGACTGGGTTGTTCAAGTTCAGCAGGAGCTTGCCCCACTGCACCGGCGCCAGGTCGGCATGCAACTGCAGTCCCATGCCATTGCGGGCCAGCGCGGCCTGCCAGGCGGCCAGAGCAAGATCCTCGGGCGTGCCCTCGGCAGCCAGCGCACCGCCGGTACCCCGGTGGTAGTGGCCTGGCGAGATCTCGGCGACGTTGAAGGGCACCATGCCGGCGTGCCAGTGCAGCTGCGGCGCGGCCTCGCGCGCGGCCGCGGCATTGGATATTCCGTTCTGCAGGCTGACGACCGGGGTGCCCAGCGGCAGCGTCAGGCCCAGCGACGTGGCCGCCTCGACGGTGGCGCCCGACTTCACGCACAGCAGCACCAGGTCGGGCTTCAGCCCCACGGGCGGCTCCTCGTGCAGGCGCAGGTTCAGTGCCGGGATGCGGCGGTCCAGGCCGTCCTGGTCGGTCAGGCGCAGGCCCTGCTTGCGCAGGTGGGCCAGCACACGCGGGCGACCGACGAAATGGACCGGCACGCCGGCCAGTTGGGTCAGGCCACCGACGAAGCAGCCGACAGAGCCGGCGCCCATGACGAGAACGCCGGTCATGGTGTCAGCGGGTCAGACGGGGTGGGCGAGGTCGCGCAGGTGGGTCGGTCCCACGCGTTTCTCGATCTCGGCCAGCAAGGGGCGGCCCCAACCCAGCATGAACATGGCCTCGCCGACGACGAACATCGGGCCGACCAGCAGGCCGACGAGGTCGTCAACGAAGGCGGGTTTCCTGCCCTCGTAGTAGTGGCCGATGAACTGGATGATCCAGCCGACGACGAAGCTGCCGACGCCGATGACCAGCCAGCTCGCCGTCGAGCCCTGGGCCGACGTCATGGCCAGCGCCGTCAGTACACCGTTGACGATGGCGGTGGCGGCGCCCAGCACGATGTTGCCGCGGGTGAGGTACCAGAGCGAGCTGACGGCCCAGAGCACGATGGCCGCGTTCATGGGCGTGTCGGCGAGCGTGAACTCGGCGCGCGCCAGCAGCACGCTGATGGCGAACACGATGAGGGGAATGCCGACGAAATGCGTCGCGATGTTGCGGCGATCGCGGTGGTAGGCGGCGTACTGCGCCATCAGGTCGAGGGCAGGGCGGAACAGGCTGGCCATGGCGGGGCTCCGTTGAGGAGGATGGTGGCTATGCTAGTCCAGCATGGCGCTGCAGCGTCACGTACCGCCCGATAAACCCCCGCGGGAAACCCCCGACTTGAGCGTGCAAACGACATCCCGACGACGCCTCTTGCTGCTGGCAGCGCTGGCCGGCCTGGCCGGCTGCGCCAGCCTGCCACCTCCGCACAATGCCGTCGCGCCTGAGGGCGACGAGTTGCGCATCCTCGTCTTTCGCGGCGGCACGGCGGCCCGGCTGGGCCACAACCATGTGCTGCGCGCGGGCGGGCTTCGCGTGGCGTGGTCCGCCGCAGGGCCGGTGCTGGACTTTCGCCTGGCCGCGCTGGAGATTGATCCGCCAGCGCTGCGCGAGCGTCTCGGGCCGGCCTTTGCCAGCGCCATGGACGACGCGGCCCGCGAGGGCACGCGCGTCAATCTGCTGAAGGCGCTGGAGGCATCCGCCTATCCCGACGTGGTCGTGCGCACGCTGCAGCAGTTGGGCGAGGGCGGGCGGCGCGCCATTGAGGCGGAGATCACGCTGCATGGCGTCACGCGGCGGCAATGGTTCGTCGTCGATGTGGAGGGCCGGCGCGCGCGCGGCGAGGTGGTCGTGCGGCAGAGCGAGTTCGGCATCCAGCCCTTCACGGTGCTGGGCGGCTTGCTGGCCGTGCAAGACGCGTTGGTCGTGCAGTTCGAGTTAGTCCAGCCTTAGTCGCATCAGGTCCTTGTCCAGGCCGCGGCCATCGGCGAGCCGGATGGCGTCCGGCAGGCAGCCGTAGCGCACGAACCCCTGGCCTTCGTAGAGGCCGATGGCGGCCCGGTTGCCGGCCGTCACGCTGAGGGTGACCTGAGCGAGGTCGGGGTGGGTCCGGAGCCTGGCGAGGGCGGCGGCGAGCAGGGCGCGTCCGATGCCGCGGCCACGATGGGAGTCGGCCACCATCATGCCGACCAGGTGGGCGATGTGCCGCACCTTCAGCCGCGGCTCGCGCTCGCAGGTCAGCGCGCCCACGAGGCGGCCATCGTCCAGCGCCACCAGCGTGAACAGCGTGGCACCGTTGCCGCCGCCGGCCAGGCGGTTGCGGTAGCTGGCCAGGTCGCGCCGGCCCTCGGTCTCGGCGTCCGACGTGAAGGCCTCGGGGTGGCCGGCGAGCATGGCGTCGCGCAGCGCCTTGTAGGCGAGCAGGTCGGGCTCAAGCATGGGCCGGATCTGGAGGTCAGCCATGCAGATCGGCGGGGTGGTTGAGGTTGGCGAAGGCGGCCTCGTCGTCGAAGCGGGCGATGCCGTGCGGTAGCGACGTCATCCAGCGCAGCACGGCCCGGCCGCCGCTTTCCAGATGCGCGGCCAGCGTCCCGCGCAGTCGGGCATGCAGCAGCGCGTGGGTCGGGTGCTCGCGCGTCGCCCGAGCGAAGGCCAGGCCATGGGGCTGGGCCGCGGCGAGCAGGCGCCGGGCCAGATCCGGTGGCAGGTGCGGGCTGTCGCACGGTGCGGTCAGCAGCCATGCATCGTCGGGGATGGCCTGCAGGCCTGCCAGCATGCCAGCGAGTGGGCCGGCGAATTCGAGGCCTGGGGGATCGGGTAGCACGGTGTGGCCCAGTGCGGCGTAGACGTCGAGATTGCGGTTGGCGCTGATGAGCACCTGCGCGGCCTGTGGGGCCAGACGTTCGATGACGTGGAGTGCCAGCGGCCGACCGTCCAGTGCCTGCAGCCCTTTGTCCACGCCGCCCATGCGGCTTCCGCGGCCGCCGGCGAGTACGAGGGCGTGAAGCTCAGCCACCGATGTAGTGCATTTCGACGCGAGGCTCGGCCGCGGCCGCGGCCGTACCGCGCAACTGTGAGTAGCGGTCGTTGCGGCCGGTCCAGACGCCGACGATGGCACCAGCCAGCTGACCATCGTCGATCGGCTCGCCACGCAGCAGCGCGCGCAGGTCGTGCCCGCGGTGCGCGAACAGGCAGGTGTAGAGTCGCCCTTCCGTCGACAGCCGTGCCCGATTGCAGTCTCCGCAGAAGGCCTGCGTGACGGAGGAGATGAAGCCGATCTCGCCGCCGCCGTCCGCGTAGGCCCAGCGCTCGGCCGTCTCGCCCGGTGCGCTGTGCGACAGCGGCGTCAGCGGCCACTCGGCCGCGACTCTGCGCATCACGTCGGCGCTGGGCAGCACCTGGTCCATGCGCCAGCCGTTGGTGGCACCGACGTCCATGTACTCAATGAAGCGCAGCACGACGCCACTGTGCCGGAAGTGGCGGGCCATGGGCAGGATCTGGTCGTCGTTGACGCCGTGCTGCACCACCATGTTGACCTTGATCGGCCCCAGGCCCGCAGCCTGCGCGGCTCGAATGCCGTCCAGCACGTCGGCGACCGGAAAGCCGACGTCGTTCATGCGCTGGAAGACGGCGTCATCCAGCCCGTCAAGGCTGACCGTCAGGCGCTTCAGCCCGGCGGCGCGCAGTCCGGCGGCCTTCTTGGCGAGGGTCGAGCCGTTGGTGGTCAGCGTCAAGTCCGGCACGCGGCCGTCGGGCGTGCGCAGCTGGGCCAGCATCTCGATCAGCGACTCCAGCCCGCGGCGCAGCGTGGGTTCGCCGCCCGTGATGCGCAGCTTCTCGGCGCCCAGGCTGACGAAGACGCGCGCCAGGCGCGTGATCTCCTCGAAGCTGAGCAGG
>NZ_DASWYS010000089.1:0-1654 GCF_036404855.1 Roseateles sp.
GGGCCAGCCCGCCGATCAGGAGGCGCTGCTGCAATGGGCGCTGGAAGACTGCCTACACACATGCGAAACCGCTCTGCGCGACATCCTGCGCAACTTCCCCAATCGCATTCTGGGCTGCCTGTTGGGCGCACTGGTCTTCCCCTTCGGCGCGCGCCATCCAGGCCCGTCGGATGCGCTGGATGCCGAGGTCGCGACCATCCTCGGTCGTCCCGAAGGCGATCCGGCGCTGGCACGCGTGCTCGATGGTTTCTATCGACCGCAGAGCGCGGACGAGCCGCTGGGCAGCTTGCACCATGCCCTGCATAACCTGACGGCCAGCCAGCCGGCGGCGAAAAAACTGCACCAGGCGCTCAAGAGCGGCTCGCTCAAACCGGCACCGGGCAGCGATCCGCTCGCGGCCGCGCAGGAGGCGGGGATTCTCGACGAGAACGAGGCAAACCGCCTGTACGCCGCCGAAGCCGCCCGCCGACGTGTTATCGATGTGGACGACTTCAGCCAGGAGGAACTGCGGCTGCCGCCCGGATGCGTGCGTTAGCGGCACCTGACGACGCAGCATCTCGGCTGACGCCGCGTGCCGAACCCCCGGCACGCCCGCGAGTCAATCGAACAGGCCCGCCCGACGGCGCGCCTGTCTATAATCGCGCCCCCAGAAACCCGACACAGGTGCACACATGGCCAATCCCTATCACGACTACAACCTTGCCCTGCTAGCCCATCTGCGCGGCATCCTGCTCGCGATGGGCGAAGCCGAGCAGGTTTCGGAGGACAGCCACGCGCTGTTCCTCGAACGCTTCGATGAACTGATCATGAACCTGCAGAACGTGCCGGAAGAACGCCACCTGGGCCAGGACCTGATCTGCCAGGTCTTCCACCGCTACCCGCAGATCGCCCACCTCGTCCCGCGCGACCTGCTGTGGTTCTTCGGCGGCGATTGCCTGCACTTCATGCCTGACGAAGAAATCGCGATATTCCAGCAACTCGAAGAACGCCGCTACGAAGCCGAGCAGAACGACGAGCCGTTCGACTGGAACCATGAAAAGCAGCTGCTCAGCCTGCCGGAAGAAAGCCCGCGGCATTAATCATTCGGGCAACGCCGGCCGCTTGCGGTTGCGTGGTAGTGGTGGTGGAAAACGCCGCGCGGTTTTCCACCCTACGCATATGCCAGCCGCCCCCGGTAGGGTGGACAACGCGAAGCTTGTCCACCATGCCTTGCAACGGGAAGCCCGACCAGCGCTTGCGGTTTGCGGACGAGTGATGGTGAAAACGCTGCGCGATTTTCCACCCGGGCAGGACAAGTACGCTTGTAGGGTGGGCTTCAGCCCACCAAGGGGCCGCCGCCAAAGCCAGGACGCATGGCCGAGACACGCAGCGATGGGCTTTAGCCCACCCTACACACTGCACCCGGAAGTACCTCAACCGAAAAGAACGCCCTTCACTCCCCCGGTTCCGCTCGTCGCTGCTGATATATCCAGTCGACGATCTCCCCCTCCGGCTTGTAGCCACTCACCACTTCACGCAGCAGCTGACGCACCTGCGGGTAGTCATCTTCATCGACAGCCGCCATCAAGCGGCTGAGCAACACTTTTAGCTGATCCCACGAGAGGTACTCCTCGTTCGCGGTCATGATCATCGGATGCTCCGTGGGGCTGACGTT
>NZ_DASWYS010000090.1:0-7480 GCF_036404855.1 Roseateles sp.
GCTGCGAGCGGATGGCATGCACCGGCGTCGCGAAGCGCGTGAACAGGCGCGCGGGCTGCTCAGCGGCCAGCGCCAGCCAGCGCTGCTGCAGCGGCGCGACAAGGGCGCCGTAGGGCAGCACTGCGCCGAGCTGGGGCAGGCCTTGCTCGGCGGCGCTGATGTGCACCTCCCCGGCGACTGGCGCAGGCGGTGCCTGGCTGACATGCACGGCGCGTATCGCCTGGGCGCTTTCGGGCACCCAGGCCGACAGCCGCTGCAACAGCCGGATGCTGCCCAGGTTGAGGGCCAGGGTGCGCGCGTCGCCACTGATGTCTCGGTCCAGTGGGCGGGTGTCGAAGAGGTGGATTTCGGCGCCCTCGAGGCGCTGGACGGCCAGCAGGGCGAGGGCCAGGCCCGCGGGGCCGGCGCCGATGACAGCAAGCTTCATGGCCGCAACGATACCCGTGCCGGCCGCCGCCGCTGAAGTCGCGTGCCAGCAAGGCCGCGGCGGCGCGCTTAAGCTGTGGTCTTTGCGCTTCTCCGCCACAGACAGGACTCCCATGCAATACCGCCGCCTCGGCCGCGCCGGCCTCCAGGTCTCCGAACTCTCCCTCGGCTCCTGGGTTACGTACCACAACCAGGTCGACACGAAGTCCGCCACCGAGATGCTGGCCGCGGCCTTCGACTCCGGCGTCAACTTCTTCGACAACGCCGAGGTCTACGCTCAGGGCGAGAGCGAGGTCGTCATGGGGCAGGCCTTCAAGGCGTTGGGCTGGAACCGGTTGGACTACATCGTCTCGAGCAAGTTCTTCTGGGGCCTGCAGCGCGACGGCGTGACGACGACCAACCGTAAGGACACGCTGAACCGCAAGTACCTGATGCAGGCCGTGGATGGCTCGTTGAAGCGCCTGCAGCTGGAACATCTGGACCTGATCTACTGCCACCGCCCCGACCCCCACACGCCCATCGAGGAGACCGTCTGGGCGATGAGTGACATCATCCGCCAGGGCAAGGCGCTGTACTGGGGCACCAGCGAGTGGAGCGCCGGCGATATCCGTGCCGCCTGGGAGATCGCCGAACGCCACCATCTGCACAAGCCGGTAGTCGAGCAGCCGCAGTACCACCTGTTCCACCGCCGCCGCGTCGAGCAGGACTACGCCCGGCTCTACGAGGACGTCGGCCTGGGCCTGACCACCTGGAGCCCGTTGGCCTCGGGCCTGCTGACCGGCAAGTACCGTGGCGGCATTCCCGCCGGCAGTCGCGGGGCCCTGGACAGCATGGCCTGGATGCGCGAACAACTGCAGGACAAGGCCAAGAACGACGCGGTTGGCAAGTTGGCCGACATCGCCGCCGAGCTGGACTGCAACACGGCCCAGCTGGCCATCGCCTGGATCAACCGCAACCCGCGGGTGTCCACGGTCATCCTGGGCGCCAGCCGCATCGAGCAGCTTCGCGACAACCTCGGCGCACTTGCCGTGACGCCCAAGCTCACGTCAGACGTGGTCGAACGCATTGACGCTATCACACGCCCGCTGGCCCAGTAGATCGGGGAAACGTGCCGATTGCCGCTGCGACGCGACCCTAGGTGTCGCTGAGAATGCGGTTATGAGGGTCTTGATGAGGAAGGGGTGTGCCGCCCTGTTGATCGCCGCTGGCCTGGTCGGCTCGGCGTTGGGCGTGACGCCGCGCTTCGAGCCGGTAGGCGAGACCGATTCACTGCGCGACCGCGCCGTTTCGGCACTCGCGATGGACACGAACGGCTTCCTGTGGGTGGGCATGCCCGACGGGCTACAGCGCTTCGATGGCTACCGCTTCCGCCGCCACCCGCTGCGTGACCCGGCCGATGGCGCTGCGATCGACCAGTTCGTTCGCAGCCTGCTGGCCGACCCGCGGGGCGGGCTTTGGGTGGCCGCCGGAAACAGCGGCCTGGCCTGGCTGGATACCACCTCCGGCCAGTGGAAGCGCTGGGCCCGAGCCGAGGGCAGCCCGGTCGACGCGCAGGCGCCAGCCTCCAACGCCGTACGTGCGCTGGCGCTGGAGCCCGACGGCAGCCTGTGGGTGGGCACCCAGGGTGGCCTATCGCGCCTGGACCCTCGGCGCCAGGGTTTCACGCATTGGCGCGGTAGCAACGCGGGCCTGCCCGACGACCGCATCGCTGCTTTGTTGCGTGATCGTCGCGGCACGCTGTGGATAGGCAGCTGGCAAGGCCTGGCACGCAAGCGTGCCGGCAGCGATCGAATCGAGCCCGTCGAGCTGGGCCTCGCCAGGCCGCAGATCACGCTGCTGGCCGAGACGCGCGACGGGCGCGTGCTCGTCGGCACAGGCGTGGGCGACCTGCGCATGCTGTCCGAGGACGGCCGCTTGCTGCCCTTCGCCGAGCGCATCGGCGCCAGCGACGGCGCCTGGCCGGTGCTGACCATGACGCAGGCTGGCGACGACGAACTCTGGCTGGGCGGTCGCAACGGCATCGAACGCCGCCGCGCCAGCGACGGCGCGCTGATCGAGCGCCTGCCGCCCGAGGGCAGCAGCCCGGCGCCCGTGCCGCGCAGCGAGGTGAGGGCGCTGCTGCGCGACCCCTCGGGCACCATCTGGGCCGGCAGCTACCGCTCGGGCCTGATGCGCCACGTGCCGCCCTTGCCGGGCCTGGCCCTGGTCCAGAACGAGGGCGAACGCTGG
Source organism: Roseateles sp. (assembly GCF_036404855.1). Lineage (GTDB taxonomy): Bacteria > Pseudomonadota > Gammaproteobacteria > Burkholderiales > Burkholderiaceae_C > Pelomonas. The sequence continues at coordinate 2,656 of NZ_DASWYS010000090.1, forward strand.
CGGCGCTTCGGTGACCTGGACGTTCGCAGCGTGCTGCAGCTCGACAGCGGCCGTGTCTGGCTCGGCACCCAGGCCGCCGGCGTGGTCGTGCTGGACACGGCGCTGCAGCCTGTCGGCGAGATCGTCACGGCGGCCGGCCGCAGCGCATTGCTGGGCCGCATCGGGGCGATGGCGCAGACGCCGGACGGCGTCTGGGTGGCCGCCGAGTCCGAGCTGATGCGCTTTGACACGCAGGGACGCTGGCGTCAGACGCTCGCCACCGGCCGCGTGACCGCGCGCCGCATGTACACCGCGCGCGACGGCCAGCTCTGGCTCGGCACGACCGATGGCCTTTGGCGGCTGCCGCCCGGCGGCACGGAGCTGCTGCCGGTTCTGCTGGCCAGCGGCAAGCGCAGCGGCGGCGAGGTCAACGCTATGCAGGAAATGCCCGACGGCAGCCTGTGGGTGGGCGGCGCGACGGGCCTGCTGCGCGTGGCTCAGCCGGTCGCGGTGCAGCCCGTGGCCGAGGCGCCGGCCACGCGCGGCCTCGTGGGCCGCACTGTCGTCGGCATGGCCGTGGACGCCCAGGGCAACCTGTGGGTGGACACCAGCGCCGGCCTGCATCGCAGCGCCGGCGAGGACGCTCAGGGCATGCGATTCGAGCATTTCCCGGCCGCGTCGGGCCAGGACGTCATCGGCGCCTTCGGCGCCAACTTGCTGGCCGACGCGCAGGGGCGCATCTGGACCCACCGCGGCTACTTCGACCCGCGCAGCGGCCAGCGCCTGGAGCTGGGTGCCGTCGACGGCGCCGATATCGGCACGGCCTGGTTTCGCGCCTACACGCGGCTGGCCGACGGGCGCTTCCTGTTCGGTGGCGCACGTGGCGTGCTGGTGGTGCAGCCCGACCGCTTCACACCCTGGACCTACCAGCCGCCGGTCGTCGCGACCGAGCTGCGACTGGGCGCAGCGACCCACGCCGTGCCCACTGCCGGCCAGCCGCTGGTGCTGGCGCCGGGTGAGCGCAGTTTCAGCCTCGGCTTCGCCGCGCTGGATTTCAGCCGACCCGCCAGCATCCACTATCGTTACCGTCTCGAGGGCATGGACCCCGAATGGCTGGACGCCGTCGCCACGGCGCGCCGCGCGTCCTACACCAACCTCGAGCCCGGCCGTTATGTGATGCGCGTGCAGGGCAGCAACCGCCAGGGTGACTGGAGCCCGCACGAGCTGCGCCTGGAGGTGCAGGTTCAGGCGGCCTGGTGGCAAGCGCGCTGGCTGCAGGCGCTCGCCGGCCTGGCTTTGCTGGGCCTGCTGCTGGCGGCGTTCCGGCTGCGCACGCGCCTGCTGGTGCAGCGCCAGCGCGATCTGGAGGCGCGCGTGGCCGAGGCCACTGCGGCGCTGAACGCCAAGTCGGCCGAACTGGAGGAGGCCAGCCTCACCGATCCGCTGACCGGCCTGCGCAACCGCCGCTTTCTCGAACAGCAGCTGCCCGGCGACGTCGCACTGGCCGTGCGCCGCCATGAAAGCAGCGAGCTTTACGGCCATTCGCCGCTCACGGCGCCGGTGGAACGCAGCCGCGAGATGCTGTTCTTCCTCATCGACGTGGACCACTTCAAGCGGATCAACGACGAGCACGGCCACATGGCCGGAGACGCCGTGCTGATGCAGATGCGCGGTCGCCTGGGCCAGGTGTTCCGCGCGTCCGACTACTTGGTGCGTTGGGGGGGCGAGGAGTTCCTGGTTGTCGCTCGCGAAACGCCGCGCACCCGCGCCGCGGAGCTGGCCGAACGCGCCCGCCAGTGCATCGCCGGCCAACCCTTCGACCTGGGCGGCGGCGTGCAGCTGTCGCTGACCTGCTCGGTTGGTTTCACCGCCTTCCCGCTGTGCGCGGACCTCCCGCGCGCGCTGGACTGGCGTGCCGCCGTCGACCTCGCCGATACGGCCCTCTACCAGGCCAAGAAGGACGGCCGTGACGCCTGGGTCGGCCTGCTCGGCGCCAGTGCTGCCAGCGAAGCCGAGCTGCGCCGGGACGCCCGGCAGCCGTTGGTCGACTGGGCCGCCAGCGGAAGGCTGCAACTGCTTCATTCCGGCTGACGTGCAGAATCGCCCCATGAAATCCGTGAAGAGGTGGGGGGCGGCTCTGCTGACTGCCGCGGGGATCTGCACGGCCGCGATGGCCGTGGTGCCGCGCTTTGAGCCCATCGGCGATCCCGGCGCGGTGCGGGACAACGTCGTGTCGGCGCTGGCACTGGACGCCCGCGGCCTGCTGTGGGCTGGCTCGCCTGAAGGGCTGCTGCGCTTCGACGGCTACGCCTTTCGCCGCTACCCGCTCGCTGGCCCCGACGGCCACTTGCTGCCCGAGCAGTTCGTGCGCGCCATGCTGCCCGACCCGCGCGGCTGGATGTGGGTGGCCGCCGGCAACAGTGGCCTGGTGCGCATGGACATGGCTACAGGCCGCTGGGACCGTTGGGCTCGTGACGGTAGGTCGGCCGACGAGACGGCCCCCGCCGCCAACACAGTACGCACCCTCGCGCTGGAGCAGGATGGCACGCTGTGGATAGGCGGCAGCGGCGGCCTCGACCGCTTCGACGTCAAGACCCAACGCTTCACCCACCACCGCGGCCGGGACGACGGCCTGCCCGACCCGCGTGTACAGACTCTCCTCGTAGATCGCCAGGGCACGCTGTGGATCGGCACCTGGCGCGGCCTTGCGCGCAAGGCGCCGGACGGCCCGATCGAGGCGCTGGATGTCGACGTCGGCGACCAGCTCGTCACGCTGATCAGCGAGACGCTGGACGGTCGCATCATCATCGGCACCGCCCAGGGGCGGCTGCGCGCGCTGTCGCCGCAGGGCCAGCCGCTGCCCTTCAGCCCCGGCGCCCAGCCGGGCGCCACGTCGGGCGCCTGGCCCGTCATGGCCATGGCCCAGCCCGATGCCGACGAGTTGTGGTTCGGTGACGCCTCGGGCCTGTCGCGGCGGCGCGCGACCGACGGCGCATTGATTGAGCGCCTGCCCGCCACTGGCGCCGGCAGCGCACCGCGCAGCGACGTGCGCGCGCTCATGCGCGACCCCGCCGGCACTGTCTGGGCTGGCAGCTATGGCGGCGGGCTGATGCGCCACGTGCCGTCGCTGCCTGGCCTGTCCATGGTGCGCGAGGGCATCGGCGCCGTCTCCGGTGCGCTGGATGTGCGCAGCATCCTGCAGTTGGACAACGGCGAGATCTGGCTGGGCACGCTGGCCGGTGGCATCGAGCGGCGAGACCGCCAGTTGCAGCCTCTGGGCCTGGTCGCCCAGGGCAGCGGCGGCCTGCCGCAGGGCCGGGTCAATGCATTGGGGCAGACGCGGGACGGCTCCGTCTGGGTCGCGGTGGATACCCAGTTGCTGCGCTTCGACACGCAAGGCCGCTGGAAAGAGACGCTGCGCAGCGGCAACGCCGTGCCGCGGCGCTTCCATGCCACCGACGATGGCGCACTTTGGATCGCGACGCTGGACGGCGTCATGCGCTGGACGCCCTCCAAACCCGTCATGCGCGCCATTCCGACGGCCGGCCTGGTGGGTGGGACCGGCGAAGTCAATGCCTTCGCCGCCCTGCCCGACGGCAGCTTGTGGGCCGGCGGCGCAGCGGGCCTGTTCCGAGTCGCCAAGCCTGGCGCGGACGAGCCGGTGGCGGAGTGGGTGGAGCCCACGGGGCTGACCGGTCAGACCGTGCTGGGCATGGCGGTCGACCTGGCTGGCCGCCTCTGGGTGGACACCGGTACCGGCCTGCATCGCCTCGTCGAGAGCAACGGCCGGCATGCGCGCTTCGAGGTCATCGGTGCCTCCGACATTGGCGGAGCCTTCGGTGCCAACCTGCTGTTCGACAAGCAGGGCCGCGTCTGGTCGCAGCGCAACATGTATGACCCGCGCAGCGGCGAGCGCCGCGAACTCGGCGCGGCCGACGGCGCCGACCTTGGGACCGGCTGGTTCCGCGCCTATGCCCAACTGGATGACGGTCGCATGCTGTTCGGCGGCGCGCGCGGCTTGTTGGTCATTGACCCGGAACGCTTTGCGCCCTGGACCTACAAGCCGCCGCTGGTCGTGTCCGAGCTGCGCGTGGACGGAGAGGAGCGCGCACTGCCGGAAGGCGGTGCCGTCGTCCTGGCGCCCGGCGAGCGCGGCTTCAGCGTGGCCTTCGCGTCGCTGGACTACAGCCAGCCCGGCCGCAACCGCTACCGCTACAGCCTCGAAGGACTGGACAGCGGCTGGATCGCCGCAGGTGCGCAAGGCCGTTCGGCGGCGTACACGAACCTGGCGCCTGGCCGCTATGTGCTGCGCGTCCAGGGCAGCAATCGGGACGGTGCCTGGAGCCCCAGCGAACTCCGCATTCCCGTCGACGTCCACGCGGCCTGGTGGCAGACGCGCTGGGCGCAAGCCCTGGCCCTCGCCGCGGCCGTGCTGTTGGTGGCCGGTATCGTCAACATGCGCACGCGCCTGCTGCTGCGCCATCGCCGCGTGCTGGAGGCCCGCGTGCAGGAACGCACCGAGGCGCTGGAGGCTGCCACGGCCGCGTTGACGGCCAAGTCCGTCGAGCTCGAGGAGGCCAGCCTCACCGACCCGTTGACCGGCCTGCGCAACCGCCGCTTCCTGGACCGTCAGATGCCCGCCGACGTGGCGCTGGCCGTGCGCCACTACGAGCCGCCTGCGGCCGCCGGCGAAGACTGCGAGCAGGATCTGCTCTTCTTCCTCATCGACATCGACCATTTCAAGCGCATCAACGATGCCCATGGCCACATGGCTGGCGATGCGGTGCTGATGCAGATGCGCGGCCGGCTGGAGCAGGTCTTCCGCGCCACCGACTACCTGGTGCGC
>NZ_DASWYS010000091.1:0-4585 GCF_036404855.1 Roseateles sp.
CGGGCGGCCCACCCCGTTTGACCACTGACATGGCCCGGATCGAATTCACGTCCCAACTGCACCGTTTCGTCGACACGCCCGTGGTCGACACGCAGGCTGGCGTGCTGCGCGCTGGCCTGGAGGCCGCCTTCGAGATCAACCCGCGGCTGCGTGGCTACATCCTCGACGACCAGGGCCACCTGCGTCCCAACGTGGTCGTTTTCATCGACGGCCGGCGCGCGCGCGACCTGCGCGGGCTGACCGACCCGCTCAGGCCCGACAGCCGGGTCCATGTCCTGCACGCACTTTCTGGAGGTTGAAGCCATGTCTCAAGACCGCGCCTGGGCCGCGACCCGCAAGGGCCTGTTCGAGCTGCGCCGCCGTGCTGGCGGCTGGCAGATCGAGCACATCAGTTTCCTGGCCGACCCCGTCACCATGCTGCTGCCGCCGGACGACTCAGGCCACATGCTGGCAGGACTCAACCTCGGCCACTTCGGCGCCAAGCTGCATGCGAGCGACGACGCCGGTCGCAGCTGGCGCGAGGTGCCCGCGCCCAGCTTCCCGCCGCAGCCTCCCGAAGCCGAGGGGCCGGCCTGGAAGCTGGACCAGGTGTTCGCGCTTGAGCGTTCCGGCAATGCGATCTGGTGCGGCAGCGTGCCGGGCGGGCTGTTCGTCAGCCGCGACCGGGGCGAATCCTGGCAGCTGGACGAGACGCTCTGGCAGGACCCTCGGCGCGTGCAATGGATGGGCGGCGGCAACCCCGCACCAGCCCTGCATTCCATCTGCCCGCACCCCGCCAGGCCGGATGAGCTGCTGATCGGCGTTTCCTGCGGCGGCGCCTGGCGCACCACCGATGGCGGTCAGACCTGGGGCCTGCGCGCCAAGGGCATGCGCGCCGACTTCATGCCGCCCGAGTTGGCGGGCGACGAGAACTCGCAGGACCCCCACCTCATCGCCCGCTGCCGCGACGTGCCGGACGTGCTCTGGTGCCAGCACCACTGCGGGATCTTCCGCTCCGAGGACAACGGCGCCACGTGGGCCGAAGCCCACGCCCAGCCGTCGAGCTTTGGCTTCGCCGTCGCCGCCCATCCGGCCGACCCGCAGACGGCTTGGTTCGTGCCCGCCGTCAAGGACGAGCGGCGCGTGCCCGTCGACGGAGCGCTTTGCGTGACGCGCACGCGCGATGGCGGACAGACCTTCGACGTGTTGCGCGCCGGTCTGCCCCAGCATCATTGCTACGACCTCATCTTCCGCCACGGCCTGGCTGTGGACGACCGCGGCGAGCAACTGGTGATGGGGTCGACGACCGGCGGCCTGTGGGCCAGCAGCGACGCGGGCGACAGCTGGCAGACCGTCTCGGCCCACCTGCCTCCCATCTACGCCGTCAAGTTCGGCTGAGCTTCTTGCGTATCGCCGCCAGCTCGGCCGCAGTGCAGCCTGGCTCGGGGTAGTGCATCTTCAGCGCGCCCAGGGTCTCCAGGATGACCTGCGACACGATGAGCCGGGCGTTGCGCTTGTCGTCCGCGGGAACCGCGTACCAGGGCGCGTGTTCGCTGCTGGTGGCGCCGAGCATCTCGCCATAAGCCTTCATGTAGTCGGGCCAGTGCTCGCGCTCGCTGAGGTCGTCCGCCGTGAACTTCCAGTTCTTGGTCGGGTCGGCCAGCCGCGCGAGGAAGCGCTGGCGCTGCTCCTCCTTGGACATGTGGAGAAAGAACTTCACGACCCGCGTGCCGTTCACGTGCAGGTGCCGCTCCAGGTGGTTGATGGACTCGAACCGCTCGGGCCAGATCTTGGGCGCTCTCGCGGCCTCCTTGGGCAGCGACTGGGCCGCGAGGATCTCGGGGTGCACGCGCACGATCAGCACCTCCTCGTAGTAGGAGCGGTTGAAGATGCCGATGCGGCCGCGCTCCGGTAGGCACTGGGTCGTGCGCCACAGGAAGTCATGGTCCAGCTCCTGCGCGCTTGGGTGCTTGAAGCTGAACACCTGGCAGCCCTGCGGGTTCACGCCCGACATCACGTGCTTGATGACGCCGTCCTTGCCCGCCGCGTCCATGGCCTGGAAGATCAGCAGCAGCGCATATCGGTTGTGCGCGTACAGCAGGTTCTGCAGCTCGCTGAGGCGCCCGATGTGGCCGGCCAGTTGAGCCTCGTAGTCAGCCTTGTCGCTGTACAGCGGCGTGACGGCCGTGGGCCAATGCTTGAGCTTGACCGTCTGGTTCGGCGCGACCCGGTAGGGTCGAGTGTCGATCTTCGTCATGAGGGCTCCCGCGGCTGATCAGGCGCAGCCTAGCGCCATCGGGCGGCCAGCGGTGTCGGACGCGGCCTCGGGCTATCCTCGGCCGGTCGCCGCCCAGCCCGGTCTGCAGCTCGCGGGCGCCACGAATGCGGAAGGGATTACCGAATGCTCCGACGACTGCTGGCCGTGCTGATGCTGTTTGCGCCGCTGCTGGCCCAGGCATCGTGCACGCGGTCGTTGCGCGTGCCCTTTGAGGACTGGCGGCCTTATTCCTTCATGGCCGACGGCAAGCACACGGGTCTGGAGACCGAGCTGCTGGCCGCCGTTGCCAAGGAGGCAGGCTGCAGCGTGAGCTATGTGCGCGAGGTGCCGCGCAACCGCCGCCTGCCCATGCTGCTGGCCGGCGAGCTGGACCTGCTGATCGCAGCGACGCCCAACCGAGCCGACGCTGCCTGGTACACACGCCCCTATCGCGACGAGGTGCTGGGCGTGTTCATGCGCGCGGAGGAGGCCAGCATGGACGTGCGTTCGCTGGACGAGCTGCTGCGCGCCAACCGGCGCCTCGTCACGCACCGCGGGCCGGCCAGCGTCCCCATCATCAACGACTTCGCGGCGCGTGGCCTGTTGATCTGGTTCGAGGAGTACGCCAAGGGTGTGCAGCTGATGCAGCTGGGCCGCGGCGACGTGCTGCTGGGCGACAGCGTGGCCATCATCTTTGCCGCGCGTGCCGTCGACGTGCCCCTCATCGAGCTGCCCATCACGCTGCTGCGCGACCCCGTGACCTACAAACTCAGCCGCAAGTCCCTGACCGAGGCAGACCTGCGTGCCTTCAACCGCGCCATCCAGCGGCTGGATTCGAGTGGCGAGCTGCAGCGAATCCGCGCCCGCTGGCTGGGTCCGGGTATCAAGCGCTGAGTCAGCGTGGAAGCCGACAGTCAGCGCGCCGCGGCCGCGGGCGGGACGGGCCCCCAAGCGTCGGCAGGCACCGCTTCGAGTGCGACTTCGGTGCCCAGCAGCGGGTGCGTGAACACCAGGCGGTGGGCATGCAGCCACAGTCGCTGCGTGCCAAGGAAGGTCGCGACCGCGCGGTTCAGCGGGCCCTTGCCGTGTGTCGCATCGCCGAGGATGGGGTGGGCGATGTGCTTCAGGTGTCGGCGGATCTGATGGCGGCGGCCCTGCAGCGGCTCGGCCTCGAGCAGGGCGACGCGCGTCGTGGAGAAGCGCGGGTCGGTGGCGAGCGGCCAATCGCGGCGATCGAGCACGCGCCAGCGTGTCTGCGCTTCCAACAGCGGCTGGCCGGTCGAGGGCAACTCGGGGTCGCGGGCCAGCGGGTGGTCGATCAAGCCCTGGGCGTCACGCGGCCAGCCGCGCACCAGCGCGAGGTAGCGCTTGTGCATCTGCCCCCGCTCGAACATCGCACCCAGCAACGAGGCCACCTCGGACGACAGCGCGAACAGCAGCACGCCGGAGGTGCCGCGGTCCAGCCGGTGGACGGGCCAGACCGGTCGGCCGAGCTGGTCGCGCAGCCGCTGCAGTGCGGCCTCGTCCTCGTGCGCCGCGAGCTGGGTGCGGTGCACCAGCAGGCCAGGTGGCTTGTCGATGGCGACGAGGTGCTCGTCCTCGTAAAGCAGGGTCAGGCTCAATTGCTCAGGTCACCGTCGACGTAGAACCACTCGCCGTTCTCGCGCACGAAGCGGCTGACTTCGTGCAGCCGGTGGGCGCGCCCGCCCAGCTTGCTGCGCGCGACGAACTCCACGCTGCCATGATCCGCGTCCTGCAGAGCGGAGTGCCTGACGTCAAGGCCGAGCCACTTCAGGCCGGGCTCGGGCGGCTCCAGCTCGGCGGGGCGGGTGCTGGCATGCCAGCTGGCGAGCAGGTAGGGGCGCAGGTCCAGCACGAAGGCCGAGTAGCGCGAACGCATCAGGGCCTCGGGCGCGGACGCCGCCAAGCCACGACCGTCGTCGAAGGCCTGGTGCAGGGCGCCGCAGCAGCGGGCGTAGGAGGCGGGGCGGCCGCAGGGGCAGGGCATGGAGCTGTCCATGCCCGGCACTCTAGCCGTTCGGCCTGCGCGAGCGACCGTCCGGGAAAGCCTCCACCAGCGCCGCCAGCGGCAGTGGCCGCCCCAGCAGCCAGCCCTGGCCGAAGCTGCAGCCGCAAGCCTTCAGCACCTCCAGCTGTGCCGGGCTCTCGATACCCTCGGCAATCACCTCCAACTGCAGATGCCGGCCCAGGTCGACGATGGTCCGCGCGATGGCGCGGTCACGCTCGCCGGTGGGCAGGTCGTGCACGAAGCTGCGATCGATCTTCAGCGAGCTGATCGGCAGGCTCTTGAGCATGGCCAGTGAGGAGTGGCCCATGCCGAAATCGTCC
>NZ_DASWYS010000092.1:0-6502 GCF_036404855.1 Roseateles sp.
AATCCGCGTTGCAGCAGCGCCTGCTCGATGCGCCGGCTGTTGGCGGCAATGACGTTGCCCGGCTCGTCCAGCGTGCTGGCCTGGTCGGCGGCCTGGGCGAGCCAGTGCATGACGTTGGGGAACTGGTCGCGGTACAGACCGGTGGCGGAGATCACCGCGTCGATGCGCGGACGACCGAGCTCGGCTGCGGGAATCGCCTCGATGCCGATCACCCGGCCAGCAGCGTCCCACTGCGGCTTGTAGCCCATCACCGCCAGCACCTGGGCTTCGAGCATGCCGAAGTGGCGCATGGTTTCCACCGACCAGAGGGTGAAGGCCAGCTTGCTCGGGTAGTCGCCGTGCAGTTCGCGGTGCTGCTCGATCAGCCGCTCGGCGGCCACCTTGCCGGCCTCCCAGGCTTCACGCGTGGGAATGCGCGAGGGGTCGAAACCGTAGAGGTTGCGTCCGGTGGGCAGGCTGTCCGGATTCCTGATCGGGTCGCCGCCGTAGGAACTGGGTACGTGTCGGCCTTGCAGGGCGCTGAAGTAACCGTCCAGTTCGCTGTCGTTGCCCAGTTTGCGCCAGTAGTCGCGCCCGCGCTCCAGCAGTTCGCCGACGGCCGCATCGCCCGTCCAAGGTTGGTTTTGCCGGATATGGCTGTCCAGCAGCGACCACACTGGCGTGGCGCGGATCTGCTGGTAATCGACCAGCAGCAGTTCTTCCGGGTCTTCCGGTGCCAGTGCGGCCAGCAGCGGCTTGCCAAGCATCTGCTGCACGGTAAGCAGGCGCAGCTCGTCCTCGGCCGGTACGCCAAAGCGGGCCAGCCCCAGCGGCTGTTGCTCCAGCGCGAGGTCGTGCAGCTGCACGTGTAGATCTTCGACGAAGCCGGCGAAGTCGCCCTCCATGGCCGCCGTGATGGCCATGTCCCTGTCGATCTTCAGCTCCGTGGTCAGCTCGCGGATGCGTGCGGCGGTGGCGTTGCGCACCTCGCCCTCGGTCATGCCCAGCCATTCATGCAGCAGGTCGTGCAGTTCGTTGAGCTGGCCATGCAACCCCGCCGGGCCGAACGAGGGCGTGTTGTGGCTGATGGTCACCGCGCGGCCACGGCGTTTGGTCTGCAGCGCTTCGCCAATGTTGTCGACGATATAGGGATAGATCACCGGCAGGTCGCCGAGCACCAGGTAGGGCGCCTCCAGCACGTCCAGGCCGCGCTCCTTGCCCGGCTGCCATTCGGACGTGCCATGGGTGCCGAAGTGCACCAGGGCATCGGCGCCGAAACCTTCGCGCAGCCATAGGTAGGCCGCTAGGTAGCTGTGGGACGGCGGCACCTTGGTGTCGTGGTAGAGCGCCTGCTCGCGGTCGTCGGTCCGCTCGCCGCGAGCCGGCTGCGGCATGATCACCTGGTTGCCCAGTTGCAGGCGGGGAATGACGAAAGCACTCTCTGCGGGCAGGAACAATCCGGCTTGTTGAGGCTCGCCCCAGCGATCAAGGATGGGCTGGCGCACCGACTCTGGCAGGCCGTCGAACCAGGCCTGGTAGGTGTCCAGCGACAGGCGTGCGGCGCGGTCGTTTGCCAGCAGCTCCGCCAGCCTACCGTCGCGGTAGAAGGGCGTCAGCAGGCCGCTCAGTTCCTCGATCAGACGTGCTTCGTCGGCTTGCTCCACTGTGTAGCCTCGCTCGGCGTAGGCGCCGAGCAGACGCTCCAGGCTGCGTGGCACGTTGAGGAAGGAGGCGCCCAGGTTCTTCTCGCCAGGTGGGTAGTTGTAGAACTGGATGGCGGTCTTTACCTCATCGCGCGGCAGCCGCTGCAGGCGCGCCAGACGCATGGCCTTGTCGATCACCGCCTGCAACTGGCGCTCGATGGGGACGATGTCGCCGTCGGCCTTGCGCGTGGCGGCGGCGAACAGCGGATCGATCAGCCCGGCGAATTCCGGCTGCGCCAGGTAGAAGGGAATGTCCTGCGGATTGAGACCCTTGGGGTCGGCCTCCCAGTCCGTCTGCTCGCCGCCCCGGTAGGGCATGGCCTGCAGCACCGGGATGGCGAGTTGCTCGAACTCCTCCTTGCGTCCGGTGCCGTTGAGCATAATCTGCATGTTGATCAGCACGTCGGCGCGCGGCTGGCCGGCGCTGCTCAGCAGCTTAGTGATTTCGCCGTTGCCCATGGCCGAGGTGTACAGCGGCACGGCCAGGGCGCCGGCGGCCTCGATGCGGCGCACGCTGTCATCGACGAAACCGGTCAGCCCGGAATCCATGTAGGCCTTGTGGAACAGCACGCCGACCACCGGTACCTCGCGGCGCAGTTCGCGGCCTTTCCAGTCAAGGAAGTCGTCGAGGCTGGCGAAGATTCGCCCCTGCGCCTGCGGATGGTAGATGCCGGCTTGGGGATGGATATCCGGCGCCGGACAGGCCGCGCCGTCTTCACCGCCAAACAGTGCCTGCAGGCGGCAGAAGAAACCTTCGAAGTTGGCCACGCCACCGTTGCTGTAATACACATCCAGCTCGGCAACCAGCGCCTCGGGTAACTGCCGGCCCCGGCTGCCGTCACGGCGCAACCAGAGCCAGGGCGCCTGCACGGCATCCAGTAGCGGCCCCAGGTTCATCTGTACGGTGCCAAGCGCCGCGCCATAGGGGGCGTCGATCACCAGCAGGTCGTATTCGTCCAGCTCGGCCTTGCCCGGCGTCGCGGCTGAGCCGTCCAGCAGGCGGTAGTCCAGTGCGAAGCCGGCCGCGGCCGCCAGCGGTTTCAAGCGCTCGAACTTGCCTGCCTGTACCGGCGCGGCGGCAATGAACAGCAGGCGCTTGGGCGGCGCAGTTTCGGCCTGGATGCGCATGGACTGGCTCAGTACCAGCAGGCCGCAGACGAGCAGCATCAGCGTCTTGCCCAGCATGAAGATCTCGCGCATCAGAAACTGGCCTCCACCGCGAGCCAGCCGGTACGCCCCTGCTCGACGTAGCCGAACAGCTCCGACTTGTCCTCCAGGTGCAGGTCGCCGATGTTCTGCACGCCGCCGCGCAGCATCAGGTTGTCATGCAGCTGGTAACCGAGGCTGGCGTGGACCAGGTTGTAGCTCGGTGCGCGCTCCTGGCCGCTGGTACCTTCCAGATGCTGCTTGCCGATGTATTCCCACTGCAGCAGCGCATTCCATTTGCCGGCATGCCACTCCAGCGAGGGCGTGGCGGTGAATTCGGGTCGGCCGTTGAGCTTGGCATCGGTCTTCGCGTTGCGCGCGTCCATCCAGTTCAGCGTGGCGCCCAGGGCCAGGCCGAAGCCCAGTTCGCGGCGCGCCGAGAGTTCCAGGCCCTCGATGCGCGCTTCCTCAATGTTGTCGTACTGGTAGACGGTGCGTGGCGGGATGCCCGGCTCCCGGCGCAGCACGCGGTAGTAGATCAGGTCGTCGATCTCGTTGCGGTAGAGGTTGGCGGTGTAGGCGCTACGCTCGTCGTGCCAGTCCACGCCCAGCTCGAACGAGCGGCTGGTCTCCGGCTGGATGTCGGCGTTGCCGAGGAAGGTGTGCGGGCCTTCGGCACCGATGTAGTTGGGCGAGATCTGCTTGAGGGTCGGCGCGCGGAAGGCCTCGCCATAGCCGGCCTTGAAGGTCAGCTCCGGGGTGGCGCGCCAGACGAGCCAGGCCCGCGGGCTGGTTTCGCGACCGAATATCTCGTGGTCGTCCAGGCGCGCACCCAGGGTCAGCGCCCAGTCGTCGGCCAGGGCGATCTCGTCCTGGATGAATACCGCCTGGTGCACCACCGAGTCGGAGCCGCCGATCAGGCCGGCATTCTCCAGTTCTTCGTCGCGGTGCTCGCCGCCCAGGGTCAGTGCATGGCGGTCGCCCAGATGGAAGTTCACGCTGGCATCCCAGACGTCGTCGCGAATGGACTGCGGGCGGGTGGGGGTGAGGTTCTGGGTGCGTTTGTTGGTGACGTCGAATTCGGAGCGGGTAAAGCGCAGTTGCGTCCGGGCGGCACCCCAGTCGGCATTCCAGGCCAGTGAATCCTGACGGCGGTCCAGTTCGTAGGTGTCGAGGTAGATTGGCCGGGCGAAGTAGGCGTACTGCTGGTTGCGGTCGCGGGTCTCGTCGCTGCGCAGCATGTCCAGCTTCAGCGTCTGGCCCTGGACCGGGCTGTAGCTCAGCCCCAGGCTGCCGGTCTGGCGGTCCTGGCCTTCGACTTCGGAGACGCGCGCATCCTGCTCCCAGGGCGTCGACTCGCGGCGCACTTCCTCGACGCTGAGGGCCAGGCTCAGCCCCTCGGCCAGCGGGCCGGAGGCGCGCGCGGCCAGGCGGTGGCCGTTGCCGGTGTCGCCATCGCCCACTTCGCCGCGCAGGGTCACGCCGCCGTGCCATTCGTTCTGAGCCTGGCGGGTGATGATGTTGATCACGCCGCCGATGGCTTCCGAACCGTACAGCGCGGACATCGGCCCGCGCACCACCTCGATGCGTTCGATCTGCTCGATGCCGACCCAGCCGTACTGGTAGTCGGAGTGGCCGATGGTGTCGTCGGTGGAGGAAATGCGCCGGCCGTCGATCAGCACCAGGGTATGGCGGTCCTCGGCGCCACGGATGCTGAGGGTCTTGCGTCCGCCGACCTGGCGCCCGTTGAGGCTGATGCCCGGCGTGCCGCGCAGGGCTTCCAGCAGGTTGGTGGCGCCGCGCGCCCTGATCTGCTCGGCGGTGATGACCGTTACCGCTGCCGGCGCATCGGCCAGGGACTGCGAGCTGCGGGTGGCGGTGATCACCATCGGGTTGAGTTCGGTCGTGCCTGCGGCAAAAGCCGCCGGAGAAACCATGATGCATGCCATTGCCAGCGCGTGCCTGCGCATGTTCACCCCCTGGGAAGAATGAGAATGGCTGGCTTGGGCATCAGGGCCCTGGCTGGCTGAAGATTGTTCTGTGTCGGGCCTGGATATTAATGAGAATCGTTACCAAGTGCAAACGGGTCATGGTCGATACCCGGACGGTCATAGTGTCCCGCGCGTAAACGGGTGAAAGCGGGCCGGACGCCGCAGCGCAAGGCTCTGGGTCGAGGTCTGGCGAGATGGTTTCGACCGTCCGTGGTGCCGGGAACAGCCATGCGTCAACGGGACGCAGGAACCACGTCAATCTCGATGGGGTTGCAACACGAGGTCCCGATTGACGATCACCCGCAGCGGCAGGCCGGGGCGCTGCGTAAGGGTCGGCTTGATGTCCAGGTTGCGCCGCGCCATCTCCTGGCCAACCTGGTTCACCGTGTCCTGCAGGCTGTCACGCCCCGCGATGATCACCTGGTCACCGTCGCCGCGGTTCGACGGGGACGCCAGTTCTGCGCCGATCCCCAGCACGCTGGCCATGGCGGCGCCTGCGACGATGCGATCCCAATGCCAATCAACCCCGTCTTCCAAACCAGCGTAACCGGCGGCATCGGTGCCGACGAGGCTGTCCAGCTGGAAGGACGAGGTATCCGGGAGGATTACGCGTTGCCAAGCCACTTGCACGCGCTGCTGGCCGTAGCTGACCTGGCTGTTGTAGCGGCCCAGCAGCCGTGAGCCTTGCGGGATGAGCAGGTGTGCTCCGGTTGCACTGTCATATACCGGCTCGGTTACGGTGGCGATGACGTCACCCGGCAGGTCCGACTTGATGCCGGTTACCAATGCCGCTGCGATTACCGTGCCGGCCATGACCTGATACGGCGATTCGGGCATTTCAAGAAATCCGGAATTACGGGTTTGCGTATTTGAAGAGATGTTGAGAAACGCCTCGTTCCTGTCTCGTTGTCCAGATGAGTCGGAGCCAATAGGGCGCTGTGCAATCAGTGAACCCGCATCCATGTTTGGCGTATCGGCCATCAGCTGCGCAGGGCTTGACTGGTGGCCAAGGGTCCCGATCGAGCGGAAGAATACCGGCGACAGCGCCGCTTCCTCGGCTTCCTTTTGCCTGGCCAAGCGTTCGCCTTCAGCCTGGTCAATTGCATCAAGTGAGAGATCCGGACCTTGGGTTTGTTGCTCGGTCCGGATGATTGCGCTGCCCAGATCACCGGGCAAGGGAGGTCCAAGTTCGGGCGCCTTGGGCGGCGGCAGCTGAGAGTAGTCCGAAGGCAGTTGTCCCAATGCTTCGGCCGGGACGATGCGTTCCACGTTGTAGAGCTCGCTTGGTGACGTTCCCTGGCGAGGCGGCCTGGGTTGCAGTGACCACAACATGGCTCCGAGCACCAGGGTGGCCATCGAACCGATGACTACGGCCAGTGCCCGTGGGTTCAGACGGGTGACGCGCCGCGGTTGCGCCCGCAATTCAAGGGATTCGGGCGCGACCTTGGGCTGCGGCGCTGGACGATGATCCTCGTCAGAGGTGTCCGGAGTGCTCATGCTTATCGTCCGCGGGCCAGGCCATCGGTGCGTTCTATCCGAACCACCTCGCCGTTGTCCGCGCCAAGCCGCAGCTCGGCCGCCCCGAAAAGGCGGTCGACGATGTAGTAGGGCGCACGGAATCGGTAGTTGACCAACTGGCCACCCCCCTCAGGACCGATTACGAACAACGGGGGCAGTTCGCCT
>NZ_DASWYS010000093.1:0-26496 GCF_036404855.1 Roseateles sp.
CGGGCCGGACGACGCCCTCGTGGCGGTAAAGCCAGGCGTCGATGACCCAAAACACCGCCAGCAGGGCACCCAGCAGGAACAGCGTCTCGGGCAGCAGTTGACCCAGCGTCCAGAAGAAGCTCACGCCCTGCAGGAAGCCGAGGAACAGCGGCGGATCGCCCAGCGGGGTCAGCGAGCCGCCGACGTTGCCGACGATGAAGATGAAGAAGACGACGACATGGGCGTTGTGGCGGCGGTTGTCGTTGGCGCGTATCAGCGGTCGGATCAGCAGCATGCAGGCGCCCGTCGTGCCCATGAAGCTGGCCAGCACGGCGCCCAGCGCCATCAGCCCCACATTCAGCCTCGGGCTGCCGCGCAGGTTCCCGCGGATGTAGATGCCCCCCGCCGTCGTGTACAGCGCACCGAGCAGGATGGTGAAGGGCAGGTACTCCTCCACGAGCGTGTGCATCAGCACGCCGCCCGTCGCCGCCACACCGAAGGCCAGCGTGAACGGCAGCCCGAGCGCCACCGTCCAGGCTGCGGCGATCTTGCCGAAGTGGTGGTGCCAAAGCGCTGGCGTTGCCAGCGGCAGGATGGCGATGGACAGCAGCAAGCCGGCGAAGGGGGCGGCCCAGGCCAGGCCGAGTTCGGAACCGGACAGCGCCATCAGTCTTCGATGAAGCGCGCGAACTCGGCCACCGGCGCACGCTCGGTGACGAGTTGGTTCTCGACGGCGTCCGGATCGGCGAAGCCCATGGACATGCCGCAGACCAGCATCTGCTCCTCGCCCAGCTTCAGCTCCTCGGCGACGATGCGATGGAACTGCGTGAACGCGGCCTGCGGGCAGGTGTGCAGGCCGCGCGCGCGGGCGGCCACCATGATGTTCTGCAGGAACATGCCGTAATCCAGCCACGAACCCTGCTGCATGACGCGGTCGATGGTGAAGAGCAGCCCCACTGGCGCGTCGAAGAAGATGAAATTGCGGCCATGCTGGTGCTGCATGCGCGCCTTGTCGGCCTTGGCGATGCCCAGCAGGCCGTACAGGTCCCAGCCCACCTTGCGGCGGCGGTCGATGTACGGGCTGCGCCACTCGTTCGGGTAGTAGGCGTACTCCTCCCGGTGCGCAGCGTTCTGCGCGGGGTCGAGATAGGCGGCCTGGATGCGGCCGGCGATGCGCTGCAGCGCCGCGCCGGTCAGCACATGCACCTGCCAGGGCTGCGTGTTGGTGCCCGAGGGCGCCCAGGAGGCGACTTCGAGGATGTCTTCCACCGTCTGACGCGGCACGGACGTGGGCAAAAAGGCGCGCAGCGAATGGCGCGTCTTGATGGCAGCGTCGACCGCGGCGGTCTGCTCGGCGGTCGGGATGGCGAAACGGCTCATGGCGTCAGGGTCTTCATGGTTTGCAGATAGGCGGCCGGCAGTTCGGCCACGGGGCGGCGGGTGTCGCGGTCGACGTAGACGTGCACGAAATGACCTCGGGCGGCGCACCACGCGGCGCCCTCGGCGAACAGGCCGATCTCGTAGCGCACGCTGGAGCGGCCCTGATGGGCCACGCGCACGCCGGCCTCGATGCGCTGCGGGAAGGCCAGCGACTCGAAGAAGTTGCAGTGCGTCTCGACGACCAGGCCGATGACGGCGCCGCCGTGAATGTCCAGCGCACCGGCCTCGATCAGCAAGCTGTTCACGGCCGTGTCGAACAGGCTGTAGTAGACAACGTTGTTCAGGTGTCCGTAGACGTCGTTGTCCATCCAGCGGGTGGTCAGGGGCACGAAGCGGGCATAGGCCTCGCGGCCGTCGGGCTGGGGGCGGTTTGTCATTCCGGGGATTCTTTCATGCGCTGCCCGCCCCCCAGCCGGCCCAGGACCGGGCCGCCAGCTCGAGCGTCGCCACCTGCACGGCCACCGTCGTCGCCAGGTCGTGCCCGTAGCCGCCGGCCATGCTCAAGGCCACCGGGATGCGCCGTTCGCGCAGCGCCGCCAGCACGCGGCGGTCCCGTTCCGCCAGGCCCGCCTGGGTCAGCTTGAGTCGCCCCAGCCGGTCACCCTCGTGCGGGTCGGCGCCGGCGAGGTAGAAGGCCAGGCCCGGCTCGCAGCGCGACCAGACCTGGGCCAGTGCCACGTCCAGCGCCGCCAGGTAGTCGGCGTCGCCGCAGCCGTCCGGCAGGTCCACGTCCAGGTCGCTGGCCTCCTTGCGAAAAGGGAAGTTGCGCGCTCCGTGCATGGAGAAGGTGAACACCGTGTCGTCGCCGCGGAAAATGGCGGCGGTGCCGTTGCCCTGATGCACGTCCAGGTCGATGACGAGGATGCGCAGCCCGCCGCCCTGGCCAGCCGCCCGCTCGGACTGCATCAGCCGCGCGGCCACCGCCACGTCGTTGAAGACGCAATAGCCCGAGCCCTTGTCCGCATAGGCATGGTGGGTGCCGCCGGCCATGTTGGCCGCCACGCCCTCGGTCAGAGCCGCCCGCGCCGCGGCGATGCTGGCGCCGACCGACCGGCAGGAACGCTCCGCCATCGACGGACTCCACGGAAAGCCGATCTCGCGCTGCTGGGCCGCGCTCAGGCCGCCGCCCAGCACGGCAGCGATGTAGGCCGGGGTGTGGACCCGTGCCAGTTCGGCCTCGGTCGCCGCCGGCGCCGGGCGCATGCGCAGCAAGCCCGGCTCACGCTCGAAATGCTCGCGCAGCATCCGGTACTTGGACTGCGGAAACCGATGGCCCGGCGGCAGGGCCAGACTGTGGGCGTCGGAATGGAAGGCCAGCATGGGGCGGCAACGATAGCCTGACGGCCTTGACACACTCGGACACCCCCAATTTGCTGCACCGCACAAAAAGTTCTTGCAATCTCGCGCCGAGGCCCTATCATTCGAGTCATGTTGCAGTGCAGCAAAAGAAGCACGGCAAACGGTTCCACCCCCTCCACCGGAGAACACCATGCTGACCGCTGAACAAATCCTCGCCGCCCACAAGGCCAACGTCGAAACCCTCTTCGGCCTGACGAACAAGGCGTTCGAAGGCGTCGAGAAGCTCGTCGAGCTGAACTTGCAAGTCGCCAAGACCGCGCTGAGCGAAGCCGCCGACACGACCGCCGCCGCCCTGTCCGTCAAGGACGCGCAAGAGCTGCTGTCCCTGCAGGCCGGCCTGCTGCAGCCGACCGCCGAGAAGGCCGCTTCCTACAGCCGCCACGTCTACGACATCGCCTCCGCCACTGGCGCCGAAGTCGCCAAGGCTGCCGAAGCCCAGTTCGCCGATGCGCAGAAGAAGTTCACCGCCGTCGTCGACAACGCCGCCAAGAACGCCCCGGCCGGCACCGAGAACGCCGTTGCCCTGGTGAAGTCGGCCGTCGCAGCCGCCAACAACGCCTTCGAGTCGGTCCAGAAGGCCGCCAAGCAAGCCGCCGAAGTGGCCGAGTCCAACTTCCAGGCCGCCACCTCGCAAGCCGTCAAGGCCACGCAGACGGCCAGCCGCAAGCGCGCCGCCTGATCGTTCAGAGCCGCTCGAAAAGCCCGGTGCATGCGCACCGGGCTTTTCCTTTTTGCAGACCCTACAGACCCGGAATCAGCGACCGGTGCGTCGCAGCGCCGGTCATCGCGCCGTCGCCGACGGCGATGGCCACATTGGCGAAGGCCATCGCCGCGTCCCCGCAGGCAAACACGCCGGGCACCGTGGTCTCCATCATCAAGCGGCGCAGATACGGCCCCGCGGGCCCCTGCTCGAACTCGCAGCCCAACTGTTCGGCCAGCGGGCTGGCCATGCGGGTGCGCGTCGCCGTGAACAGGCCGGCCAGTGGCAGTCTGCGGCCGTCCGCCAGCACCACTGTCATTTCGTCGGTGATGCACGCGATCGGCATGGCCTCGACCGTCACGCTGCGTGCGGCCAGGGCTCGCGCCTGTTCGGCATCGGGCTCAAAGGCCTCGTTGAGGAACAAGGTCGTCGGCCCCCAGTCCGGCAGCATCAGTGCGTGATGCATGGACAGCGGGCTGCTCGCCAACACGCCGATAGCTCCCTCGTTCAACTCATAGCCATGGCAGTAGGGGCAGTGGAAGACGCTGCGCCCCCAGCGCTCCGCCAGGCCCTCGACGGGCGGCAGTTCGTCAACCACGCCGGTGGCCAACACCAAGCGCCGCGCCGTCAGCGTGGTGCCGCCGACCTCGACCTCGAAACCCTCGCCCTGACGGCGCGCTGTGGCCGCGAGACCGTCGTGCCAGCTCACGTTGGGATAGGCCGCCAGTTGGGCCCTCGCCTCGCCCTGGATGTCGCCGGGCGCGCGGCCGTCCTGGCCAAGAAAACCGTGCGAGGAGACGGCGAAACGGTTGCGCCGCTGGCCCGCATCGACGACCGCGACGCGGCGCCGGGCACGGGCCAGTTGCATGGCAGCGGAAAGGCCGGCAAAGCTGCCGCCGACGACGAGGGCGTCATACATCATGGTTGAAGTCCTGGATTGAAAGGCCGCGAACCTGCATGCGGCGGTGGAAGTCTTCGGCCAGCACCGACAGCCTGACGCCGTGCAGGCGCGCGACGAGCAGGGCCTCGGCCTCTGCGTAGGCGGCACCGAGCGCGTTGTTGACGGCCTGCTCGACGAGGCACTCCGACTGCTCGTCGCGCAGGCCGGCGGCCAGAAAGGGCGGCGCGCCCAGCGCCGCATGCACGTCGCCCAGCGTCATCGCCGACAGCGGACAGCCCAGCACCCAACCGCCGCCATGCCCCTTGGCCGACGCGACGAAGCCGGCGCGCCTCAGGCCCGCCATCAGCCGCCGCACGACGACGGGGTTGGTGTTCATCGCCCGCGCCAGCGTCTCCGACGTCGTGGGCTCCCCCGTTTCAGCCATGTGGAGCAGCATGTGCAGCACGCCGGAAAGCCGTCCATCTCTTTTCATGGAACTATATTAGTTTCATGACATTCGGTCCGCCACCATGCGCCCTCATTGGCCCTGGTGGCCGGCGGGGCTTTGCCCGCCGGCGCTGCCGGCTGTCGATTCGTCGGCGATTGCCGGCGATTCGCCGCAGCAGGGCCGCGCCCCCCGCCGCGTCCGTGTCTACTTGCGCCATCGCCCTCCAGACCGCCCCATGAGCATGCATCGCCACCGCCCCCGCCCTTCCCACCACGGCGCCAGCCGCATCGTCTTCGGCCTGGGTGTCATCGGCATCGGGCTGCTGGCCCTGCTGGACAACCTCAACGTCTTCGGCATGCCGCTGCTGCGCACTTTCTGGCCGCTGATCCTCGTGTGGCTCGGCGTGACGCGCCTGATCCGTCCCTGCCATTCAGGCAGCGGATTGCTGGGGGTGGGCCTGATCCTGCTGGGCGGCCTGCTGACAGCGCGCAACCTGGGCTACGCCGACTTCAACCTGCGCGACTGGTGGCCCGTCTTCATCATCCTGGTCGGCCTGTCCATCCTGGCACGCGGCCTCTTCCCGCGTCACCGCCGTTCGGCCGGTTTCCAGACTTCGACGCTGGAGCATGGCGAGCGGGTCAACATCGACGCCAGCTTCAGCGCCATCAGCCAGCGCTGCGACTCGCGCAGCTTCAAGGGCGGCCGCATCGCCAGCACCTTCGGCGGCGTGGAGCTCGACCTGACCCAGGCCACCATCGACGGCGACGAGGCCCAGCTGGAGGTTTCCGCCCACTTCAGCGGCATCGATCTGCGAGTGCCGCGCGAATGGTTGGTCGTGATCGAAGCCACGTCGACTTTCGGCGGTGTCGAGGACAAGACCGTCCCGCCCATGACCCCCGGCCCGCGCCTGGTGCTGCGCGGCGAGGTGATGTTCGGCGGCGTCGAGGTCAAGAACTGACGCGGCCTTGCATCCCCTGCTGACCCATCTGCGCGGGCTGGCCGCCTACCTGCTGGCGTGGGCGCTGGCAGGCGTGGCGCTGGCCGCCCTGCTGCAGGCCCTCGGCCTGGCGCCACTGGGCTGGGCCCTGCCCTGGACGGTCCCGCTGTGCGGCGTGCTGGCCTTCGTGCTGCTGGCCACCTACTACCCTTGCCGTGGCCGGCCCTTTGGCTCCGTCAGCTGGACGTCCGCCCTGGGCTATCGCGCCAGCCTGGTGCTGACGCTGGCCGCCGTCATGACCGCCCTGGCCGCCGGCTGGGACGCAGCCGGCGGCCTGCTCGGACACCCGGGCGGCTGGGTCGGCGTGAACCGCCGCGGCCTGGCCCTGCTTGCGGCCGCCCTGATGGCGCTGCTCACGCTGGCGGTGCTGGCACATGACCTGCTGATCGCCTTCCAGCGCGCCCAGGACGCCAGCGAGCGCGAGGCCCAGGCCCGGCTGCTGGCGCGCGACATGGAGCTGCAGTTGCTGCGCCTGCAGATCGACCCCCATTTCCTCTTCAACAGCCTGAACTCCATCAGTGCCCTCACCCACCTGGACCCGGCCGCCGCCCGCGCCATGGCCATCGACCTGGCGCAGTTCTTCCGCCGCACGCTGGACCTCGCCGGCCGCGAGCGCATCCGGTTGGAGGACGAACTGGGGCTGGTCGCGCACTACCTCGCCATCGAGAAGCAACGCCTGGGCGACAAGCTGGTCACCGCCACGGACGCGGCGCCGGACAGCCTGGACGCGCTGCTGCCACCGCTGACGCTGCAGCCCCTGGTGGAGAACGCCCTCAAGCACGGGCTGCGCCCGCGCGACGACGGCGGCCTGCTGAGCATTCAGGCGCAGGCGCTGGACGGGTGGCTGCACCTGGCCGTGCGCAACCCTGTGCCCGAGATGCCCGCCAAGGAGACGGGCCTGGGCCTGGGCCTGCGCAACCTCCGTGAACGCCTGGCGGCGCAGTACCACGGCCGCGCCCGCATGCAATGGGGCGCCACGTCGGCGGGCTTCGAGGTCGAGATCGCCATCCCCTTCGAGACGACACCATGACCCTGCGAGCCCTCATCGCCGAAGACGAACCCCTGGCGCGCCGCCTGCTGGCAGAGTACCTGCGGCCCCATGCCGACATCGATCTCGTGGCCGAAGCCGACAATGGCCTGGACGCTGCGCGCGCCATCACCGAGCTCAAGCCCGACCTGGTCTTCCTCGACATCCAGATGCCCAAGCTCACCGGACTGGAGGTGCTGGAGCTGACTGGACGGCGAGACGGCGTCATCTTCACAACCGCCTACGACCAGCACGCGATGCGCGCCTTCGAGCTGAATGCGGTGGACTACCTGCTCAAGCCTTTCTCGCAGGCCCGCTTCGACGCCGCGCTGGAGCGGGCCCGACGCCTGCTGGGCCAGGCCGAGCCGGGGCTGGAACGGCTGGTAGCACCGGCCGGGCCGCGGTTGTCGCGTGTGCTGGTGCGCGACGGCGACGGCATGCAGGTGCTGCCGGTCGACGACATCGCCTACATCGAGGCCCAGGCCGACCAGGTTGCCTTCCACGCCCACGGCCGCGAGCACCTCAAGAGCCAGCGCATCTCGGAGCTGGAAACCCAGCTCGACCCCGCGCGCTTCGTGCGCGTGCACCGCTCCTTCATCATCAACCTGGCCGCGCTGCAGGGACTGGAGCGGACCGACAGCGACGCCCATGTCGCTCGCATGAAGAACGGCAAGCGGATTCCCGTGAGCCGCAGTGGCTATGACCGGCTTCGCGCGGTGCTCTGAGCCGTCGTCCTACAGCCCCGCCGCGCGATGGCGGCCAGACTTTCAGCATGCGCTGGCTCGAATCGATACGCCCGCTCGGGCGCGTGCTGCAGCTGACTTTTGACGGTTTCCTGACCAACCGCGGCCCGCGCATGGGCGCCGCGCTGGCCTACTACACGCTGTTCTCGCTGGCGCCGCTGCTGCTCATCGTGGTGTCCGTGGCAGGCCTGGTCTGGGGCGGCGAGGCGGTGCGCGGCGAGCTCTTCAACCAGCTCGCCGACCTGCTCGGCAGCACCGCGGCATCCACCGTGGAGACGATGCTGAAGACGGTCTCCTGGCCGGCCGGCGGCTGGTTCAACACCGTGCTCGGCCTGGGCCTGATGCTGGTGGGCGCGACGACGATGTTCGCCGAGCTGCAGGACGCCCTCGACACCATCTGGCGCGTGCCGGTCCGGCCCCTGCAGGGCTGGCTGAGCTGGCTGCGCGCGCGCCTGCTGAGCTTCGGCCTCATCCTGGGCCTGAGCTTCCTGGTGCTGGTGTCCTTGCTGCTGGACGCCATCATGTCGGCCGCCCAGACCTTCTGGCAGCCCTGGTTCGGCGACTGGCTGCGCATCGCCGCCGTCGCCAACGCCGTCATCAGCCAGGGCCTGGTGGTCGCGGTCTTCGCGCTCATCTTCAAGTGGATGCCGCGCGTGCGCGTGGCCTGGCGCGACGTGCTGCTTGGCGCCCTCGTCACGGCAGGCCTGTTCGCACTGGGTCGCTACGGCATCGGCACCTATCTGCAGCACAGCGGCGTCGCCTCGGGCTTCGGCGCGGCGGCCTCGGTGGTGGCGTTGCTGGTCTGGGTGTACTTCTCCGCGCAGATCCTGCTGCTCGGCGCCGAGTTCACCTGGGCCTATGCGCGCGTGCTGGGTTCGCGACGGGGAGCGCCGGAGCAGGCACACTGGCCACCCCATTCGCCGCCTGAGCCCCGATGACCACCACCACCGATGACGGCCTGAAGCTCCACCTCCGCCACTGGCCCGCCCCGACACCCGCACGCGGCCAGGTGCTCATCGTGCATGGCTTGGGTGAGCACATCGGGCGTTATGCCCACGTCGCCGCGGCGCTGAATGAGGCCGGCTGGGACGTGCACGGCTGGGACCACCGCGGTCACGGCCAGAGCGAAGGCCCGCGCGGCGACATTCCCGACGCCGAGGCGCTGCTGCGCGACACGGCGCGGGTCATCGACGCCGTGCGTCGGCCCAGTGGCGCGGGTCACCGTCTGGTGATGCTCGGCCACAGCATGGGCGGCGCGGTGGCTGCGCGTTTCGCGGCCGAAGCGCTGACGGGCCGGCCCGCCGCGTGGAGCCGGCCGCTGGACGGCCTGGTGCTGTCCTCGCCTGCGCTCGACCCCGGCCTCAACGCCGGCCAGAAGCTGGCCCTGGCGCTGGCTGGCGCACTCGCGCCGGGCCTGGCTGTGAGCAACGGCCTGAAGCCAGAATGGATCTCCCGCGACCCGGCTGTCGTTCAGGCCTACGCCGCGGACCCGCTGGTGCATGACCGCATCACCGCACGACTGACCCGCTTCATCATCGATGCCGGCGCCCGCGCCATCGACGACGCACCGCGCTGGACGCTGACGACGCTGCTGATGTGGGCCGGCGCGGACCGCTGCGTGGCGCCGCGCGGCAGTGAGGCCTTCGCCGCCGCCGCGCCCGCCAACGTCGTTGCCACCAGGCCCTGGCCGGGCCTGGCGCACGAGATCTTCAACGAACCCGAAAAGGCCGCGGTGCTGGCAACGCTCAAGGACTGGCTGAACGCCTGATCGCGTCCAGACGGTCGACGACCAGCTCCAGCCGCAACAGCGGGCTGTCCATCGCCATCAGCCGCTGGCGCGCCTCCAGCGGCATGGGCAGCAGCTCGGCCCAGCGGTTGGCGAGCCAGCCGGCATCGTTCCAGTAGAAAGGCGGCTGCACGGGCAGATCCTCCGCGGCAGCGCGCTGCGTCCAGCCGGCCATCAGATCCTGAAGCTGAAGTGCGGCGGCGCCAAGATCCTCGGGCACGGCCACGGCCGCGTCCTCCGCCAGCGGCTCCAGCCGGCCGACCCACAGGCCGTGGCTCAGGCAGCGGGTCTCCCGCACCCGGAAGCGCTCCGCGCCGCGCGCGCGGACCTCGATGAGGCCGGGCTGGGCGCGCTCGAACTGCTCGATGCGCGCCAGCGTGCCGACGTCGTGAAAGGCTTCGGCCTGGAAGCCCTCACCGTCGCGCCGCCGCACCTCCTCGCCGGCCGTCAGCGCGACGACGCCGAAGGGTTCACCACGGGCGTGGCACCGTTGCACCATGTCCAGATAGCGCGGCTCGAAGATGCGCAAAGGCAGGTGCCCGCCAGGGAACAGCACCGAGCGCAGCGGGAACAGGGGCGTCTCGGTGTCCATGGCGCTCAGCGCGTCTTCTCGGCGATTCGCTGGCGCAGCACCGGCAGCATGGCCAGCGCCGCCTCGCGCCCGGCCTGCACCGCTCGCCGGCGGGCCGTGAAGTCGGCGCTGCCCACGCCATCCAGCCGGGGGCGGATGACGACGTCGGCCTCGCGCAGCTCGAACATGTTGATGCTGCGGCCCATGATGGAGAACGTCTGCATCAGCATGCGGAAGGCGTCTCCCGGCGGGTCCTTCTCGGGCGGCGAGGTGATGTCCACGGCGACGACGAACTGCGCGCCCATTTCCTTCGCGAAGCGCACGGGCACGGGTGACACCAGGCCGCCATCCACGTACTCGCGCTGGCCGATGCGCACCGGCTGGAACACGGCCGGCACCGCACTCGAAGCACGCACGGCGGTGCCGGTGTCGCCGCTGCGAAAGAGGATGGACGAACCGTCCGACAGGTCCGTCGCCACGATGCCCAGCGGCAGCACCATCTGGTCGATGTTCTTGCCGCCAGTCTTGTCGCGGATGAAACGGGCCAGCGCCTCGCCGCGGATCAGGCCGCGCAGCGGGAAGGACCAGTCGGTGATGGCGCCCTCGTCCATGGTCTCGGCGAGCTGCTGCATTTCCTTGCCGCCCTTGCCCGAGGCGTAGAGCGACGCGACCAGGCTGCCGGCTGACGTGCCGGCAACGAGATCCACCTTGATGCCGTTCTCCTCCAGCACCTGGATGACGCCGATGTGGGCGAAGCCGCGCGCAGCACCGCCGCCCAGGGCCAGGCCCAGGCGCGGCGGTTTCGGGGCCGGCTTGACGACGGGTTCGGTCGGCGGCACGACGACCGGCGGCTGCGGGATCGGGCTCTGCAGGACGGAGCAGCCGGCGAGGATCACGACCAGGGCAGCGAGCCCGGCGCGGCGGATGAAGGCAGGAGTCATGTCAGAAACGGAAATGCGCGGCGCACGATAACCGAGCCGCTTGCCAGGCCCGACAGCGGGCCCGCATCCGGCGTGAAGCCTGCCTCAGCCCAGCTTGTAGCTCTGCAGATGGATGCTGGTCTCGGTGCCCGCGATGCCCTTGATGAGGCGCACCCGCTCCAGCACGTCGGCCAGCTCCTGAAGACTGGAGCTTTGGATCTCGGCCAGCAGGTCCCACCGGCCGTTGGTGTCGAAGAGACCCGTGATGCCGGGCTCGCCCAGCAGGATGGCGACCACCTCGCGGGTGCGGTTGCCTTCCACCGTGATGCTCATCCAGGCCGTGATCTGGTCGGGCACGGCGTCGGGCCTCAGGCGCACCGTGTAGCCTGTGATGACCCCGCCATCCTCCAGCCGGGCGATGCGGTTGGTGACCGTGCCGCGAGACACCTTGAGCTTGGCGGCGAGTGTGGCGACGCTGGCCCGGGCATCGGTGCGCAGCAGGGCGAGCAGTTGCTGATCCAGGGCGTCCATACCGAACAAATCGTCAATTGATGCTGCCATTTTGGCAAATCACGACGCATTTAGTGTCAAGAGTTGCACTTCTGTTTGACGGCACGTCTGGAAAGAATGCTTTCAATAGCTTTCAAGGAGACACGCATGACCCTCGTTCTGACCCCCAACGACATCGCCCACATCGTGCAGCGCGTGGGACTTCCCGATTTATTGCGCCGCCTCGTCGGCTACCTCGAAGCGGACTACCGGCGCTGGGCCGACTTCGACAAGACGCCACGCGTCGCCACCCATTCCCCGGATGGTGTCATCGAGCTGATGCCCATCGCCGACGCCCACCTCTACAGCTTCAAGTACGTCAACGGTCACCCCAAAAACCACCGCCTCGGTCTGCCGACCGTGATGGCCTTTGGCGTGCTCGCCGACGTGGCGACCGGCGCCCCGACGCTGCTCTCCGAGCTGACGCTGACGACCGCGATGCGCACCGCGGCCACGTCCGTCATGGTCGCCAAGCACCTGGCCCGCCCCGACAGTCATGTGATGGCGCTGATTGGCAACGGCGCGCAGAGCGAGTTCCAGGCGCTGGCGTTCCACCACCTGCTCGGCATCCGCGAGCTGCGCCTGCATGACATCGACCCCGCCGCCACGGCCCGGCTGGTACGCCACCTGCAGGCCACGCCGGGGCTGACGCTGACCGTCTGCGCGTCCGCCGCCGAGGCCGTGCGCGGCGCCGACATCGTGACCACTGCGACGGCCGACAAGAGCAACGCCACCATCCTGACACCCGACATGATTCGCCCCGGCATGCACATCAACGGCGTCGGCGGCGACTGCCCCGGCAAGACCGAGCTGCACCGCGGCGTGCTGGAGAAGGCACGCGTCGTCGTCGAGTACGAGCCGCAATCACGCATCGAGGGCGACGTGCAGCAGATGCCGGCCGACTTCCCCGTCACCGAGTTCTGGCGCGTGCTCGCCGGCCAGGCTCCGGGCCGTGAGTCGCCTGATCAGGTCACCGTGTTCGATTCGGTCGGCTTCGCGCTGGAGGACTTCTCGTCGCTGCGCCTGCTGCGCGACCTCGGGACCCAGTTGGGCCTCGGCGCGCCGCTGGACCTGATTCCCCGACTGACCGATCCCAAGGACTTGTTCGGCGAGCTCAAGCTCAGCGGCCAGTTGCAGGCGGCGTAGGCAGGTAGGCGCCGACGTCCGCCACGTCGACGAGCTCAGTCGACATGAAGCGCCGCGCGTAGTCCAGGCAGGCGCCGGAGCGCAGGAACAGCTCGAAGAGCTCCGCATCCAGGTGGCCCTCGTCGGCCATGCGGCGCATCAGCACCAGCACGTCGGACAGACGCTTGCCGGCCTTGTAGGGCCGGTCGTCCGCGGTCAAGGCCTCGAAGACATCGGCGATGGCCATCATGCGGGCCTGCGGGCTCATCTGCTCTCGAGTCAGGCCGCGCGGATAGCCCTGGCCGTCCACGCGCTCGTGATGTCCGCCGGCGATCTCGGGCACCCCGCGCAGATGCCGCGGGAAGGGCAGCTCGGCCAGCATCTTCAGCGTCTGGACGATGTGCTCGTTGATCTTGTAGCGCTCCTCCTCCGTCAGCGTGCCGCGCGACACCGAGAGGTTGTGCAGCTCGCCGCGGTTGTAGAGGTGCTCGGGCTGGGCCATCCGGAACCCCCAGCGGTTGCCATCGTCCAGCTTCTCTCCGGGGGGGCGAGGCTGCACATGCTCGGGCTTGTCCGCCAGCAGTCGCTCGGGCGCCGGCAGCAGCGGACGCGGCCTCGGCAGCCGGCGGGCCTCCTCCACCGACAGCCCCAGACTGTCGTCCAGCGTGCGCTGCCAGGGCCGTGCGCCGATCTCGCGCAGGCGCGCCTGGTCCTCGGGGCTGAGGAACTCGCCCCCCTGGTTGCAGGCCGCAACGAACGCGTAGTCCGCGTCCAGCGCTGCCAGGGCCGGGGCCGCATCTGCCCGCGCCTGAGCCGACGCCTCGGCGCCCAGGTGCTGCGCCTGGCGCTCGATCAGCACGTCGCGCTTGAGCACCTCGAAGCGGGTGCGAATCTCGTGGATGCGGTTGTAGAGGGTCTCCAGCTTGGTCGCCTTGTCGACGACGTACTCCGGCGTCGTGACCTTGCCGCAGTCGTGCAGCCAGGCTGCGATGTGCAGGGCCTCCCACTCGTCGGCGCTCATCGTGAAGCCGGCGTAAGGCCCCTCGGTGGCATCACACGCCGCCTGCGCCAGCAGGCGCGCCAGCTCCGGCACGCGCTGGCAGTGGCCGCCGGTGTAGGGACTCTTGGCGTCGATGGCGCCGGCCACGAGCTGGATGAAGCTGTCCAGCAGGGCCTTGCGGGCATTCAGCAGCAGGTGGTTGTCGATCGCCAATGCCGCCGTGCCGGACAACGCGCGCACGAACGCCACCCGCGCGCCGCCCAGC
Organism: Roseateles sp.; assembly: GCF_036404855.1. Classification (GTDB taxonomy): domain Bacteria; phylum Pseudomonadota; class Gammaproteobacteria; order Burkholderiales; family Burkholderiaceae_C; genus Pelomonas. The sequence goes on from NZ_DASWYS010000093.1 coordinate 13,790, forward strand.
GGCTCGGCGGGGCCCTGGTCCGGCAGGGCGAAGCTCATGGTCAACGTGCCGATGGTCTCGTCCTGGCGGTTCTTCAGCGGCAGGGCCAGCAGGCGCAGCCGGGCCACGCTCAGGCCGGCGAACAGTTGCCCGTAGGCCTTGAGATGACTCGGGTTGTCCCAGTTCAGCTCGATGTCCACCGGCGCGTCCGCCCGCAGGGCCAGCACTGGTGCGGCGACCGCGTCGACCGCCTTGACGTCCCAGGTGACGCCGAAACTCGGCGCCGACGCATCCTGCAGCCGCGTCGCCGCAGGCTGCAGCTGGCCGCCATCGCCGCTGAGCAAGTGCACCGCACCGCCATTGGCACCGGCCACGGCGATGGTCTCGCGCAGGATGCGATCCAGCAGGGTGTCGAAGTCGCGCTCGGCGCTCAGCGCGCCGCTGATGTCGAGGAAACGCCGCAGCGAGTGCTTCATCGCCGCCATCGCCTGCGCCAGCCGGTCCACCTCGCGGATCAGGCTGCGCCGCGGATCGGGGCCGTCGAACTCGAAATGCCGGATGGCCTCGGCCTGGCGCGCCAGTTGGCGCAGCGGCCGCGAGACGCGGTCCGCCAGCTGGTGCACGATGGGCAGCAGCAACAGCATCAGGCCCAACGAGATGTAGAAGCCGTGGCGCCGGCTCTCGATCTGGAAGGCCTGCAGCTCGTCGCGCGGCGCGGCCATCAGCAGCGTCAGCGCCGTGCCAGCCTCGCGGTCGGAGGCCAGCGGCAGGGCGTGTGCCACCCACTCGCGGCCCATCACCTCCTGCACCGGGGTCAGCCGGCCATCGGCGTCGCGGCGGACCCAGAGCGCCTGCATCAGCGGCGACGCGGCCTGCGACACCTGCGGAAGGGCGCGTCCCGCCGACGGCGCCGTTGGTGCATGGCGCGCCTGCACCAGCAGCCCCCCGCCGGTCGTCGCGATCAGCAGTTCCGCCGAGGGGCTGATCTGCGGCCGCGTCAGCATCTCGCCCAGGGCCTGAAGGCTGACGTCGGCGCCGACGATGGCCCCGCCACGCGCCTCGGCCAGCGTCACGCCCGGCTCGCCGGTGGTGAAGAAGACGTAGGGCTCGGACTGCACGGCCCGGCCGTCGCCGGCCTGGCGGGCCAGCTCGAACCAGGGCCGCGTGCGCGGATCGAACTCGTAGTCCGGCCGATCCAGCCATTGCAGCTCGCGCAGTCCGGCGTCGAAGAAGCGATAGCTGCCACGCGGCACGGCACCGTCGCGGTCCACGCTTTGCAGGCCGTAGGCCGCGTCGGCCGGTGCGCCCATGCGGCTGCGCGTGCTGGCATCGTCCAGCCGGCGCAGCAGGAAGAAGGAGCCGCGCGCCGTGCCCACGTAGACGGCCGACAGCGCCGCATTGCTGCGCAGCGCCGCCGCCAGTTGCGGCAGGGCCTTGAGCCGTTCGGCCTCGTTGGACGCACGGCCGAGAGCGCCCGCCGCCAGCAGCGCCACGCTGACCCGCGCCGGCCGCAGTTCGGCCTCCACCGCGGCCGCGGCCTCGCGCCCGATGCGCTTGGCGGCCGCGCCGGCCTGCTGAAGCATCAGCCTGTCGCTGCGCGAGCGCTCATGCAGCAGCAGGGCACCGTACACCAGCGTCACGAGACCGATCATCAACACGCTCAGCGTGACGTACAGCGTCCTGGGCTTGAGGAAGGTCATGGCTCGGGAAATTCAGACCGTGTTGCACAGCAGTATCCCCGCGCAACCCGGGAAAACTTGCTTTCTCTTACCTGGTTCACAGCGGGACGGGCCAGTCCGTCGGCGTGGGGTGTCCGCGTCCTACAGGGCGGCCGGCGGCGGGCGCGGAGCATGGTCCGCGGTGACACCCGTCGCCTGTCGCCGCCAGCGCCGCCCGGCGCCGGCGTCCCGATGCATCGAAGTAGGAAGAGAGAAGTACCGATGAAGAAGTCCGCCATCACCCTTGCCACACTGCTCCTGGCCGTCACGGCCCAGGCCCAGTCCTCCAACACCGACCAGGCCCACACCTATGGCCTGCTGTCCCTCGGCCAAGGGCATCTGAATGTGGATTGCAGCGGCGTGCAGCGCTGCGACCGGAACGCCACCGGCGGGAAGGCCGTGGTCGGTTACGCCTTCGGCAATGGCTTTGCGCTGGAAGGCGGCTACACGCATTTCGGCCGGTTCCACGCGTCGGATGGCCCGCTCGGCGTGAGCGTCAGGCCCGAGGCCCTGTCGCTGGGCGGCGCCTACACGGCCCATCTCAGCCCCGACTGGGGCCTGGTGGGGCGGCTGGGCGTGGCTCGCGTACGCACCAAGCTGAGCGCCGAGGCCGGCGCGCTGAGCAGCTCGGGCAGCGAAAGCAAGACCCAGCCCATCGCCGGACTGGCCGTGAACTACGCGCTGACGCCGTCGGCCCGCGTCGAGCTGGGCATGGACGCCACGCGCGCCCAGTACCGGGGTGAGCGCAGCACCGTGCGGATGGTGTCGCTGGGTGCGCGCGTGGCGTTCTGACACTGCGGCGTACCGCATCCTGGGGCCGCCATGCGCGGCCCTTCCTACACTGGCGCCATGGATTACGCAGCACTGATCAAGGAGCTGGGCCGCGGTGCTCGTGGCGCCCGCGACCTGAGCCGCACGCAGGCCGAGCAGCTGTTCGGTGCGATGCTGGACGGCCAGGTGCCCGACATGGAGCTGGGTGCCGTGCTGATCGCGCTGCGCGTGAAGGGCGAGAGCGCCGACGAGGTGGCGGGCTTCCTGGCCGCGATGCAGGCGCGCACCGCTGCGCTGGCCGCCCCCTTCCCCAGCGACCAGGGCCCGCGCACCGTGCTGCTGCCCAGCTTCAACGGCGCACGCAAGCAGGCCAACCTGATGCCGCTGGTGGCGCGGCTGCTGGCACGCGAGGGCGTGCCGGTGCTGATCTTCGGGCGCCACGACTTCGACAGCCGGATCAGCCCCTTCGAGTTGCTGGAGGCGCTCGAGCTGCCCGCCAGCGCATCGCTGACCGATGCCGAGCAGCGCCTGCGCGACGAGCGCCTGGCGGTGCTGCCTCTGCAAAAGCTGAACCCTGGCTTGAACGCGCTGATGGCCCTGCGCCCGAGGTTGGGCGTGCGCAACAGCTCGCACAGCCTCGCCAAGCTGCTCGACCCCTTCCGCGCCGGCGGCGGTGTCCGGGTCGTGGCGGTGACGCATCCGGAGTACCTCGACAGCATGGCCGCCGCGCTGCCCGGACTGACCGCCGACGGCGGCCGGGCGCTGCTGATGCGTGCCAGCGAGGGCGAGGCGTATGCGCATCTGCGCCGCAAGGCCCATCTGATCGGCTTCCGGGACGGTCAGGCGGCGCCGCTGCACCCCGCCGACACCACCGACCTGGACTGGCCGCTGTCGCCGGCCTGCACGCCGGCAGAGAACGCGGCGCTCATCCGGGCCATGCTGGGCGGCCGCGAACCGGTGCCGCCGCGCATCGCCGAACAGGTCGCGGCACTGCAGTTTCTGGCCACAAACTGAAGTTGCTTATTCGTACTGGGCATAAGGCCCAAATAACTCTGTAGTTCTGTTGCGGCGCAGCAGTCTCTAGAGTGGCGGCCTTCGCCTGACGACAGGCCAGCCCCTGCCCGCGATGTACCAGTACACCGATTTCGACCGCCGCTTCGTCCACGCCCGCGCCGCCCAGTACCGCGACCAGCTGGAGCGCCACCTCGCCGGCACGCTCGGCACCGATGAGTTCCGCGCCCTGCGCCTGCAAAACGGCTGGTACATCCAGCGTCATGCCCCCATGCTGCGCGTGGCCGTGCCCTATGGCGAGCTGTCCTCGCGCCAGCTCCGCCAGCTCGCACGGATCGCGCGCGAGTACGACCGCCAGCCCGACGGCCCCTTCGCCGGCCAGGGGGGCTACGGCCACTTCACGACCCGCCAGAACCTGCAATACAACTGGATCCCGCTCGTGAAGAGCGCCGAAGTCATGGAGTTGCTGGCCGAAGTCGACATGCACGGCATCCAGACCAGCGGCAACTGCATCCGCAACATCACCAGCGACGCCTTCGTCGGCATCGCGCCGGACGAGATCGTCGACGCCCGCCCCTACGCCGAGGTGCTGCGCCAGTGGAGCACGCTGCACCCCGAGTTCGCCCACCTGCCGCGCAAGTTCAAGATCGCCATCAGTGGCGCGACAGAGGACCGCGCGGCAATCGGCTGGCACGACATCGGCCTGCAGCTGAAGAAGAACGAGGCCGGCGAGACCGGCTTCCAGGTCTTCGTCGGCGGGGGCATGGGCCGCACACCCATCCCGGGCGTCGAGATCAACGCGTTCATCCCGTGGCACCAGATCCTCGTCTACATCGAGGCCATCGTGCGCGTCTACAACCTCGCCGGCCGCCGCGACAACCTGTACAAGGCGCGCATCAAGATCCTCGTCAAGGCCGAAGGCCAGAAATTCTTCGACGCGGTCAACGAGGAGTTCCAGCGCATCCTGAACGGCGACCCTGCCGGCCATGAGCAGATCATCCCGCAGGCCGAACTGGACCGCGTGGCCGCCTGCTTCGTCGACCCGGTGGGCGTGAAGCCCGAGGCTCCCGTGCAGCTGGACACCCGCGACCCCGCCTTTGCGCGCTGGCTGCAACGCAACGTGCACGGCCATCGCCTGAGCGGCTACCGCGCGGTCACGCTCAGCCTCAAGCGCGTGGGCATCGCGCCCGGCGACACCTCCGCCGACGTGATGGACACCGCCGCAGCACTGGCCGAGCAGTTCAGCCACAGCGAACTGCGCGTCTCGCACCGCCAGAACCTCGTGCTGCCCTGGGTGCGCGAGGCCGACCTGCCTGAACTGTTCCAGGCCGCCCGCGCCGCCGGCTTCGCCACGCCCAACGCCGGGCTGCTGACCGACCAGATCGCCTGCCCCGGCGGCGACTTCTGCGCGCTGGCCAATGCCCGTTCGCTGCCGCTGGCCGCCGAGATCGCCGAGCGCTACCAGGACATCGACGAGCTCGAAGACCTCGGCGAAATCGACTTGCACATCAGCGGCTGCATCAACTCCTGCGGCCATCACCACAGTGGCCACATCGGCGTACTCGGCGTCGACAAGGACGGCACCGAGTGGTACCAGTTGACGCTGGGCGGCGGCGACGGAACCCATCTGGCCGGCGCCACGGTCGCCGGCAAGGTCATCGGGCCGAGCTTCGCTGCCGACGAGATCGCCGACGCCATCGAGGCCGTACTGGACACCTACCAGCGCGACCGCTTGTCGGGCGAACGCTTCATCGACGCGGTGAAGCGCCTGGGCCTCGATCCCTTCAAGACCGCCGCCAACGCCGTGCGCGTTTCGACTGCCAAGGCTCAAGCATGAAGTTCATCAACGCCACCACCTGCGCCTGGAAGCACGCCATCGGCGAAGACGGCCCGAAGCCCGATCCCGATCCGGCGCCCTTTCGTCTGCTGACGCTGGAGCAGTGGCACGCCGTGCGCGCCCACTGGCCGCAGGACGTGCCGGTGGCCATCGAGTTCCCGAACGACGCCGACATCAACCAGCTCGCGCCCGACCTGTCGCGCATCGCGCTGGTGGTGCTCGACTTCCCGAAATGGACCGATGGCCGCGCCTACAGCCAGGCCCACCTGCTCCGGATCCGCCACCAGTTCAAGGGTGCCATCCGCGCCCGGGGCGAAGTGCTGGTGGACATGATGCAGCTGTTGGCCCGCACCGGCTTCGACGAGGTGGTCATGCGCGGCGACCAGTCCCAGGCCGCGGCGCAGAAGGCGCTGGACCTGTTCGCGCCGGTGGGCTTCTACCAAGGCGACGTGGGCGAGACGCGGCCGTGGTTCCTGCGCAGGAGCGCGGCGTGAGCGAGGTCAGCAGCCTGCCCTGGGCCGCCGCGCCTGCGGCCGGCAATGCCATCGGCCTCTACGCGAAGTGGACGCAGGCGCTGGACGCCAAGATCGAAGCCACGCTGCAGCGCCTGCGTGACGCCAGCATCCAGCACGGCGACGGCCTGGTGCAGAGCAGCAGCCTGGGCGTGGAAGACATGGTCATCACCGACCTGATCGCCCGCACCCGGCTGCCCATCGCCATCTCGACGCTGGACACCGGCCGGCTGCATCCCGAGACGCTGGCACTGCTGCCCCGCATCCGCGAGCGCTATGGCCGCGAGGTCGAGGTCTTCAAGCCCGTGGCGGACGCCGTCGTGCAATTCGTCAGGCGCGAGGGCGACGACGCGATGTACAAGAGCATCGAGCTGCGCAAGGCCTGCTGCGGCATCCGCAAGTTGGAGCCGCTGGGCCGCATGCTGAAGGGCCGCTCGGCCTGGATCACCGGCCTGCGCCGCGAGCAGTCGGGCGCGCGAGGCGATGTGGCCTTCGATGAAGACGACGGGAACAGCCGCCGCAAGATCAGCCCCATCGCCGACTGGACCTGGGCCGAGGTCTGGGCCTACGTCGAGAAGTACGACGTCCCCTACAACCCCCTGCATGACCAGTTCATGCCCAGCATCGGCTGCGCGCCTTGCACGCGCGCCATCGCCGTCGGCGAGGACTTCCGCGCCGGCCGCTGGTGGTGGGAAGACTCGACCAAGGAATGCGGCCTGCACGCCAAATCATGAACGCTGCTGTGAAACCCGAACATCTGATCGCCGACGTGGACCACGCCCATCTGGATGCGCTGGAAGAGGAAGCCATCTTCATCCTGCGCGAGGTGGCCGCCAGCTTCGAGCGCCCTGCCCTGCTGTTCTCCGGCGGCAAGGACTCCTGCGTCGTGCTGCGCCTGGCCGAAAAGGCCTTCAAGATGAAGAACGCGGCCCACCCCAGCGGCTACTCGGGCCAGTTGCCCTTTCCGCTGGTGCACATCGACACGGGCCACAACTTCCCCGAGGTCATCGAGTTCCGTGACCGGCGCGTGGCCGACATGGGCGAGCGCCTGATCGTGGGGCACCTCGAAGACTCCATGGCCAGGGGCACCATCCGCCTGAGCCACCCGCTGGAAAGCCGCAACGGCCACCAGACGGTCACGCTGCTGGAGACCATCGAGGAACACAAGTTCGACGCCCTCATCGGCGGTGCGCGCCGCGACGAGGAGAAGGCGCGCGCCAAGGAGCGCATCTTCAGCCACCGCGACAGCTTCGGCCAATGGCAGCCCAAGGAGCAGCGCCCCGAGCTGTGGACGCTGTTCAATACCCGCATCCGTCCGGGGGAGCATTTCCGCTGCTTCCCCATCAGCAACTGGACCGAGCTGGACGTCTGGCTCTACATCGCCCGCGAAAACATCCCACTGCCGCAGATGTACTACGCGCATGAGCGCCAGGTCATCCGCCGCAAGGGACTGCTGGTGCCGCTGACCGACGTGACGCCGCCGGAAGAAGGCGAAAAGGTCGAGACCGCCACCGTGCGCTTCCGCACCGTGGGCGACATGACCTGCACCTGCCCGGTCGAGAGCCCTGCCGCCAACGCGAGCGAGGTCGTGGCCGAGACGCTGACCGTGACCGTCAGCGAGCGCGGCGCCACCCGCATGGACGACCGCACCAGTGAAGCTTCCATGGAGAAGCGCAAGAAGGAAGGGTATTTCTGATGAAGGCGCTGCGTTTCCTCACCGCCGGCTCGGTGGACGACGGCAAGAGCACGCTGATCGGCCGCCTGCTGTTCGACGGCCAGGCCATCCTGGCCGACCAGCTCGACACGCTGGAGCGCCGCGCCGCCGGCCGGCCCATCGACCTGTCGCTGCTGACCGACGGCCTGGAGGCCGAGCGCGAGCAAGGCATCACCATCGACGTGGCCTACCGCTACTTCGCCACCAAGACGCGCAAGTTCATCATCGCCGACGCCCCCGGCCATGAGCAGTACACGCGCAACATGGTCACGGCCGCCGCTGGCTCCGACGCCGCCGTCGTACTGGTGGACATCACCAAGCTGGACCTTTCGCAGGACGAGGTCGTGCTGCTGCCGCAGACGCGCCGCCACTCGCTGCTGGCCCAGTTGCTGCGCGTGCCCAGCATCGTCTTCGCCATCAACAAGATCGACGCGCTGGACGACGCGGGCGCCGGATTCGCCAAGGTCAAGGCGGCCCTCGACAAGTTCGCCGCCGCCGCCGGCCTGAACGTGGCCGCCACGGTGCCCGTCAGCGCCTTGCGCGGCGACAATGTGACCCAGCCGCTGGACGCCCCCTGGTGGAACGGTGAATCGCTGCTGCAGGTGCTGGAGCGCCTGCCCACGTTGAGCGAGCGCGCCGACGCGCCCTTGAGCCTTCCGGTGCAATACGTGCAGAAGAACGCCCACCAGTCCGAAGGCACCGGCTTCCAGCCGCGCGTCCTGTGGGGCCGCATCGCCCACGGCGCCGTGAAGGCCGGCGACACCATCGAGGTGCTGCCCTCCGGCCAGACGGCGATCGTCGCTGAAGTGCGCCTGGCCGGCGAGACCGTGCCCAGCGTCGAAGCGGGCGAGTCGGCCGGCCTGGTGCTGGACCGCCAGCTCGACGTCAGCCGCGGTGACTGGATCGTCACGCCCGGCTCGGCCACGCAGGCCAAGACGTTCCCGGCGACGCTTGCATGGCTGGATACCGAAGCCGCCAAGCCCGGCCGCAAGTACTGGGTGCGCCATGGCAACCGCTGGGTGCAGGCCCGCATCTCGGCCATCGACTCCGTGCTGGACATCAACACGCTGCAGCCCCAGGACGCCCACGAACTGCCCGTCAACGCCATCGGCCGGGTGCAGATGGAAGTGCAGCACGAGCTGCCGGTCGAGCCCTTCGTGGACAACCGCGTCGGCGGCGCGCTGATCGTGGTCGACCCCGCCAGCCACCGCACCAGCGGCGCGCTGCTGGTGGACGTGCAAGCCGCGCCGGCGGACGAGGCCTGGTGATGAGCGCAACAGTGATCTTCGTCAGTGCCGGTCCGGGCGCCGCCGACCTGATCACGCTGCGCGGCGCCCGTGCGCTGTCGCAGGCCGACATCGTGCTGGCCGATGCGCTGACCGACCCGGCCCTGCGCGAGCTCGCCCCCCAGGCCCGCTGGATCGCCGTCGGCAAACGCGGCTTCGAACACTCGGCCAAGCAGACCGAGATCAACGCGTTGCTCGTCAAGGCCGCCCAGGAGCATGCACGGGTCGTGCGCCTCAAGGGCGGCGACGCCAGCGTCTTCGGACGCCTGGAGGAAGAGCTGATGGCCCTGGCCGAGGCCGGCATCGCCAGCGAAGTCGTGCCCGGGGTCACCGCGGCGCTGGCCGCCGCTGCCCAGGCCCAGCGGCCGTTGACCCGCCGCGGCCGCGGCCGCAGCGTGAGCCTGACAACGGCCATGACGGAGGCCGGCGAACTGCGCGCCGCCCGCTCGGCCGACACCGAGGTCTTCTACATGGCCGGCCGCCAGCTGGCCGCGCTCGGCCGCCAGTTGCTCGCCGCCGGCTGGGCGGCCGACACTCCCACGCTGGTGGTCAGCCGCGCCGGCTGTGCCGACGCCATCACCAGCGAACATGCCCTGGCCGACCTCGCCGGCGCGGCCCTGCTGCACCGCGGCCGCCCCACCGTCGTCACGGTGGGGATCGGGGCAAGTCTTGTCGGAGATCAGGGAAAGACCAGGCCGGCCTCCAATAAAATCGCCATTTCGCCCGAAATCCCGTCGATGAAGGCGCCCCTCACTGCCAAGAGCTCCCCATGACCCACGTCGTCACCGAATCCTGCATCCGCTGCAAGTACACCGACTGCGTCGATGTCTGTCCGGTCGACTGCTTCCGCGAAGGCCCGAACTTCCTGACCATTGATCCCGACGAGTGCATCGACTGCGCCGTCTGCATCCCCGAGTGCCCGGTGAACGCCATCATGCCGGAAGAGGATGTGCCCGGTGATCAGGTCCACATGATCAAGATCAATGCGGACCTGGCCAAGAAGTGGCCCAGTATCACCAAGCGCAAGCCCGCGCTGCCCGACGCCGAGGAGTGGAAGGACCGGACGGGCAAGCTGGACGAACTGATCCGCTGACTCCCGGCGTGCCCGCGCCGCCTCGCATGCAAGAACAAGCCTCCCCGCGCGCCGACGCCATCCAGACCGACGCCGTCATCGTCGGCGCCGGGCCGGTCGGCCTCTTCCAGGTGTTCGAGCTGGGCCTGCTCGAGATCAAGGCCCACATCATCGACAGCCTGGCCTACCCCGGTGGCCAGTGCATCGAGCTGTATCCCGACAAGCCCATCTACGACATCCCGGCCGTGCCCGTGTGCACCGGCAAGGAGCTGACCGACAACCTGCTCCAGCAGATCGAGCCCTTCGGCGCGACCTTCCATCTGGGCCAGGAGGTCACTGCCGTGCAGAAGCAGGACGATGGCCGCTTCTTCGTCGAGACCAACAAGGGCACGCAGTTCCTCACCAAGACGGTGTTCATCGCCGGCGGCGTCGGCTCGTTCCAGCCGCGCACGCTCAAGGTCGAAGGCGTCGAGAAGTACGAGGGGACGCAGGTCCACTACCGCGTCAAGGGCCCAGATCAGTTCGCCGGCAAGAACCTGCTCATCATCGGCGGCGGCGATTCGGCGCTGGACTGGGCGCTGAACTTCTGCGCGGCCCACGCCGACGGCAACCCGCACAAGGCCGAGAGCGTCATCCTCGTGCACCGCCGGGACGGGTTTCGTGCGGCACCCGCGAGCGTGGCCAAGATGCATGAGCTTTGCGAGGCCCAGGAGATGCAGTTCATCGTCGGCCAGGCCACCGGCATCGACGAGCGCGACGGCCTGCTCACCGGCCTCAAGATCACCGGCAACGATGGCATCACCCGCGTCGTGCCTTGCGACCAGGTGCTGGCCTTCTTCGGACTCAGCCCCAAGCTCGGACCCATCGCCGAGTGGGGCCTCGCGTTGGAGCGCAAGCAGATCGTCGTCGACACCGAGAAGTTCGAGACCAGCGTGCCGGGCATCTTCGCAGTCGGCGACGTGAACACCTACCCGGGCAAGAAGAAGCTCATCCTCAGCGGCTTCCACGAATGCGCGCTGGCGGCTTTCGGCGCCGCGCCCTACGTGTTCCCCGACAAGCGCGTCCACCTGCAGTACACCACCACCAGCCCCAAGCTGCACAAGGTGCTGGGCGTGGATTCGCCGGTGTTCGACTGACGCGCCACTTGTCCAGACAACGGCCCGAACCCAGCGGGCCGTTTTCTTTTAGAATGAGTTCGCTGCCGTCGTTCGCGCCGGCAGCTCTCCGCTAGGGGTGTTGATGGCCCACCGCCATCGACTGAGACAGTCCCTTTGAACCTGATTGAGGTAATCCTCGCGCAGGGAAGCAGCCGAACCGCAGCCCCACTCCATTCCCGTCTCCCGGGGGCTTGGCGTCTTCAGTGTTAGCCGACCTGCCATCGCTTTGACTTTCGATGGCACAACCTTCCTTCTCCCTCATCGGCGCCGCCACGGCGTTGCTCGCCACCAGCCTGGCCTCCGCACAGACCCTGCCGCAGGTCAGCGTGACCGGCAAGGCCACCGAGGTCGTCCCCGGACTGGCCGGCTTCGGTGACCCGCCCGCCAAGCTGCCCATGCAGGCATTGAGTCTGTCCGCCGAACGGCTCGACGACCTCGGCATCGGTCAGCTCTCGGGCATCACCAAGCTCGACGCCTCCGTCTCCGATGCCTACAACGCCGTCGGCTACTGGTCGCAGCTCAAGGTGCGCGGCTTCGACCTCGACAACCGCTTCAACCTCCGCCGCGACGGCCTGCCCATCAGTGGCGAAACCGCACTGTCGCTGGCCAACAAAGCCGCCGTCGAGGTGCTCAAGGGCAGCTCCGGCATGCAGGCTGGCACCAGCGCACCGGCCGGTCTTGTCAACCTCGTCGTCAAGCGCCCGCTGCTCGACGACGCGACGACGCTGGCGCTCGGCTTCATCGAGCGCGGCACGGTGCAGGCCAGTGTGGATCACTCGCAGCGCTTCGGCGCGAGCCGCGAGTTCGGCCTGCGCGTCAACCTCGCTGCGGCACGCCTCGATCCGACGCTGCGCAACAGCAAGGGTCACTCGCACACCGCCGCGCTGGCCGCCGACTGGCGCATCACTCCGGACACCCTGGTCGAAGCCGAGGTCGAGTTCAACCGGCAGAGCCAGCCCAGCCAGCAGGGCTTCAGCCTGCTGGGCGACCGCCTGCCCGACGTTCGGCGCATCGACCCCAACCTCAATCTCAACAACCAGCCCTGGAGCCTGCCCGTCGTCTTCGACAACACGCATGCATCGCTGCGCGTGCAGCAGAAGCTGTCCGGCGGTTGGCGCGCGCAAGCATCGCTGGGCATCCAGCGCCTGCGCACCGACGACCGTCTTGCCTATGCATTCGGTTGCAGCGCCGCGGACGGCAGCTACTACCCGTCCAGCTTCTGTCCCGACGGCAGCTACGACATGTTCGACTTCCGCAGCGAGAACGAGCACCGCGACACGACGGCGCTGGACATCTCTGCCAGCGGCCCCGTGCAGCTCGCCGGCCTGCGCCATGACCTCACGGTCGGCGGCCTCAGCAGCCAGTTCAAGAGCCGGTTCCAGGGGCAGGCCTACAACTACACCGGCACCGGCAACATCGACGGCAGCGCCGTCACACCTGCGGCGCCGGAGCTGACCGACGAGAACACCAACCGCGACGAGCGCAGCAACGAGCTCTACCTGCGCGACCGCATCGCCTTGACGGCCAACACCACCGCCTGGCTGGGCCTGCGCCACACCCGCCTGCACCGCGAGAGCGTGCGCACCGACGGCTCGCGCCCGACGAACTACGCGCAGGGCGTCACCACGCCTTGGATCGCGCTCAGCCACG
>NZ_DASWYS010000094.1:0-15687 GCF_036404855.1 Roseateles sp.
TCAGCGTTACCGGAATGCCGGCGTCGAGATACCGCATCGCGATGCTCGCCCCGGCCGCATCGGCGCCGATCACCGCCACGCTGGCGATGACGCCACGTGCGCATGCCACGCCTTCAGGATGCCGGGCGGGGCTCGCACTCATTCGAAAGACTGCTCGTTGCGCGCGAGAACCTCGGCCCTCAGTTCACGGCGAAGCACCTTGCCGACGGGGCTTTTCGGCAGGTCGCTGCGCAACTCGATCACCTTCGGTCGCTTGTAGCCAGTCAGATGCACGGCGCAGAATTCGCGTACGGCGTCAGCGCTCAAGGACGGGTCACGCGGCACGACAAAGATCTGGACCGCCTCGCCGGTCTGTTCGTCTGGCACACCGATCACCGCACATTCCGCAACTGCGGGCAGCGAGGTCACCACAGCCTCGATCTCGCTGGGATACACATTGAATCCGCTTACGAGGACCATGTCCTTCTTGCGGTCCACGATGCGCACGTAGCCGCGTTCGTCCATGACGCCGACATCGCCGGACATGAAGAAGCCGTCCGCTGTCATCGCGGCGGCCGTGTCGTCCGGGCGATTCCAGTAGCCTGACATCAGCTGCGGCGACTTGATGACGATCTCGCCGGGCTGGCCCAGCGCCACATCGCGTCCGTCGTCATCCCGGATGCGGATGTCCACACCCGGAAACGGCAGTCCCACGGTGCCGGTGAAGTCCTTCAAATCGGCACGGTTGCAGGTCACCGCAGCCGTCGTCTCGGACAGGCCGTAGCCTTCAACGATCGGGCATCCAGTCAGCGCCAGCCAGCGTTCGGCTACGGCCGGCATCACTGCAGTGCCCCCACCCACGCTGACGCACAGCTCGCTCATGTCCAGCGAACCGAAGTCCGGGTGGCTCGAAAGGCCGTTGAACAGCGTGTTGACCGCAGGGAAGACATGCAGCTTGTGCGGCTTCAACAACGCCAGCGTCTGCGCCATGTCCCGGGCGTTCGGAATCAGCAGAACCTGCGCGCCGGTTCGCATACCCAGCAGCGCGCACATCGTGAACGCGAACACGTGGTACAGCGGCAAGGCGCAGACGATGTTCAGCCGTCCCGTGATGGTCTTGCCCTGCCAGCCGGGCCGCATCCACGCCTCGGAGCTCAACACGTTGGCAACCAGTGCGCGGTGCGAAAGGCTCGCTCCCTTGCTGACGCCGGTCGTGCCGCCGGTGTACTGCAAGACGGCAATGTCCTCGGCCTGGAGGTCGGGACGCCGCCAGTCGTTACGCAAGCCGAGAGCCAGAGCATCGTCGAACGCGATGGGCGTTCCTGGACCCGTCTCAGTCGCGGCTGGCGCGTCTCCCACGGCGAACCGATCTGTCGGACTGGCAAGCACCACGGTCCCGATGCCCAAGGCCTTCAGAGCCGCCTGCAGGCCTTCGCCCATGGCGGCGAAGATGGGCGCGAAGATGACGAGCGCACTCGCACCGCTGTCGCGAAGTTGATGCTCCAGTTCCCGCAACGTGTACAGCGGGTTCACATTCACCGCGATCAGACCCGCTCGCAGGATGCCCGCAGCGGCCACGGGGTACTGCAGCAGGTTAGGCAGCATGATGGCCACGCGGTCCTTCTGCGCCAGCCCCAGTCCCTGCAGGAAGGACGCGAAGGCCAGCGAATACCGATCCAGCGCCCCATACGTCAGATGCTGCGGACCGAGGCGATAGGCGCTCGCGTCCCGATGACGCACAAAGCTTTCCTCCATCAGCGCGACGACGCTGGGATAGGTGCTGCAGTCGACGTCGTGAGGAACGCCCGCCGGGTACTCGGCGAGCCAGGGACGGTTGGTCATGCGGGTGTCTCCGTGCTGTCTTTGACTGAGCGTCATGGTGCCGAGGCGGCATTCCAAGCGTGATCGGGCATCCACCGCAGCGGTCAGCTTGGAGGTCCGTCCCTCGTCAGCCTCGGCCGCCGCTCCAACACAAGGGAAAACCCCCAAAGCATGCGCTACCCGCTTGCTCGCGACAGGTGCGCAGGGCTTGCTATTAGCCGCGCTACTGCCTTCGACAAACGGCGCGCGCCCCCTCCGTTTCCATGGCTCCCGCGCAGTCGATACAAAAAATCATTGCGCGAGGAAACCGTTTCGCCTCAAAATTCATCCAGCTGGAAGTTTTTTAGATGACGTTCGAGGAGACATATGCGAAACGTCACATTGCGCTCACTGCGCATCTTTGAAGCTGTGGCTTCGGCATGCAGCTTCTCTCGCGGCTCTGAACTGGTGGGCATCACGCAATCGGCTGCATCGCAGCAGATTCGGGCACTCGAAGACGAGGTTGGCACACGCCTCTTCGACACACTGGGGCGCCCTATTCAGTTGACCGACGCCGGGCGCGCGCTGCTGCGTCACGCACGGGTCATCCTGGCCCAGATCAACGTCGCGTCCGACGCGCTCTCGTCGCTCGAAAGCGAGTTCCGAGGGCAGCTGCATATCGGCGTCGTATCACCTGCGTACTACTTCGTGCCGCAACTCATCACGGCCTTCCGCAAGCGCTACGCGGACGTGCGGATCAAGCTCAGTGTCGGCAAGCGCGACTCGCTGCTGAAGAAGCTGGGGGCACACGAGATCGACCTGATGATCGGTGGCTTTCCGTCATCGGCCACCGACGTGGAAGCGGAAACCTTCGCTCGCAACCCGCACTGCTTGGTGGCGCCTGCCAACCATCCACTTGCCGGGCGCGATGACCTGACCTGGCAGGACCTGCAAGGCGAAACCTTGATCTTCAGAGAGGCAGGTTCGGCGACGAGGAACTTCCTGGAGCACCTGCTGCAGACGCAGAAGCTGGACGTCAAGGCGCGGCTGGAGCTTGAGGGCAATGAGACGGTCAAGCAGGCGGTGATTGCGGGCTTGGGCATCAGCTTTCTGTCGGCCCACGTGTTCCAGCTCGAATTGGAAGCCGGCAAACTGGCAGTGCTGAAAGTGGCGGGCACACCCAAGTGGCTGGACTGGTGCATCCTCAGCCCCCGAGATCAGGCACCTCACGCCATCCGGCAGGCCTTCAGGGACTTTGTCATGGAGGACGCGCTGGCCTTCATGGGCTGCAAGCTGGACGGCCCGCAACCACCTGCGGTGGCGCCACTTGAGATCACCCAAGGGTCAGCGGTCCGCCGCGCGCCGCTGCTGCCCATGGGCAGCCGATTCATCAATGTGGGCCCGCAAGGGCGGGCTTCCAACCACGTCCCCTTCGACTCTGCCGTGAACTACCGGGCCAGCGCCTATCCCTTTTATGTCCCGACCCAGGCCAAGGCAGAGCCCCTGCCTGCCTGAGTCGCATGGATCGTCGCCGCCACTAGGCGGCGGCGAGTGCGATGCCTTTCAGCATGCCAGCGTCTGCCGGCACGGTGATGCTGCGCACACATGGCTGGCTCGGGCGTGGTTCGGTCCAGCGCGACAGCACATAGCCGCCGCGGGCGGTCCCTTCAATCACATCTTCGCTGGCATGCACGTCGCCTTGGAGTGCAGCCAGCACATCCAGGTACACATCGTTGTTCGCCAGCGGACCATCGACGGTGACGGGCCCGACAGCTCCCAGCGCGTTCAGGCAATCGTGGGTGGCCTGCGCGGCATGCAGCGATGCCAGCGTCGCTCGTTCGCGAGGATTGAAGGCCTCTGCGCCCCGTTCGGCGGGAAGCAGACGACCGTCAGGCAGGCCCACATGTCGTCCTTCCTTGTCGACGCTCACGCCCTGGCTGACCAGACGCCTCAGCACCTGCGAATCCGCAAGGTCCGGCGATGCCCCGGCGCACAGCCGCTCCACACTCCGTCCACCCATGAACCGCCCGGTCGGGACGACATCGCCGCGCACCGACACATTGCCCAGGAAGTCGCGTTCGCCGTCCAATGCCGCGAGCGATGCGCTGGATGCCATGACCACTACCCAGGTGCCACTGGATACCAGCGTCATGCGGGGCCAGCTGCGCAGGTAGCGCGCCAGGCAGGCATTGCTGTCGTGTGCACCGCAGTGCACACGCACCCCCTGCGGAAGCCCAAGAGACGACGCCAGCTCGGGGCGGACCACGCCGACGGTGTCCCAGGCGTTGCGCACCGGCGCAAAGCGCGCGGCCCATCCCTCGCGGCGAGCCAGCGCAGACCACCGCCCTTCCCGTGGCAACCAGAGCAGCGTGTGGCACCCCAATGCCGATACCTCCGTGCTGGCCACGCCGCTGAGCCACCAGGCCCAGTACTGCGCGTAGGGCATCCAGCGCGTCACCTGCTTCATGCGCTCGGGTTGATGGCGCTGCATCCAGTCCAACTGCGTCGCCGCGTTCAGCCCTTGCGGCAGCAGAGGACTCAAAGTCTCGCCGAAGGGGTCCACTCTTTCCGCCCAGTCCGCCGTCCTGTCGTTGAAGCCTTCGAACTCGTAGTCGGCCACAGGAAGCGCCAATCCCGTCGCGCCGATGCCCGCCAGCGCCGCTCCATGCGTGATCGGCACGATGCTGCGCACCGCGCTGCGCAGCGGCCCCATTCCGGCAAGGGTCTCGCACAACCACGTTTGAACACCTGCGGTGTCGAGCGCCAGGTATCCGGCAGCGGCCTGCACCGAGCGGCTCTCACATGCCCAGCTCTGCACCAGTTGGCCGTCCTCGTCGATAGCCAACAGCTTGGTGCGCGTCTTGCCGACGTCGAGCACCAGGGTGAGACCACGCTCAGACAATGCCGCCTCCACCGCCCTGGCTGGCGGGCCGCTGCTGCGCCACGCGGGCGCGGTAGCCGCTCGCGCGGTAGGCGCCGATGAGATCGATGGCGCCGCCTTCTTCCAGGCGTAACTGCTGCAGCAGCGGGGTCACGTCGGTCTCGAAGCCCTTCTTCAGCAGCTGCGTGGCCACCAGCGCGTCGTTGCCATCCTGAGCCGCATCCAGTGCCGCACGATCCACCAGCAAGGCCTGGGCATAGCTGCGCAGCACCTGGGCTGCGCTGCTCATCAGGCTCTCCACGGGGTCGGTGACGTTGTGGCTCTGGTCGAGCATGTACGCGGGGTTGAAGCCTTGAACCGCCTCATGTTCCGCGGCAACCAGCTCATTGAAGACGAGGAAGAGCCGGTAAGGCGAGACGCTGCCGGCGTCGAGATCGTCGTCGCCGTACTTGCTGTCGTTGAAGTGGAAGCCGGCCAGCTTGCCCGCAGCGATCAGGCGCGCGACGATCAGCTCGATGTTGACATTGGGTGCGTGGTGGCCCAGGTCCACCAGACACTGCGCCTTCTTTCCCAGCGCGCTGGCCGCAAGGTAGCTGGAACCCCAGTCCTGGATGACGGTCGAGTAGAACGCCGGCTCGCAGATCTTGTGCTCCAGGAACATGCGCCAGTCGTCGGGCAGCGCGTCGTAGATTTTGCTGGCGCTGTCCAGGTAGCGGTCGAAAGCGCGGCGGAAGTGCTGCTGGCCCGGGAAGTTGCTGCCGTCACCGATCCAGACGGTCAGCGCCTTGGAGCCCAGCTCTTGCCCGGCGGCAATCACAGCCAGGTTGTGCTCGACGGCTTGTGCGCGGGTGGCGGCATCGGTGTGCGTCAGGCTTCCGAACTTGTAGCTGTGCGGCTGATCGCGCTGGTCCGAAAAGGTGTTGGAGTTCACCGCATCGAAGTACAGGCCCATGGACTTCGCCTGTCCGCGCAGCTCGCTGTAATCGCTGCAATGGTCCCAAGGCAGATGCAGCGAGACACCCGGTGTGCAGCGCGTGAGCTGGTGCACGACGCCACAGTCCTGCAGCTTGTCGAACACATGGCGGGGTTCGCCAGCACCAGGGAATCGCGCGAAGCGTGTGCCGCCCGTTCCCACGCCCCATGACGGCAGCGCCACCTCGAAGCGCTTCACCTTGGCCTTGACGGCCTCGATGTCAATTCGACGGCGCGCGAGTTGCTCCGTCAAATGCAGGTAGTCCCTCTTCTGCTGCTCCAGCAGCGGTTCATTGCTGGCTGCAATGACGTCGGCAGAGATGATGCTCATGCTTGAATCTCCTGCGACCGCTCAGCGGGTGAATGCGGCGAGGTTGCCGGCATCCACGTTGACGATGTTGCCGGTGCTCTTGGCCGACAGTTCCGACGCGAAGAAGTAGGTGGCCTCGGCGATGTCTTCGGCGAAGACGCTGCGCTTGAGCATGGAACGCTCGCGGTAGAAGGCCTCCAGGTCGCCCTCGTCGATCTTGTTGGCGGCCGCGCGCTCCTCGCTCCACTTGCCGGTCCAGATCTTGGAACCACGGATGACGGCATCGGGGTTGACGACGTTGGAGCGGATACCCAGCGGCGCGCCCTCCAGCGCCAAATTGCGGCTGAGCTGGATCTCGGCGGCCTTCGCCGCGCAATAGGCCGTTGCCTGGTTGCTCGCCACCATGCCGTTCTTGCTGGCCACCACGACGATGCTGCCGCCGAGCCCCTTGGCCTTCATCTGCTTGAAGGCCTCGCGGCACACCAGGAAATAGCCCGTCGCGAGGATGCTCTGGTTGCGGTTCCAGAGTTCCAGCGACGTTTCCTCCAGCGGAGCGGCCGACGCGATGCCGGCGTTGCTGACCACGATGTCCACGCCGCCGTATTGCACGGCCGCGTAGTCGAATGCTGCGACCACGCTGCGCTCGTCTGTGACGTCGGTCACCACACCGCGCACATGATCAGCACCGTACTTCTTGCCCATCGCGGACACGGCGGTCTCCAGCGACGCTTGGTCGATGTCCGACAGCACGACGCACGCGCCGTCCGCCAACAGACGGTGGACGATGGCCTGGCCGATGCCGCCAGCCCCGCCGGTCACAAGGGCCACCTTGCCGACCATCGGCTTGGGACGCGGCATGCGCTGAAGCTTGGCTTCTTCCAGCAGCCAGTACTCGATGTCGAATGCCTCCTGTTCAGGCAGGCCGACGTACTTGTCCACGGCATTGGCTTCTCGCATCACGTTGATGGCGTTCACGTAGAACTCGCCGGCAATCCGCGCGGTGGCCTTGTCCTTGGCGATGGTCACCATGCCCACGCGAGGCAGCAGGATCACCACCGGATTGGGGTCGCGCAGCGCCGGGCTGCTGGCGCGCCTGCAGCGCTCGTAGTAGGCCGTGTAGTCGGCGCGGTAGTCGGCCAGAAGTTGCCCCAGCAGTGCCTTGAGATCATCACCGGACTTGTTGTAGACCTCCTCGGCCACCACCAGCGGGCGGATCTTCGTGCGGAGAAAATGGTCGGGGCACGAGGTCCCCAGCGCAGCCAGCGGCGCCAGGTCGCGCGAGTTCACGAACTCCAGCACTTCAGCCGACGTGTTGACGTGGGCCAACATGGGATTGGCCTGCGAGGACAGTCCGCGCAGCACGGGGACGACCTTGGCGAGCACGGCGTCCCGCTCCTCGGCCAGCAGCGAGTCCGACTGTGCGCCGCCAAACGCAACCGCGCCCCGGCGCTTGCGCTCCTGTTCCAGCCAGGCCTGGGCGCGTGCGATCAGGTCGACGGTGTTTTCGTAGCAGGCCTTGGCCGACTCGCCCCAGCTGAACAGCCCGTGCCCTGCCAGCACGATGCCGCGCAGGCCCGGATGCGCCTCGTTGTAGGCCGCCAGCTGTTGGCCCAGCTCGTACCCGGGACGCAGCCATTGCATCCAGCCGACCTGGCCCTCGAACACCTTCTCGGTGATGTCCTTGGAGTTCTCCATGGCCGCGATGGCGATCACGGCATCGGGGTGCATGTGATCGACATGCGTGTAGGGCAAGGATGAATGCAGCGGCGTGTCGATGGAAGCGGCGCGCGGATTCAGATTGAAGGTGCAGTGGGGCAGATAGGCCACCATCTCGTCTTCATGCTCCAGGCCGCGATAAAGCGCCTTCAGCTCGCGCAGCTTGTCCATATACAGCGTGGAGAAACCGTCCAGCTTCATGGAGCCCAGGTCGCCGCCCGAGCCCTTCACCCACAGCACCTCGACAGGCTTGCCACTCAAGGGGTCCGACTGCAGGACCTTGGCCGACGTGTTGCCACCACCGTAGTTCGTGATGCGCAGATCGGAGCCCAGCAGGTTCGATCGGTATTGCAGCAGTTGCGGCTCGTCGAGGCCGGCAGCGAATTGGTCGTCCCAGCGGGGGAAAGGTTGGCTCGTAGACATGATGTTCCGGGTTGGTGAGCAAGCAGGCAAGGCAGGTACTGCCTCCACTTGGGCCGGACTCTAGGCAGAGGGCATGTGCCCCACAACGCAGCGCCACTGGGGTGCGCGATTAGCAAACCTTATGCGCGCAAGCTCGGCCCGCATCTGCATACGCCTTCAGGGCATAGCTCACGGGCGAACCATGCACGCCAAAGCATGCGTTCACTGAACGAACCCTTGCAAACCCTGATGAGCTATTTGCATGCGCACCACGCGGTGGCACGACGGAACAGTGTTTCAGTCGCCGAGGCGCGCCAAGCGGCACTCAGCGAAGCGCGCGCCCTCGGCCAAGATGAAGTTCTGGAAGGCCCGCCGCGCAGCCGGTTCCTCGGCCTCTCGCCGCGTCATCACACACCAGTCCAACCACTTCGGCAGATCCACCACGTCCAGCACCGCCAACTTGCCCATCTGCAGTTCCAGCTGGAACACGTGGGCCGACAGGAAACTGATGCCCAGCCCGGCCATCACGGCCTGCTTGACCGCCTCGTTGCCTTCAAGTTCGAGGTTGATGTTGACCTGAAGTCCCTGCACCTGCAGCAGGTGCTCCAGAAAGCGGCGCGTGGCCGAATCGGCCTCGCGCGCGATGAAGGGCTCGTCGCGCAGTTCGCGCCACTCAATGCCCTTCATCGCCACCATGCGGTGATCGGGCGCAGCGATCAGGCAATGAGGATGACGCGCAAACACCTCGGCCTGAACATCCGTCTCGGACGATGGGTAGCTGCCGACAACAAGGTCCAGCCGGTGTTCGTTGAGCATGGCCAGCAGCTCGTCTCGCCTACCCAGCACCAGCTTGATGCCCATCTCCGGGAACTTCTCGCGAAACGCAGCAATGACCGCAGGCAGGAAGTAGTTCGCGGGGGGCACCGCGCCGATCTGCAACTGCCCGCGGTACTGGCCGTCCAGCGAGTTGAGCGAATCCATCGCCACGTTGACCTGCGACAGCACTAGCCTTGCGTGTCTCAGCAACTCGCGTCCGGCATCCGTCAGACGAATCGGTCGCGCCTGGGTGTCGAACAGTTTGACCTTGACCTCTTCCTCCAGCGCGCGAATCTGCTGAGACACGGCCGACTGGGTCATGCCCAGCATCTCTGCCGCGCGTGAGAAGCTGCTCGTCGACGCCGCAGCGTCGAAGATGCGCAGGCTGCGCAAGGTCAGGTCACGCACGGCGGCTTCTCTCTGGATTCAGGTGGCAGGCATCGTAGCGCCGATGGCGCTCCAAACTCAGGACGAGACCGAGGTCACCTCAAGCCGAGCCTGCCGCTCAAACGACAGCAGGCGGCTGAATTCAAAGAGCCCCAGACCAGCCAGGCCGACGCCGCCGACCATGTAGAGGTAGAACTCCATGAAGAACTCGACGCCGCTGTCCGTCCTCGTCGGTACCCACCAGTGCATCAGCGGCTGCACCACCCAGGTCACCACCGCAGACAGCGCGCCTCCGTAGAGCAACAGCAGCCCCAACCAGCGCAGGATGCGGACCAAGCCTGTCGCGCGGGGGGCCTCCAGGGCCCGGCTGCTGCGCACGATCTGGAAGATGCGAAAGGCAGCTACGGCCATGAAGATCATCGGAGCAAAGGACGGCACCAGGCCGAGTCCGACGCCGCCGACCACCAACCCCAGCCAGCTCGTTTCGGCGATGCCCACAGGCAGAACTGCAGCGAGAAGAACGAGGCAGTAAGCAGTGCGTAGGAAGATCGACGGTGGCAGTCTCATGAGCGCAGGCATGCGTGCGGGCTAGCGGGTTGCAGCGCAGCTGAAACTGGCTGCTTCACGAACCGACCCCTGGCCCTTGTAGCGGGCAGTCTGCGGCCATGGACACAGCGGACGGCTGAACGGCGCCGCGTTGGGATCTGGGTTCTTCGCGTCGATGCGTTGGGGTGCTTCACCGCGTTCGACCCAGCGCTCCAGCGCCGGCTGCATGTCGAAGGCGCTTGCACCTGGTCCGCCCGCGCAATGCCCCATGGCAGGCACCATGAACAGCCGCACATGCGCATCGGCCGCGTCGCCCAGATGGCGAGAGACCTTCTCAAAGTACTCGACAGTGTCGGCGGCGGAAATGACGGGGTCGCTCCAGCCCTGGTACATCAGCAGCTTGCCACCCTTCTTCGCGAAGGGACGCAGGTCGGGACTGTCCACGTTGAGGATGGACGCGACCCGCTGATGCGCCAACGGGTAATCGCGGTTCAGCACGAAGTCCTCGACCTTCCAGTCGGGATCGTCGAACACCATCCAGCGATAGAACTCCTGACCGAACACGGCAGCCTGCGGCGTCGTGACCCAGGCGCTCCAGTTGTCGGGGCCGCCTTCGCTGCCCAACGCAGGCCCGCTCATGACCTGCCGGCCGTCACTCAGTCGCGGCCCGTCGTAGATCCTGCGGAAGGCCGTCACCTCCGCGGAGCTCAAGCAATCGGCCCCGTTCTCCGCCTTGCACTGCAGTTCGGCGGGATCGAAGCGGCATGCGCGTGGGTTCTCAAGCAGGCCATCCCGCACGCCATCCAGCGCATCGCACTTCTTCAGCACGGCGTCGTGCACTAGTGCCTGCTTGTCCCCGAGCTTGGACGCACCTTCCGAACCATGAACCGTCCGGTGATTCCAGATCAGCTTGGTCAACACTTCCAGGTAGCGCCGGGCAGGCGCTCCGGCAATCACGCCGTCGTAGTCACCCGGGTAGCGGCTCGCCTCCATGAGGCCGTCGCGCCCGCCATTCGAGCAGCCGAAGAAGTAGGCGTACTTCGCCGGCGAGCCGTAGTAGGCCTGAATCACCTGCTTGGCCACGACTGCCGCCAGATGGTTGCCGCGATGGCCGAAATCGACCACCTTCTCGGGCTGCTTGTGCACCCAGGGCGCCAACCCCGGCGCCGGCTTGTGGCCGACATCGGTCGTGACCGCCGCGTATCCCTGCGCGATGGACTTGTTCAGCGCGGCGGCACCACCCAGCGACAGCCCGCCGTCGAAACCGGCGCCACCATAGCCCTGCAACCTGCCGTTCCAGTTCTCGGGCAACCAGACCTCGACGTTGATGCTCGATCCCGCCACGGGTTGCAGTCGCAGACGCACGCGGCACATGGCCGCGTCGGCAGTCGCACCCTCTGTGGCCCCGCCCATCACCTTCTCGCCCGCCTGCATTCGCTCAGCGCCTTCCACCAAGCCGGCCTCGACCTTCAATCCCGTCAGTGCAGAGCAGCCCTGCACGCCAGCGGCTTGGGCAGCACAAGCGCCGAAGCCGAGGCTGGCAGCCATGACGAGTGTTCGCAGTTGCATCGTCCGGCTCACTTCGCTTTGACCCGTTCCATCACCCCCGATGACGTCAACCAGGCGCCAAGCGCTTCCGGCCACTGCCCCACGGGTTGATCCTTCAGTCGCATGCCGAAACCATGACCGCCCTTCGAGTAGATGTGCAGCTCTGCTGGACGCCGAACGTGCTGCCACTGTTCGAACAGCTTGGTGCTGCCAGCGGCCGGCACCGTCGTGTCGTCCTGTGCATGGACCAGGAACAATGGCGGCGCATCAGCGGCCGGTTGATCGGCGTTGACCGGCATGCCGTACGCCGCGACGGCGAAGTTGGGGCGGGAAGACGCATCGGCCTGCATGGCAACACCGAGCGTGGTGATGGCACCGGCAGAGAAGCCCATCATGCCCACGCGGTCGGGATCGATGCCGAACTTCGCCGCAGCGCCGCGCACCTGCTTCAAGGCCTGGACGGCATCGGCCACAGCCAGCAGGCGCCCAGGCTCCATCAACCTCAACATGCCGTCCATGTCCTTGGGTGGTGCCTGACCGGGTTCGAGCGCGATATGGCCCACCCGGTACTTGAGCACGAAGGCCGTGATGCCTCGACTGACCAGCCACTGTGCCGGCTCGATGCCCTCCAGGTCCCAGGCCAGTCCTCCAAAGCCTCCACCGGGCAAGACAACGACCGCAGCACCGTTGGCCTTGCCTGAAGCGGGTCGGAAGACCGTGAGCGTCGGCGCGTTCACGTTGGTTTTCACGCGCGTCTCGCCACTCGGGAGCTTCACAAGATCATGACGCTCGACCATGGTCTTGTGTTCCGTCCCAGGCGCGGCGCCGGGCCAGACGTTGAAAACCTCTTCGGCTCCGCCAGCCGTGGCGCCGACGGCCTGCGGCGCGACGACCATCAACGGAACCGAGGCCGCAGTTGCGAGATTCAGGAAGGTGCGGATCGTACGAAGAACCATGGGATCTCTCAGTGCATCAAACAAAGGGCCAGCTGCCAACGACGGCGAGCACAGGACCAGAAGGTCTTGAAGACCTCAGTGCACTGAGGATGCCCACGCAGTGGCAGCCGATGAAGCGAGGATTCCCCGGCGACGGATGGGGACAACGGGCCGTTCGCATCAGGATGCAGCATCAGGGTTTGCCCAAGATGCGGCGCTGCTGCCAAGCTTTCCATCCTGTCCAACTCGGGCATGCACTGGGTGCCCCCATGCGACCCATCGGCACCATGGCCTGCACTTATCGCACCCATTAGCGCCGTTGCGAAGCCTGCACCGTCTCACCAGCAGTCTGCCGAAACGGCTTGTCGGCTCAAGCAAGGCATCGCGCGGAACTTTCAACTGCCGGTTTACCCGCCCCAAGCGGCCTGCTAGGGGACATTAGTGGCACTAATGCAATCACGAATGGCGACGCACTACCTCGCTTTTCCCTGGCGTTGAGCCCCTGCATCAACCCCGCTTGAGTGAAAACCCCAAACACATCCGACCGGAAGGTTTTGGCAGGATGAAGGTCCTGGACAACACAGCCCCGTGAATCTCCGCTGCGGGAGAAACGGCCTGTGAACCAACATGACATCAAGGCTTGACGAGCGCCATCCCACGTTGGCGACGAGACCTTCCACAAACAACCATTCCTATTGACGGAGACAACGCGATGACCAGAAAGTTCAACCGCGCGCCGCTTGCAGCAGGCCTCGCACTGTGCGCCATCAGCCAGGCAGTCATGGCGCAGACGCCCGCACCTGCAGCTCCGAGCGCTGCCGCGTCGGCGCCTGAGGCAGGCAAGCCCATCATCAATCAACTCGACGTCGTCATCGTTTCGGCGAACAAGCGCGAGGAACGCCTGCAAGACGTGCCAGCCACGGCGTCGGTCCTGCAGCCTCAGCAACTGGAACAGCAACGCTTGGTGTCCATGGAGGACCTGCAGCGCGCGATTCCCACGCTGGAAGGCTCCGGCAATGGCATGAAGATCCGTGGCTACGGCGCGACCTCGTTCTCGCCCACCGCTGAAGGCGCTGTCGGCATCGTCGTCGATGGTGTCTCGCTCGGCGGTGCGTCGGAAACGCCGCCCAACCTGTTCGATGTCGAGCGCGTGGAAGTGCTCGAAGGCTCGCAGGGCACGCTGTTCGGCAAGAACGCATCTGCCGGCATCGTCAACATCGTGACGGTCGCGCCGAACCCCAAGAAGTTTGGTGGTGCGGTGCGCGTCGAGGCTCGCACCCGCAAGAGTGGCTCTGCCCAGGCGGCCGTGAACGTGCCGCTGGGCGAGCAACTCGCGCTGCGCGTGGTGGCGGGTGCCGTGCGCGAACCTCGGATCGCCCACAACCTGCCCGACGACACCTGGGACGGCATCCACCGCCAGAACGTGCGCGCCCGTCTGCGCTGGCTGCCCAGCTCGGACGTGCGTGTCGACCTGAGCGTCGACAACTCGCTGAACGAGAACAAGGGCGGCAACCCCGTCGTGTTCTACAAGACAACCGCAGGGTCGCCACTGACCAACGCGCTGGCAGCCTGCGGCGTGACGGCCAGCGAGGAAAACACCGACGGCTGCGCCACGGAAGGCTACAAGCGCAAGGACCGCAGCCGCGGTGGCTCCGCGCAGATCGACTGGTTCCTCAACGAATACACGCTGACCTCGATCACCGCGCTTCGTAAGGCTTCGTCGGATACGACGTCCAACGAGTTGGACGGTGTCAACGTGCCCGTCCCGAGCGCCATCCAGGCGCCGCTGTTCAAGACGTTCAAGAACACCAGCCAGGAATTCCGGGTCACCTCGCCCGACTTCGATGCCGGCAACTTCGTCGCAGGCGCCTTCTACTATGACCAGGACATCGAAGGCGGCTCCATGCGCAAGATCGTCCCGCCCGGCCTGCCGCCCGGCCTGTCCCTGGGCGACACGAAGACCCAAGCGGCCAACACGCGCAGCGTGGCCTTGTTCGCGCAGGGCATCTATCGCCTCAACGACGAGATCACGTTCAACATGGGCGCGCGTTTCGGCCGCGAGAACGTGTCGACCGTCGCTTCCGGCGCGCTGATTCCTGGTGCCGTGGCCGCTGTCATCGCCGCGAACCTCCGCCCGGTGAATGCCGAGCTCGCCGATACCTACAACTCGTACAAGGCTGGCGCGCAGTATCAGTTCACGCGCAACAACATGGCCTATGTGCTCTACACCAAGGGCTACAAGGGGCCCGTCGTCAACGACGTCCTGCCCACGCCGACCACCTCGGTCATCGTTCGTCCCGAGATCCCGAAGACCTGGGAACTGGGCCTGAAGAACCAGTTCCTGAACGGCCGCGCCGGGCTGAACCTGACGGTCTACAACACGAAGGCGACCGACTTCCAGACGACCGTGCTGGACCCGGCCACGCTGAGTTTCGTTACCGGCAACGCCCCGTCGGCCACCTTCCGCGGCGCATCGGTCAGCTTCTACGGACGGGTCACGCCCGAACTGCTGATCAACGGTGGCCTGACCCGCATGAAGACGGAAACCGATCGCGGCGGCATCGGATCCACCGGCGGTGACCCAACGATCCGTGGCAATCTGGCTGCCACCTACAGCTTCGCTGTCGCCGGGATGCGTGCCTCCCTGGGCGCCGATGTCACGTACGAAGACCGACCGGCCGAGGATCCGACGGCTCCGCTGGCCTGGGCCCACAAGGCCACGATCTTCGGCGCACAGGCCGGTCTGCGCTCCGCAGATGACAAGTGGGGCGTGACGCTGAACGTCCGCAACCTGTTCGACAAGTTCGACCCCGCCGGTCGCAGCGGCTACTTCCTCGGTCAGTTCGTCGGGGACACCGCCGCAGCGTTCCAGACCTTCAAGCCCGAGACTCGCCGCGTTGTCGGCCTGACACTGGACGCGAAGTTCTAAGCAACCCAAAGAACCGAGGCCCGGCTGCGCACACGGCCGGGCCTCATTCATTTCGCAACCAGAAGCTCGATGCGCCCTGTTGAATCTGTGAAGAGGAGTCACCCATGAACACAAGCGCCGCAGCGCTGCCTCCCAAGAAGAAGCGACGCGCCTGGAAGCTTCTTCTCTTGATCATCGGAGGTCTCTTGCTCCTTCTGCTGACGCTGATCACGACGGTCGCGCTGGTTTCCCCAATCCGCGAATGGACCGCGACGCAGATCCTGACGGAATCGGTCGTGCGAGAACGGCTCGCCGATGTTCCCCCGCGCACGCAGGCCCTGCCCGTCGAGAAGACCATGGTCCGCATGCGCGACGGCGTGGAGTTGAGCACGCAGGTCTTCCTGCCCCAGGGGGCGGGGCCCTGGCCGATCATCGTCGTGCGCGATCCCTACAGCTTTGCGCACTACACCTCCTGCAAGGTCTTCGT
>NZ_DASWYS010000095.1:0-4515 GCF_036404855.1 Roseateles sp.
TGCGCTCTTCGGCCGGGATTTCCTGGCGGGCCGCGCCGTCGTACACGACGCGGTTGCCGATGGTGATGCGGCCGCGCTTGGGGCCTTCCAGGCCGGCCACGGCGCGCAGCAACGTGGTCTTGCCGCTGCCCGAGGGCCCCAGCAGGGACACCACTTCGCCCTGGCGCAGCTGCATCGACACGCCCTTGAGCACCGGGTTGTCGCCGTAGTCCAGGTGCAGGTCTTCTACAGAAAGCTCAATCATGAAGTTTGACTCCGAATCGCAGGGCGATGCCCAGGCCGATCACGACCAGAACGATATTGATGAAGGAAAGCGCGGCCACGATGTCGATGGCGCCCGAGGCCCACAGCGACACCAGCATGGAACCGATGGTCTCGGTGCCGGGCGACAGCAGGTAGACGCCGGTGGAGTATTCGCGCTCGAAGATCAGGAACATCAGCAGCCACGAGCCGATCAGGCCGTACTTGGCCAGCGGCACGGTGACGTGGCGGGTGACCTGGCCGCGGCGCGCGCCGGCGCTGCGGGCGGCCTCTTCCAGCTCGGGCCCCACCTGCAGCAGGGTCGACGAGATGAGCCGCAAGCCATAGGCCATCCACACGACGGTGTACGCAAGCCACACGCTGAAGATGGTGCTGCGCAGGGCGCGCAGCCATTCGACGAAGTTCTCGCGCAGCCATTCGGCGAAGGGCAGGGCCGACAGCCAGCCGCCTTCGTCCACGTCCAGCGCGTTGTCCAGCCACATCGGCACGAACAGGAACACCCACAAGAACGCCAGGCCGGCCAGCAGGCCCGGCACGGCGCGCGGCACCAGCACGCTGTAGTCCATGAAGCGCGTGACGTTGTCCGGCTTGCGGTGCATGGCCAGGCCCACGAACATGTAGCACATGACCGCAAGCGCGCCGCCGAAGACACCGATGGCGACCGAGTTGACGATGGCGCGCATCAGGTTGGGCTGCGAGAACACGGTACGGAAGGCGTCCAGAGACAGCACGTCAAAGAGCGACACGCCCAGGCCCCAGTTGGACACGAACGCGCGCAGCAGCACGCCCGTCAGCGGCACGATGATGGTGACGAACAGCCAGAACGCCACGACCCCGCCCGCGACCCAGCGCCACTTGCCCAGCGGCAGCGGCCGCGCGCGCGACGCCTTGCCCTTGACGGTGACGAAGCGGTTGGCGGTGCGCATCAGGCGGCGTTGCAGCATCACCAGCGGGATCGTCATGCAGATCAGCACCACGGCCACCGCGGCCATCAGGTGATAGGACGGGATGCCCAGCTTGTTGGTGAGCTTGTACAGGTAGGTGGCCAGCACGAGGTTGCCTTCCGGATCACCCAGCACCAGCACCAGGCCGAACACCTCCAGGCCCAGGAAAAAGAGCAGCACGGTGGCGTACAGCATGGCCGGCCGCACCATGGGCAGGCTGACGGACACCATCACCCGCAGCGGCGAGGCGCCGGTCACCCGCGCGGCTTCTTCCACGTCGGACCCCATGCTGCGCAGCGCCGACGAGATGTACAGGTAGGCGTGCGGCACGTGCGTCAGGCCGGCGATGATGACGATGCTGGTCAGCGAATAGACGTTCCAGGGCACGAAGCCCAGAATGTTCTGCGTCCAGGTCGAGAAAAAGCCCACGGGGCCGGCGGCGACCACGTAGCCGAAGCCCAGCACCATGGGCGACACGAACACCGGCACCAGGATCAGCGGCTCGATCCAGCGGCGGCCCGGCAGGTCGGTGCGGATCATCAGAAACGCCAGCATGCCGCCCAGCGGAATGGCGATGGCGGCCAGCCCGAACGCGAGAATGAAGCCGCTGCGTAGCGCCTTGTAGAAATCGGGGTCCGCGAAGATGAAGCGGAAGGCGTCCAGACTCCAGGTCTTGGACGGGGCAAAGAAGGGCGCCGAGAGAAAACTCTGGATGATGATGAACGACAGCGGCACGTAGATGGCGAGCGCCGTGATCAGCACCACCACGCCGCGTGGCAGGGACTGCCATTTTCTGCGCAATGACTGCATGGGAAATCCTGTGGTCTTGAAGGACGCGGTGGCCGCGCCGCCGGGGACGAGGGCCCCGGGGCAGGGTCAGGCGGACGGCGCGCCGTCCGCCGCGTTTGCGGCGGCTCCGGGCAGCAAGGCCACCCGGAGCCCGGGCATCACTTGCCCGCTGCGGCCCGCCATTGCTTGATGAATTCCAGGCGCTTGTTCTGCTCCAGGTAGTCCAGCAGCGTTTCGTCGACCGGAATCGGCTTGAGCGAGGCGCCCAGCTTCTTGGTCATGCCGTCCACGTCGTTGTCGCCTTCGATGTCGTCGCGCACGGACGCCAGGTCGGCCTGGTTGGCCATGATTTCCTGGCCCTTCTGCGACAGCAGGTAGTCCATCCACAGCTTGGCGGCGTTGCGGTTTTTCGCCTTCTTGCTGATGAACGCCACGCGCGACAGCACCAGCGCGTAATCCGTGGGGTAGGCCACGCCCAGCGACGGATCGTTCTTGGCGCGGGTCTCCGCGTAGGAACCCAGGATGTTGTAGCCGATCAGGTTTTCGCCCGAGGACACGCGTTCCATCATGGTGCCGGTGGACGACTGCACGACCAGGCCGCCCTTGGCGATGTCCTTGAGGGTCTCGAAGTACTTGGGATCGTTGGCCTTGTCCTGCACCGCCAGCATGAAGCCGACCGCGGACTTTTCGATGTCGTAGGTGGTGACCTTGTTCTTGAACTTGTCGGGCTGGCTGGCGATCAGCTTGGCCAGCGCGCCGTGCGTGGTGGGCACTTCATTGGCGGGAATGAGCCGCTTGTTGTAGATGAAGACGGCCGGCTCGTAGGTGGTGCCGTAGGCGGAATCCTTCCAGACGGCCCACGACGGCAGCTTGCCGGCCTCGGGCGACTTGTACTTCAGCGCGTAGTCGGTGGCCAGCTTCAGGGCCGAGTCCATCGACGAGCTCCAGACGATGTCGCCGCTGCCGCCGCCCGCCGCCTGTTCGCTGATGTAGCGGTTGTAGAGCTCGGTGCTGTTCATGTCGTTGTATTCGACCTTGACGCCCGGATACATCGCTTCGAAGCCCTTGATGATGGGGCCGGCGGCCTTGGTGTCGGTGGTCGAATAGATGACGACCTTGCCTTCCTTCTTGGCGCCGTCCAGGACCTTCTGGTAGTCGGCCGGATAGCCCGCCGGCACAGCCTGCGCGAAGGCGCTGCCCGAGGCGATGGCGAATGCGGCGGCGCAGGCGGCCGCCAGTTTGGACTTGGCAAGCATGGGTGTTGTCTCCGATTGGATTTGGCTTGATGCGGGCTCTGGGGCCCGCGTGCAGCCATCTTAGGAGTGCGCGTCTGTCGTCGTCCTGTCATGGCGGCAGGCGGCGGCTAGGGGAAATCCCTGGGCCACGCCCGCGCCTGCGCGCCGGGTTACGGACGCTGCGGCGTGTCGGTGACGAGCCGGATCCAGTTCTGCACGAACCGGGAATGGCGGCGCTGGTCCAGGCCGACGAGCAGCGCGGGGCTCAGCACCACGGGCTGCACGATGCCCTGCGACCGCGCGAGCACGGCTTCCGACGTCCACCGTCCCGGCGTGTCTTCCATGATGGACCCCAGCGCGGCATGGCTGGAAGCCACCTGCTGGCCGGCGGGCGACAGCAGCCAGTCGACCAGGGCGCGGCCGAGGTCGGGGTTGGGGGCGGTGCGCGCGATGAGGACCGAGCGCGCCAGCACCAGCACGTAGTCCTGCGGAAACACCACGCCGATGGGCCGGCCCGCCGCCTGGCGCGACAGCGCGTAAGAGCCAAGGACGTTGTAGCCGATGTCGAGTTCGTCGCGCTCGATGGCGTCCAGGATCTCGGCGCTGGTGGCCGCCAGCCGCACGCCGGCCTGGCCCATGGCGTTGGCCAGCCCCCAGAAGTTGGAAGAGACGAGCTCATCCTGTTCGGCCAGCAGATAGCCCACGCTGCTGGCGGCAATGTCGTAGGTGCCGATGCGACCGCGCAGGCGCAACGGATCCTGCTCCAGCAGGCGCAGCAGGTCCTGGCGCGAGCGAGGCACTTCAGCTTCCGCGAAACGCTTGGGGTTGTAGACGAAGACGGCGGGCTCGAACGTGAAGCCGTAGACCTCGTGCCGCCATATGGCCCACGACGGAAGCCGCGCGGCGTAGGGCGAGGCATAGCTCAGCGCATAGCCATCGTTGGCAAGCCGGATCTGCAGGTCCGACGCGGAACTCATGAGGACGTCCACATCCTTCAATCGCCCCTCGATGGCGGCTTCGTAGAGCTCGCGGCTGCCCATTTCGCGGTACACGACGCTGACGTCGGGGCGATGCGACTGAAAACCCTGGATCAGCGGGGCGACGACGGGCGTGTCCGTGGGGCCGGCGATGGTGAGGACGCGCGAGGACGGTTGGGGCGCGGGATAGCGGGTGATGATCTCGGGGTTGCTTGCAACCTGCGGTGCGGCGGGCGGTGTTCCGCCGATAGCTGATGGCGCGGCAGCCGATGCTGCGACAGCCGATGCTGCGGCAGCCGATGCTGCGAC
>NZ_DASWYS010000096.1:0-29010 GCF_036404855.1 Roseateles sp.
ACGGCGGCGAACTCGGCCTTGCCGGGGCGGATGAACTTGGCGTCGGCCTTGCGCGCGGCCCACGAGGCGCGGGTGGCGGCGGCGATGTCGGGGCGGAAGCGCTCCAGCGCCTTCATCCACACGCTGGCGCGCAGCACGAACATGCCGCTGTTCCAGTAGTAGCCGCCCTCGGCCAGGTAGCGCTGGGCCGTTTCCAGGTCGGGTTTCTCGACGAACTGCGCCACGGCCAGCCCCGTGCCATCGCTCGTGGCGCGTATGTAGCCATAGCCCGTCTCCGCACGGACAGGTGTGATGCCCAGTATGGCAATGGCACCGTCGGCTGCGATGCGCACCGCTTCCTGAAGTGCCGCGGTGAAGGCGGCAGGCTGGGTGACCGTCTGGTCTGCCGGCGTGACGACGAGGACGGGGTCCGCGCCGCCTTCCAGTGCGGCCAGCGCCGCCAGCGTCATCGCAGGTGCGGTATTGCGGCCGCAGGGCTCCAGCAGCACGCTGCTGGGCTCCAGGCGGGTCTCGCGCAGTTGATCCAGCACGAGGAAACGGTGCTCCTCATTGCCGACGATGCACGGCGCGGCCAGTGCCAGGTCCGGCGCGGCGAGCGCGGCGAGCCGGCGCGCGGCGAGCTGGAACAGGCTCTCGTTGCCCGACAGCACGAGGAACTGCTTGGGATAGCCGGCGCGCGACAACGGCCACAGTCGCGTGCCGGAGCCGCCAGCCATGATGACGGGTTGGACCTGGATCATGTTCACGCGGGGCTGAAGCCGTGAGGGTTGAGATGTTGCCAACGCCAGCTGTCCTCACACATGCGGGTGAGGTCCAGCTGGGCCTGCCAACCGATTGTCTCGCGGGCCAGCGCCGGGTCGGCCCAGCAGGCGGCCACGTCGCCGGGGCGCCGCGCAACGATGTCGTAGGGCACGCTACGGCCGCTGGCAGCCTCGTAGGCGCGCACCAGGTCGAGCACGCTGTAGCCTTTGCCGGTGCCGAGGTTGACGGTCAGCGAACCGGGATTGGCCAGCAGCCAGCGCAGCGCTGCGACATGACCCTCGGCGAGGTCCGTCACATGGATGTAGTCACGCACGCCGGTGCCGTCCGGCGTCGCGTAGTCGCCGCCGAAGACGGACAGCCTGGCGCGTCGGCCCACCGCCACCTGGGCGACATAGGGCATCAGGTTGTTGGGCGTGCCGCGTGGGTCTTCGCCGATGCGGCCACTCTCGTGGGCGCCGACCGGATTGAAGTAGCGCAGGCAGGCCGTCTGCCATGCCGGGTCACTCACGCCGAGGTCACGCAGGATCTGCTCGCCCATCAGCTTGGTGGCGCCATAGGGGTTGGTCGCCGAGGTTGGCGCGTCCTCGCGCAGGGGCAGCCGATCCGGGGCGCCGTAGACCGTGGCGCTGGAGCTGAAGACCATGCGCGTGCAGCCATGACGCTTCATGACCTCGCAGGTGTTGACGAGCCCGCCGACGTTGTTGCGGTAATAGGCCAGCGGCTGGCTGACCGACTCGCCGACGGCCTTGTAGGCCGCGAAGTGCACGACCGCCGCCGGTCGGTGGCTGGCGAAGATTTCGTCCAGGGCAGCGGCATCGCAGACGTCGGCTCGCTCGAACTCGATGGGTGCGCTGGCCAGCTCCACCAGGCGCTCCAGCACCGCGGGCGAGCTGTTGGCGAAGTTGTCCACGCCGACGACACGGTAACCGGCCTGCTGAAGCGCCAGCCAGGTGTGCGAGGCGATATAGCCGGCGGCGCCGGTCAGCAGGATGGTGGTCATCAGTAGACGATGGCTTGGCCCGTGCAGCCGTAGCTGCTGGCACTGTAGACGTATTGCGGCACGCTGCTGTCTCGGCTGGCGTGGTTGTATTGGCAGGACAGGCTGAGACCGCGCGAGAAGGCCCAGCTCATGCCCAGGCTGTAGGCCTGGTCGCTGTCAAAGGCCTCTGCGAGTTTGGCGCTGGGGTCACCCGCGCGATGACTGCGGTTGCGGTTGGCGCTCGCATTCAGCGTCAGCTTGCCCGTCAGCGCATAGCTGCCGGTCAAGCGCCAGCTCGTGTAGAGGCGGTTCACGTCGGTCGCCTGGCTCGTGCTCTCCTGGCCGGTGTCGCGCGCGTACTGCACACCCAGCTGGATCTTGCCCGTGGGCCGCCAGGTCCAGCCGACCGCGCCAGTGGTGCCGCTGAAGTCCCGCAGGCTGTCCAGGCTGTGCTTGAGGTGGCTGCGGCTCAAGCGCGTATTCAAAGTGCTGCTGCCGCCAGTGTTCCAGTTGGTGGTGAAGTCGAAGTCATTGCGCGTGTAGTCGTCGGCCTCGGTTCGGATCTCAAACTTCAGTGTGTCAGGGTTGAAGATGAGGCCGACGGGGTAGCGCGGGTACTGTCCCTTGGTGTGACGTCCAACCAGGCCCAGCCTCACGTTGCCGCCCGGCGTGGCGTAAACGCCCATCTGGGCGGTGTCCTGCCGGTACGCGAAGCGGTCGTACTCGACGGCGCTGAACTCGCGCTCCTTGTGGGTCCAGCCGGCTTCGACCGAATAGCGGGTCAGCACGCCCAGCCGTACCAGTGCGGCGTACTCGTCGTTGCGCTCGGTGTTCTTCTTGAAGATGGGGTCGACGCCGTTGCCGATGTTGAAATCGGCCAGCGCACGGCTGGAAGCCGCGCTCAGCGTGCCCGACAGGTTTCCCACCGTCTGCCAGGCCAGGGCGCTGCGCAGCGTGTAGGACTGGTTGTTCAGGTCCCGGTTGTCGGAGTAGCGGTTGTTCTGTAGCAAGCCGTCCACCGTGACATGCTGGCGGCCGAAGCGCTGGTCCAGGCCGGCGAGCAGGCCCGTGCTCATCACGGTGTCGCTGTTGTTCGCGTTCGTTTGCCGGAAGACGTTGGAGACATGGGAGACGCCCAGTGAGCCGCCGACGTAGAACGGCGTGGTGTCGTCGGTCTGGGCCTGCGCCGACGGGACCAGGGCAGTAGCCGAGGCCAGGACGGCGAGCGCGGCCCGGAGGCAGGGGAGGCGATGGGGCTTAGTAGGCATGTCGATCGAACACGACCAGCCTCACGGTGCGCAGGATGATCTGCAGATCGAGGGCCAGCGACCAGTTGCGCAAGTATTCCAGATCGTATTCGACGCGCGCCACCATCTTGTCGATGCTGTCGGTCTCGCCGCGCAGGCCGTTCACCTGAGCCCAGCCGGTGATGCCGGGCTTGACCTTGTGCCGCACCATGTAGGCCTTGATGAGCTTGCGGTACTCCTCGTTGTGCGCGACCGCATGCGGTCGCGGCCCCACGATGCTCATGCGCCCCTGCAGCACGTTGACGAACTGCGGCAGCTCGTCCAGCGAGGTGAGGCGGATGAAGGCGCCGAAGGGGGTGATGCGCGGATCGTCCTTGGTGGCCTGCTTGACCACCGGACCGTTGTCCAGCGTTCGCATCGACCGGAACTTGTAGACGATGATCTCCTCGCCATCCAGGCCGTTGCGGCGCTGCTTGAAGATCACCGGGCCGGGCGAGCTGAGCTTGACGCCGAGGGCCACCGCCAGCAGCAGCGGCGAGATCAGTATGAGGATGAGCGTGGCCAGCACCATGTCGCTGAGCCGCTTGACGAGCTGGTTGGTCCCCGTGAAAGGCGTCTCGCAGATGCCGACGACGGGCACGCCGTTCATGTCCTGCAGCCGTCCCTGGATGATGCTGATACCGAACACGTCTGGCACGAAGAAGAGGGACGCGGTCGTGCCCTGCACCTGCTCCAGCAGTTCGACGATGCGTGGCTGCGAGCCCAGCGGCAGCGTGATGTAGACCTCGCGCACGCTCTTGTCGCGCACGAAGTCGCTGAGCTGGGACAGCGTGCCCAGGATGGAGGCGCCGGCCTCGGGATGCAGGCGCTCGGGGCTGCGGTCGTCGAAGTACCCGAGGCAGATGACACCCTGTGAGTCCCTCAGTGCACGTGCCACCTTGTGGCCCAGCGGCCCGGCACCGACGATGACCGCCGTGCGACGGGCCCCGGGATCGCGGGTCCGCCATTGCTGGACGCGGCGACCGGCCTCGGTCGCCGCGATCTGCGCGATGGGTGTGATGACCGCCCACCAGAGCAGCACCTCATTCTCGAAATAGTGCAGGCTGTTGGTTGCATAGCCGCACAGCAGCAGAATGCCCAGCAACACCAGCCAGGACGACAGCACGTCGACCAGGGCGCTGGCCGGGTGGTCGCTGAAGCGGTTGCGACCCGGGAAGGTGAGGGCGAATACCAGCAGGCACAGCGTCAGGGCCGGCCGCAGCACGGGCTCGTCGAAGTGGCCATTCACGACGAGGAAGGTCAGAACGATGATGCCTGGCTCGAGGAAGGCGGCAATCAGGGACTCGACCGACTGCGGTGCGCTGTAGAACGTCCTCTTGTAGCTGCGGTCCTCAAACATCGTGGTCGGTTCGGTGCGCCCCGGAACCGGGACTCACGGGGCTGAAAAAGCGAACGAGGATTCTCTACCAACAAATTTGACGGTCGAAACCGCAGCGTCCCTTGTTCAGGGTCCGCTGCCTACAATCTTCGCCATGTCTTCTCCCTGGCCCATGCCACCCCTGCCGTCGCTCACGCCGCTGCTGATGCCGGCCCTGCAGGACCGCCTCGTGCTCCTGATCAACCATGTCGTCTCTCGGGAGCCGATTGCGACGCAGCGCCTGCGCGCCCTTGCTGGACGCGGACTTGTCGTGCATCTGGCGCGTTGGCCGGCCCTGTTGCCTGCCGCACCTGATTTGATACTGGGTGTGACACCGGCCGGGTTGTTCGAGCGCCTGGACGCCCCGCCCCCCGGCCAGGGGGGGCTGCGCATCGAGATCGATGCCGCCAACCCAGCCAAGCTGGCCCTGGGCGCGCTGAGCGGCGAGTCGCCCACCGTCAGCGTGCAGGGCGATGCCGCCTTCGCCGGCGAGATGCACTGGCTGATGGACAACCTGCGCTGGGACATCGAGGACGATCTCGCCGGCATCGCCGGGCCACTGGCGGCTCGGCAACTGGCTCAGTTCGGCCGCACGCTGCGGCGCTCGCTGTCGGGCATGGCTGCGCGTTTCGCGACGACGACGTCCGGCGGCGCCGCATGAGGTTTGTCTCGCGGCTGCTGGTCATCCTGTGGACGGTCTGGCGCTTCGGTCTCGATGACCTGGCCCTGTCGGGCCTGCGCCGGCGGCGCTTCCAGCTGCTGCGTCGCGTGACGCGGCTGGGCCGGCGCTGGCGGGAGCCGCGCGGCGTGCGGCTGCGCATGGCGCTGGAGCGCCTAGGCCCCATCTTCGTCAAGTTTGGTCAGGTGCTGTCGACCCGGCGCGACCTGCTGCCCGTGGACGTCGCGCTGGAGCTGGCCAAGCTGCAGGACCGCGTGCCGCCCTTTCCGGCGGCACTGTCTCGCGAGATGGTGGAACGCGCCTTCGGCAGGCCGTTGGAGGAGCTGTTTGCGAGCTTCGACGCCGAGCCCGTGGCCAGCGCCAGCATCGCCCAGGTCCACTTCGCGACGCTGAAGGACGGCCGCGAGGTCGCCGTCAAGGTGCTGCGCCCCGGCATGCTGGACATCATCGACGACGACCTGGCGCTGATGCGCCAGCTCGCGGGATGGATCGAGCGCTTCTCAGCCGACGGCCGGCGCTTGAAGCCGCGCGAGGTGGTCGCCGAGTTCGACATGTACCTGCACGACGAGCTCGACCTCGTCCGCGAGGCGGCCAATGCAGCCCAGCTGCGCCGCAACATGGACGGCCTGGACCTGGTCATGGTGCCCGAGATGCACTGGGACTTGTGCAGCTCCGAGGTCATCGTCATGGAGCGCATGAAGGGCGTGCCCATCTCGCAGCGTGCTGTGCTGGAAGAGGCTGGCATCGACATCAAGAAGTTGGCCCGTGACGGCGTGACCATCTTCTTCACCCAGGTCTTCCGCGACGGTTTCTTTCACGCCGACATGCACCCCGGCAACATCCAGGTCAGCCTGGCGCCCGAGACATTCGGCCGGTACGTGGCCCTGGACTTCGGCATCATCGGCACGCTCACCGAGGTGGACAAGGACTACCTCGCGCAGAACTTCATCGCCTTCTTCCAGCGCGACTACAAACGCGTGGCCGAGCTGCACATCGCCTCCGGCTGGGTGCCGCCCGAGACCCGCGTGGACGCGCTTGAAAGTGCGGTCCGGGCGGTTTGCGAGCCTCATTTCGACCGGCCGTTGAAAGACATCTCCCTCGGTCAGGTGCTGATGCGCCTGTTCCAGACCTCCCGTCGCTTCAACGTCGAGATCCAGCCGCAGCTCGTTTTGCTGCAGAAGACGCTGCTCAACGTCGAAGGCCTGGGCCGGCAGCTGGACCCCGAGCTGGACCTCTGGGCCACGGCGAAGCCCTTCCTGGAACGCTGGATGAACGACCAGGTGGGCTGGCCGGCGTTCAACAAGCAGCTGATGAAGGAGGCGCCGCGCTTCGCTCAGCTCATCCCCGAGCTGCCGCGCCTGCTGCACGACGCGTTGAAACAGCAGGCCCAGCGCGGCGGCGATGCGGACCTGCGCGCCCTCGTGCGCGAGCTGCGAAGCACCAACCGGCTGCTGTCCGGACTGCTTTGGGGAGCGGCCGGTTTTGCGGTCGGCATCACGCTGGCCTGGCTGGCGCTGCGCTTTCTGGATCTCGGGTTCTGAGTCGGCGGCGTCACGACGCCTTCATAATCCGCGCCAAATTTTCCGGCCCAACCCGCTCCCGCGCCCATGAACACCACGCTCATCGTCTTCGTCGTGCTCTACCTCCTCGGCACACTGGGCATCGGCGTCTGGGCCGGCACGCGCGTCAAGAACACGGCGGACTTCGCCGTTGCCGGGCGCAGCCTTCCGCTCATCATGGTCGTCACGACGACCTTCGCGACCTGGTTCGGCGCCGAGACAGTGATGGGCATCCCGGCCCGCTTCGTGCAGGGGGGACTGCATGACATCGTGGAAGACCCGTTCGGCGCGGGCCTCTGCCTGGTACTCGTGGGCGCCTTTTTCGCTGCCAGGCTCTACCGCAAGAACCTGTTGACCATCGGCGACTTCTACCGCCAGCGCTTCGGCAAGGGCGTGGAGATCTTCTGTTCGCTGGCCATCATCCTGAGCTATCTCGGCTGGGTCGCCGCCCAGGTCACCGCGCTGGGCCTCGTCTTTAACATCCTGACCGATGGCGCCATGAGCCCGCAGATGGGCATGATCGTCGGCCTGCTCGCGGTGCTGGTGTACGTCGTCATCGGTGGCTTCCTGGCTGTGGCCTGGACGGACTTCATCCAGATGATCGTGCTGGTCATTGGCCTGGCAGTCATCGCCGTCTTCGCAGCTGATCTGGCTGGCGGGGCGTCCAAGGTGCTGGACCTGGCCCAGTCGCGCGATCTGGGCCGCTTCCTGCCCCCGCCGACGTTCACCGACATGGCCATGTTCATTGGCGCGGGGCTGACGATGATGCTGGGCTCCATACCGCAGCAGGACGTTTTCCAGCGCGTCATGTCCGCCAAGGATGCCAAGACGGCGCAGCGGGGCGCCATGATCGGCGGCTTCAGCTACATCGCCTTTGCCTTTGTGCCCATGTTCATCGTGCTGGCAGCGGTCGTCGTCATGGGCGACAAGGCGCTGGAGCTGGCGCAGAACGACTACCAGCGCGTGCTGCCCAGCTTCATCATGGGCCACATGCCGCTGTTCATGCAGATCCTGTTCTTCGGCGCGCTGCTCTCGGCCATCAAGAGCACCTCGTCGGCCACACTGCTGGCGCCGACGACCAGCTTCGTCGAGAACATCCTCAAGCAGATCCGCCCGGGCATGACGGACCGCCAGCAGCTCGTCGCGATGCGCGTGACGCTGGTCATCTTTGCGTTCTTCGTGCTGGTCTACGCGATCGCGCTGCAGGGGACGTCCATCTACGAGCTGGTCAGTGCGGCCTACCAGGTCACGCTGGTCGCGGCCTTCGTGCCCTTGGTGTTTGGCCTGTACTGGAGCCGCGCGACGACACAGGGCGCCGTGTTTTCCATCTTTGCCGGCGTGGCCGTGTGGGTCGTGTTCTTCCCGCAGGTCACGACCTGGGGCGAGTTTTTCCCGGGCCAACTGGCCGGCCTGCTGGCGGCCCTGGTGGCGATGGTGGCCGGCTCGCTGATGCCGCAGTGGCTGACCGATCGCCGCGAGCATGTCAGCCATCACCTGCCGCCGCACGGCTGAGTCCGGGCGCCTCCGCTAAAATGGCGGGCTTTTCGTCCTCGAAGACCTCGCCATGCCGATCTACGCCTACCGCTGCAGCGCCTGTGGCCACGCCAAGGACGTGCTGCAGAAGCTGTCCGACGCGCCGCTGACCACCTGCCCGGCCTGCGGGGCCGAGAGCTTTTCCAAGCAGATCACTGCTGCCGGCTTCCAGCTGAAGGGCTCCGGTTGGTATGCGACCGACTTCAAGGGCGGCGCCACGGCGGGCGCGGCCGGTGCCGCGGCGGCTCCGGCGGAGGCCGCGGGTGGCGAAGCGCCCAAGGCCGAGGCTGCAGGCAGCACGTCGTCAACTCCCTGCGGCGGCTCCTGCGCCTGCCACTGACCGAACAGCTCCGTGGGCGCCTCACTTCGCAAATATCTGGTCGCCGGCCTGCTGGTCTGGCTGCCGCTGGCCATCACCATCTGGGTGCTGGGCCAGGTCCTGGACGTCGTCAACGGCGTTTTCGGGTCGTTGCTGGCCGCGCTGGCCCTGATCGTGCCGGCCTCGCTGC
The DNA here is from genome assembly GCF_036404855.1 of Roseateles sp. Taxonomy (GTDB): domain Bacteria; phylum Pseudomonadota; class Gammaproteobacteria; order Burkholderiales; family Burkholderiaceae_C; genus Pelomonas. The sequence continues at coordinate 8,686 of NZ_DASWYS010000096.1, forward strand.
GCGACGGCCTGCTCGAGCTGCGCCACGTGCCCGGCCTCGGCGTGGTCATCCTGGCCGGCGGCCTGCTGGCCACCGGCGTTCTGGTGGCCAACATCTTCGGCCAATGGCTGTTGACGCAGTGGGACCGGCTGATGTCCAACATCCCGATCGTCAAGAGCATTTATAGCTCGGTCAAGCAGGTGTCGGACACGCTGTTCTCCAGCAGCGGCAATGCCTTCCGCGAGGCTGTTTTGGTGCAGTACCCGCGCGAAGGATCCTGGACCATCGCCTTCGTGACGGGCTCCCCCAGCGGCGAGGTGGCGTGCCACCTGGCGCAGGAGCATGTCAGCCTGTACGTGCCGACGACGCCCAACCCCACATCGGGCTTCTTCCTCATCATGCCGCGCGCTGACGTCAAGCCGCTGCACATGACGGTGGACGAGGCGCTGAAGTACATCATCTCCATGGGCACGGTGGCCCCTCTCGCCCACCCCGGCGACCCCTGCAGCGGGTCGGACGAGGCCGCGCGAAATCAGCCGGGTTGAACGCCCCGGCAGGCGTTCAATCCTGAGAGCCGAACGAGCTCATCAGCGCCCACAAGACACCCCTGCAAAGAATTCGGAGAACCTCATGCGTACCTGCTATGCCGGCCAAGTCAGCGAAAAGCTGCTCGACCAGACCGTGACCCTGATGGGCTGGGCCCATCGCCGCCGCGACCACGGCGGTGTCATCTTCATCGACCTGCGCGACCGCGAAGGCCTCGTGCAAGTCGTCTGCGACCCCGACCGCGCCGACATGTTCAAGGTGGCGGAAGACGTGCGCAGCGAGTACTGCCTGAAGATCGTCGGCAAGGTGCGTGCCCGCCCGGCCGGCACCGAGAACGCCAACCTCGTCAGCGGCAAGGTGGAAGTGCTGTGCCACGAGATCGAGGTGCTGAACGCCTCGGTGCCCATCCCGTTCCAGATCGACGAAGACAACCTGTCCGAGACGACTCGCCTCACGCACCGGGTGCTGGATCTGCGTCGCCCGTACATGCAGAACAACCTCATGCTGCGCTACAAGGTGGCGATGGAGGTCCGCAAGTTCCTGGACGAGCACGGCTTCGTCGACATCGAGACGCCGATGCTGACCAAGTCCACGCCCGAGGGTGCGCGTGACTACCTCGTGCCCAGCCGCGTGCATGACGGCCACTTCTTTGCGCTGCCGCAGTCGCCGCAGCTGTTCAAGCAGTTGCTGATGGTGGCGGGCTTCGACCGCTACTACCAGATCACCAAGTGCTTCCGCGACGAGGACCTGCGCGCCGATCGTCAGCCCGAGTTCACCCAGATCGATATCGAGACCTCGTTCCTGACCGAGGAAGAGATCCGCTCGATGTTCGAGGGCATGATCCGCCACGTCTTCCGCAAGGCACTGAATGTCGAGCTGGGCGACTACCCGGTCATGAAGTACGCGGAGGCCATGCACCGCTTCGGCTCCGACAAGCCCGACCTCCGCGTGAAGCTCGAGTTCACCGAGCTGACCGACGCCATGACGACCGTCGACTTCAAGGTCTTCTCCGGCCCGGCCACGACGCCGGGCGGTCGTGTCGTCGCGCTGCGAGTGCCGGGTGGCGCTGCCATGAGCCGCGGCGAGATCGATGCCTACACCGAGTTCGTGAAGATCTATGGTGCAAAGGGCCTGGCCTGGATCAAGGTCAATGAAGTGGCCAAGGGTCGCGAAGGCCTGCAGTCGCCCATCGTCAAGAACCTGCACGACGAAGCCGTCGCGGAAGTCCTGAAGCGCACCGGCGCGCAGGACGGCGACCTGATCTTCTTCGGCGCCGACAAGGCCAAGGTCGTCAACGACGCCATTGGCGCGCTGCGCCTGAAGGTGGGCCACAGCGAGTTCGGCAAGAACGCAGGCCTGTTCGAAGACAAGTGGGCGCCGCTGTGGGTGGTCGACTTCCCGATGTTCGAGCACGACGAGGAGAACAACCGCTGGGCGGCCGTTCACCACCCGTTCACGGCACCGAAGGACGGTCATGAGGACCTGATGGTCAGCGACCCGGGCAAGTGCATCGCCAAGGCCTACGACATGGTGCTGAACGGCTGGGAGCTGGGCGGCGGCTCGGTGCGTATCCACCGCGCAGAGGTGCAGGCCAAGGTCTTCGAGGCCTTGAACATCAACGCCGAGGACCAGCGCATCAAGTTCGGTTTCCTGCTGGACGCGCTGCAGTACGGCGCGCCGCCGCATGGCGGTCTGGCCTTCGGCCTGGACCGCATCGTCACGATGATGACCAAGGCCGAGTCCATCCGTGACGTCATCGCCTTCCCGAAGACCCAGCGCGCCCAGTGCCTGCTGACCGGCGCACCGTCGCTGGTCGACGAGAAGCAGCTGCGCGAACTGCATATCCGCCTGCGTAACGCGACGCCGGCGGCCTGACCGGCCAGCCTCACGGCAAGAAGCCCCGCCTCTGCGGGGCTTCGTTGCTTTGGGCCGCAACAAGTGCGGTCGCGATGACCGGAAGCTGGGACCCGCCGGCGCTATGCTGGTCGCATGTTGTCCGAGACCCGCGCGGCCCAGCGGCCGCACAAGATCCCCGAGTCGGTCCTCGTCGTTGTTCACACAAACGACCTGCAGGTGCTGCTGATCGAACGCGCCGACCACCCCGGCTACTGGCAAAGCGTCACCGGCTCCAAGGACCGCCTGGACGAGCCGTTGACCGAGACTGCGCGCCGTGAGGTGCTGGAGGAAACCGGCTTTGACGTCGACGCCCTGGGCGGTGAGCTGCGCGACTGGAACCTTGCCAACATCTACGAGATCTACCCGCAGTGGCGGTATCGCTATGCCCCGGGTGTCACGCGCAACACCGAACACGTCTTCGGCCTACAGCTGCGCGAGGCACTGACGCCGACGTTGTCGCCTCGCGAGCACGTATCGTGGGTCTGGTTGCCGTGGCATGAGGCCGCGGACCGCTGTTTCTCGCCGTCCAATGCCGAGGCGGTGCTGCAGTTGCCTCGCTTCAGCACCGCCGGATTCGCCCGAGCGTCATGAACGCGATCAGATCCTCCGCCCGCCCTGTACCCCACCCCCCGGGCGATGTGTTGCGGGTGGCCACCTACAACATCCACAAGGGTGTGCGGGGCTTGGGGCCGGCCAAGCGTCTGGAGATCCATAACCTCCAGATGGGTGTCGAGGCGCTGGACGCCGACCTCGTCTGCCTGCAGGAGGTGCGCCTCTTCCACCACCGTGAGGCTGCCTACTTTGACCGTACATGGTTCGGATGGCCAGAAAAGGGCCAGGCCGACTTCCTTGCGCCCGAGGGCTACGAGGTGGCCTATCGCACCAACGCGACGACCAAGTTCGGCGAGCATGGCAATGCGCTGCTTTCTCGCTGGCCCATGGGCGACATCGGGCACCACGACGTGTCGGACCATGCGTTCGAGCAGCGGGGCCTGCTGCACGTGCCGGTGCATTGGCAGGGGACGGTGGTGCATGTCGTCGTTGCCCACTTCGGGCTGATCCATGCCAGCCGCATGCGCCAGGTCGACCGTCTCGCGGCCTTCGTTCGCGAGCATGTGCCAGCGGGAGCTCCCGTGCTCGTGGCCGGCGACTTCAACGACTGGGGTGAACGGCTGGATCCCTCCATGCGCGCCCATGGCCTGCGCCGCGCCGCGCCGCCCCATGGGCGCGCACGCTCATCCACCTTCCCGTCGCGGCTGCCGGTGTTCGCGCTGGACCGCGTTTACATGAGCGGCCTGCGCTGCACCGGCGTTCAGGTGCCCCGCGGTTCCAGTTGGGCGCGGATGTCCGACCATTTGCCGCTGCTCGTGGAGTTGGCGCTGGAATGAGCCTCGCGCGACCATCCCGGGAGGCTTGCCACATGGCGCAAAGGATGCCTCGGTGAGGCGGCTGGGCACGAAGCGCCGTCGCCGCCACCACGCCGTCGATCCCGGCTTCGTCGGCGGCAACCAGATCGAGCTGCTGCGCGGTGGCGACCAGCTCTTTCCGTGCATGCATGCAGCCATCGCGCGAGCTCACCGGGAGATCTGGCTGGCGACCTACATCTTTCACCACGACGAGACCTCGCTGGCTCTCGTGGACGCGCTGCTGGCGGCCGACCGGCGAGGCGTGCGCGTGCGCCTCGTCGTCGATGGCTTCGGCAGCGGTGCCAGCATCCGGGTGCTGCAGGAGCGCTTTGCCGGAAGCGGCGTGGCCTTCGCCGTGTTCCGGCCCATGGATCGCTGGTGGCGCTGGTTCCAGCCCGGCCAACTGCGTCGCCTGCACCAAAAGCTCTGCGTGGTCGATGGCGAGCAGGCCTTCGTCGGCGGCATCAACATCATCGACGACCGCATCGACCTCCATCACGGGCGCACCGAGCTGCCGCGCCTGGACTTCGCCGTGCAGGTGAGCGGTGGCTTGGTGGACCTGGTGGCTCAGAGCGTGCGCTCGATCTGGTCGCGTGCCTGGCTGGGGCGCGACTTCGACGACGCGCTACTGGACTACGTGCCGCTGCGCCGCCGCTTTGGCCTGTGGCTGACGCAGCTCTGGCGCGGCCCGCAGCGCCTGGCCGAACCGCCATCGCGCCTGCGGCCTGTCAGCGCTGCCTTCGTGCTGCGTGACAACCTGCGCCGGCGCCGCACCATCGAGCATGCGTATACGGACGCGATCCGGGGCGCGCGCGCCAGTGTGGACCTCGTCTGCCCCTATTTCTATCCAGGCCAGCGCATCCGCCAGGCCCTGCGCAAGGCGGCAGATCGGGGCGTACGCGTGCGCCTGCTGCTGCAGGGCAAGCTGGACTACCGCATCGCCGGGTGGGCGGCCGAGGCCCTCTACGCAGACCTGCTGGGCCATGGTGTCGAGATCTACGAGTACACCCCGGCCTTCCTGCATGCGAAGGTTGCCGTCGTTGACGGGCAGTGGGCCACCGTCGGCAGTTCCAACATCGACCCGTTGTCTTTGCTGGTCAACCTGGAGGCCAACGTCGTTGTCGAGGATGCGGGTTTTTCGGCTCGGCTGGCGGATGAGATTGAGATGGCTATTGCCGTGTCCAGTCGCGTCGGCGAGCATGGCGGCACGGGGCTGCGCGCCATGTTGCACCGGGCCGTCGTGGCCTGGTTTGCCTACGTCTTCCTGCGTGTGGCGGGGGCAGCCGGGCGATATTGAACGCCACAGCTTTCTCGAGCCACGCAAGGCCACCCAGGGCAAGGCTGCGCTGGACGCCAGCCAAGGGCCAGCTCCCGACTGCCGGTTCGAGCCCAGTGCCCTGAACGCCCAGTTCGTCGTCGTCGCGGAAGTGGATCTGACGCCACCCGCGCGTCGGGCATCAGGCCCTATGTCCGGGCTACCGCCGCGATCTCAGCGCGAACGTTCAGTCGCCAAAGCGCGGCGCCTGCGGCGCCGTCAGCACGCCCGCCTGCACCAACGCCGCGGCACGCTCAATATCCGGCGCCAGGTAGTGGTCGGCTGGGCTGCTGGCGCAGTCGGCTCGCAGCCGAGCGTGCAAGGCCTCCACCGGCGCCGAGCTTTGCAGCGGGCGCAGGAAGTCAATGCCCTGGGCGGCGGCCAGCAGTTCGATGGCCACGATGTGGGCCGTGTTGTCGATCATCGCGTGCAGGCGGCGCGCAGCGAAGGTGGCCATCGAGACGTGGTCTTCCTGGTTGGCACTGGTGGGCAGGCTGTCGACGCTGGCCGGGTGGGCGAGGCTCTTGTTTTCGCTGGCCAGGGCCGCAGCCGTCACATGGGCGATCATGAAGCCGCTGTGCAGGCCGGCGTCGGCGGTCAGGAAGGGCGGAAGGCGCGAGATGCCCGGGTCGATCAACATCGCGATGCGGCGCTCGGCGATGGCGCCGACCTCGGCGATGGCCAGCGCCAGGTTGTCCGCCGCGAAAGCGACGGGCTCGGCGTGGAAGTTGCCGCCGGAGATCATCACGTCGTCGAAGACCAGCGGGTTGTCGGTGACGGCGTTGGCCTCGCGCACCAGCACCTCCGTCGCATGGCGGGCCTGGTCCAGGCAGGCGCCCATGACCTGGGGCTGGCAGCGCAGGCAGTACGGGTCCTGTACGCGCTCGTCTCCCTCGCGGTGGCTGGCGCGGATCGCGCTGCCGGCCGCCAGCTCGCGGTAGACGGCTGCGACCTCGATCTGGCCGGGCTGGCCGCGCACCTCGTGGATGCGGGCGTCGAACGGGCCGTCGCTGCCGCGCGCCGCATCCAGCGTCATCGCGCCGCTGGCGAGCGCCGTCGCGAACAGGCCCTCGAAGCGCAGCAGTGCGTGAAGTGCCAGTGCCGTGCTGGCCTGGGTGCCATTGATGAGAGCCAGGCCTTCCTTGGCAGCCAGCGTCAGCGGCGGCAGCTGCAGCCGGTCGAGTTCGTCGCGGGCCGGGACGCGCTGGCCTGCAACTAGGGCCTCACCTTCGCCCATCAGTGCAAGCGTCAGGTGGGCCAGCGGTGCGAGGTCGCCACTGGCGCCCACAGAGCCCTGGGCCGGCACATAGGGCACGAAGCCGGCGTTGAGGGCGTCCAGCAGCGACTGCACGACCACGCGGCGCACACCCGAGAAGCCGCGTGCCAGGCTGGCGGCCTTGGTGGCCAGCATCAACCGAACCACTTCGGGCGACATCGGCGCGCCGACGCCCACCGCATGGCTGCGGATCAGGTTGAGCTGCAGCGCGGCGAGCTGGTCCTTGGCGATGCGGGTGCTGGCAAGCTTGCCGAAGCCGGTGTTCACGCCGTAGACGGGCGCGTCGCCCGCTGCCGCGGCGGCCACCAGGGCGGCGCTCTTGTCGACGGCGCTCCAATCGTCGAGCTGCAGCGAGGCACGCCCGGCGGCGATGTCGGCGAGCTGGGAGAGGGTCAGTTGTCCTGGGATCAGTTTCATAGCGACGGCAGGTTCAGTTCGTTCTTCTTGGCGCAGGCGATGGCCGATTCGTAGCCCGCATCGGCATGGCGCATTACGCCGGTGCCGGGGTCGTTCCACAGCACGCGCTCGATGCGCTTCGCGGCGGCCTCGGTGCCATCGCAGACGATGACGACGCCCGAGTGCTGGGAGTAGCCCATGCCTACGCCACCGCCGTGATGCAGTGACACCCAGGTGGCGCCACCGGCAGTGTTCAGCAGCGCATTCAAGAGCGGCCAGTCGGAGACGGCGTCAGAGCCGTCGCGCATGCCCTCGGTTTCGCGATTGGGGCTGGCGACGGAGCCGCTGTCCAAGTGGTCGCGACCGATGACGATGGGCGCCTTCAGTTCGCCGTTCTTCACCATCTCGTTGAAGGCCAGGCCGGCGATGTGGCGCTCACCCAGACCCAGCCAGCAGATGCGCGCTGGGAGGCCCTGGAAGGCGATGCGTTCGGCAGCCATGTCGAGCCAGCGATGCAGGGCGGCATGCCTCGGGAACAGTTCCTTCAGCTTGGCGTCGGTCTTGCGGATGTCCTCGGGGTCGCCCGACAGCGCCACCCATCGGAACGGCCCCTTGCCCTCGCAGAACAGTGGCCGAACGTAGGCGGGCACGAAGCCGGGGAAGTCGAAGGCGTTCTTTACGCCCTGATCCAGCGCCACCTGGCGGATGTTGTTTCCATAGTCCACCGTCGGGATGCCCTGGGCCTTGAATGCCAACATGGCCTGCACATGCGCCGCGCAGCCGGCGGAGGCCGCGGCCTTCAATTCGGCGTGGCGGGTCGGGTCGGCTGCGGCGGCCTTCCACTGCTCGACGCTCCAGCCTGGTGGGCAGTAGCCGTTGATCAGGTCGTGGGCACTGGTCTGGTCGGTGACGAGGTCAGGCCTGACGCCGCGACGCACCAGCTCGGGCAGCACCTCGGCCGCATTGCCCAGCAGCGCGACGGACACGGCGCGACCGGCCGCGGTGTGGGCCTGGATGCGCGCCAGGGCGTCGTCCAGGTCCGCGGCCTGCTCGTCCACATAGCGGGTCTTGAGACGGAAATCGATGCGTGACTGCTGGCATTCGATGTTCAGTGAGCAGAATCCTGCGAAGGTTGCCGCCAGCGGCTGCGCGCCGCCCATGCCACCCAGACCGGCGGTCAGGATCCAGCGCCCGGCTGCCACACCGTCGTAGTGCTGGCGGGCCGCCTCGGCGAAGGTCTCGTAGGTGCCTTGCACGATGCCCTGGCTGCCGATGTAGATCCAGCTGCCGGCCGTCATCTGGCCGTACATCATGAGGCCCTTGCGGTCCAGCTCGTGAAAGTGCTCCCAGGTGGCCCAGGCTGGCACCAGGTTCGAGTTGGCCAGCAGCACGCGCGGCGCATCCGGATGGGTGCGGAACACGCCCACCGGCTTGCCCGACTGCACCAGCAGCGTCTCGTCGTCGCCCAGCTCCCGCAGCGACTTGCAAATGGCGTCGAATGCATCCCAATTGCGCGCCGCCTTGCCGATACCACCGTAGACAACCAGCGCATCCGGGTTCTCGGCCACGGCAGGGTCGAGGTTGTTCTGCAGCATGCGGTAGGCGGCTTCGGTCAGCCAGCTCTTGCAATGCAGCTGGGTACCGGTTGGGGCCTTGACAGGGCGGGGCAGAGCGGTCATCGGGAACTCCTCAAAGTGCGGCGGACTCTAGTTGTATATACAAGTCAAGTCAACTAGGATGGCCGCCATGTCCCGAGCCCCCACCAGTCCCGAACCCCAGTACCTGAAGGTCAAGAACCACCTGCGTGAGGGTATTGCCAGCGGCCAGTGGGTGGCCGGCGACCTGCTGCCTAGCGAAGGGGCGCTGGTGGCGCAGTTCGAGGTCAGCCGCATGACGGTGAACCGCGCACTGCGCGAGTTGGTGCAGGAGGGGCTGATCGAGCGTGTGCAGGGTGTGGGCAGCTTCGTCGCCCAGCTACATCGGATCTCGTCGACGCTGAATGTGCGCGACGTGCACGAGGAGATCGTCGAACGCGGCGGCGCCCACGAGGCGCGCGTGCATGCCCTGGTGAAAGGCAAAGCCACCCCGCAGCAGGCGGCGGAGCTGGGGCTCAAGCGCGGCGCGCCGGTTTTCCTCAGCCTCATCGTGCACCTGGAGAACGGCGTCGCCATCCAGTGCGAGGAACGTGCCGTCAATCCGGCCTGTGCGCCGGAATACCTGGCGCAGGATTTCACGCGGATCACGCCGACGCATTACCTTCTGGAGGTGGCGCCGCTGTCCGAGGCGCGCTACATGATCGAAGCCGCCCTGCCCGGCGAGGTGGAGGCCCGGTTGCTGGGCATCAATCGGCGCGACCCCTGCCTGGTCGTGAAGCGCATCACGTACAGCCGTGGCGTCGCGGTCACTTCGGTGAAGCTGACCCATCCGGGGGGGCGTTACCAATTGCAAGGGAGCTTCTCGGCATGAGTATTGCGACTTGGAGCTGCGGAGAATGTGCGGTTCCTCGCGGAGCGAGACCGAGTGCAAGGACGAAAACATGAGTTGGAGCAAGGTCAGCGCGGCCGACGTCGAGCCCCAGGCCTGGAAGAACAAGGGTGGCACGACGCGCGAGCTGCTCGCCTGGCCGCACGCCCATGACTGGGCGCTGCGTATCAGCGTTGCCCGCGTGGAGCGCGACGGGCCGTTCTCGGCCTTTCCCGGCGTGCACCGCTGGCTCGCCGTCATCGGCGGCGCAGGGTTGCGCCTGTTCGACTGGCCGCAGAGCGTCGGGGACGAGCCGCTGCGCTTCGACGGCGGATTGGCGCCTGAGGCCGAACTGATCAAAGGCGCGAGCGAGGTCTTCAACGTGATGGAGCGGCGCGGCAACCTGGAGGTCGAGTCGGCGCACCATGTACTGCTGCCCAGGACGCCCTGGATCGGCCTGTTCACCGTCGAAGGCGGTCTGCTGGAGCATGGCCACCGCGCCATGCCCATGGCGCCGCTGACGCTGGCCTGGTGCGAGGAGCCGGTGGCGCAGAGCTGCGTCTTCACCGGCGAGGGCAATGCCTGGTGGCTGACCTGGAGCGACGAAGGATGAAGCTCTGGCGTGGCGGGCGTCTCGCAACGCTGGCGGGCGAGCGCGGCTGGGGCCTGATCGACGATGGCGCGCTGCTCGTCGATGGCGATGGCCTGCTGCGCTGGGTCGGGCCGAGCGCCGATGCCCCAGCGGCCGACGAAGTGGCGGAGCTGCATGGCGCCCTCGTCACGCCGGGCCTGGTGGACTGCCACACCCACCTCGTCTATGGCGGCAACCGCGCCAACGAATTCGAGCAGCGCCTGCACGGCGCCAGTTATGCCGACATCGCCAAGGCCGGCGGCGGCATCAAGTCCACCGTGGCCGCGACACGCGCCTCGACCGAGGCGCAACTGCTGGCGGCGGCCACCGGGCGTGCGCGGGCGCTGATCGCCGAAGGCGTGACGACGCTGGAGGTCAAGTCCGGTTACGGCCTGGACGCCGCCACCGAGGCGCGCATGCTGCGCGTCGCGCGCCGGCTGGCGGACCTGGGCGTGGACGTGCGCACGACCTATCTGGCCGCCCATGCGCTGCCGCCCGAGTTCAGTGACGCCGACGACTACATCGCTGCCGTCTGCCAGTGGCTGCCGGCGTTGCACAAGGAGGGGCTGGTCGACGCTGTCGACGCCTTCTGCGAGCACATCGCGTTCAGCACGGCCCAGGTTGGCCGCGTGTTCGATGCCGCCCAGCGTCTGGGCCTGCCGGTCAAGCTGCATGCCGAGCAACTGAGTGACCAAGGCGGCGCCCAGCTCGCTGCGTCCTACAGGGCGCTCAGCTGTGACCATCTCGAATACCTCAGCCCGACGGGCGTCCAGGCCATGGCCGCGGCCGGCACGGTGGCCGTGCTGCTGCCAGGCGCCTTCTATGCGCTGCGCGAAACGCAGCTGCCTCCCCTCGAAGCCTTGCGTGAGGCGGGCGTCCCCATTGCCATCGCGACCGACCACAACCCGGGTAGCTCCCCGACCTTGTCCCCACTCTTGATGATGAACATGGCGTGCGTGCTGTTCAGGATGACGCCCGAGGAGGCGTTGCGCGGCCTGACCGTCCATGGGGCGCGTGCGCTGGGGTTGCAGGACCGTGGCCAGCTCGTCGCCGGCCAGCGCGCCGACTTCTGTGTCTGGGATGGCGGACATCCGCGCGAGCTGGCAGCATGCTTTGGCCATAACCCGCTGGTAGAACGGGTTCTCAAAGGAAACCAGGGAGAAGCATGACCGTCTTTCGCCTGCAGCAGGGCCGCGCGCCCCTGCTGATCAGCTTGCCCCATGTGGGCATCGAGATTCCCGCCGAGCTGCACAGCCGGCTGTTGCCGCGCGCACTGGCCAGCGAGGACACCGACTGGCATCTGGAGCGCCTCTACCGTCCGCTGGCCGACAAGCTGGGCGCCAGCCTGCTCGTGCCGCGCTACAGCCGCTACGTCATCGATCTGAACCGTCCGCCCGACGATCAGCCGCTTTACCCCGGCGCGGCCGGAGGCACCGGCTTGGTGCCGACGCGCTTCTTCACCAGCGAGCCGTTGTACCGCGACGGCGCCGAGCCCGACCTGGCCGAGATTGCTGCGCGCCGCGAGGCCTATTGGCAGCCCTATCACGACGCGCTCGCCGGTGAGCTGCGGCGCCTTCAGGCCGAGCATGGCCACGCGCTGCTGTTCGAAGGCCACAGCATCCGCTCGGTGCTGCCCTGGCTGTTCGAAGGGGAACTGACGGCGCTCAACCTCGGCACGGCCGATGGCGCCTCCTGCGCGCCGCCCATCACCGAGCGACTGAGCGCCCTGCTGGCCGCCCAGAAGGGCTTCAGCCAGGTTGTCAACGGCCGCTTCAAGGGTGGCTACATCACTCGCCACTACGGCCGGCCGGGTGAGGGTGTCCACGCGGTGCAACTGGAGATGTGCCAGCGCTGCTACATGGACGAATCCGGCGATCCGGCGGGCGCCTTCGACGAGGCGCGTGCTGCCAAGGTGGCGCCGCTGATCGAGGGGCTGCTGCAGGAGATGCTCGCATGGCGGCCCTGAAACGTCTGCACGCGCCGCTGGCGTGGGTGGAAGGCCGCTGGCAGCGCGACGTGCTGCTGAGCGTGGACGCCAGCGGCCATTGGTCCGAGGTCACCGCCAATGTGCCTGCGCCGCCCGGCGCCGAGGTGCTGGCCGGACCGCTCATCCCCAGTCTCGTCAACGCCCACAGCCACGCGTTCCAGCGTGCCTTCGTCGGCCTGGCTGAACGCCGCGAGGCCGGCCAGGATGACTTCTGGAGTTGGCGGGATCGCATGTATGCGCTGGCCCTTCGAATCTCGCCGCAGCAGTTGCGTGCGGTGGCCAGCCAGCTCTATGCCGAGCTGCTGCGTGGGGGCTATACCCAGGTTTGCGAGTTTCACTACCTGCACCACCCGGCCCAGGGGCAAGCCTTCGACGATGAGCTCGACATGGCCTGGGCGCTGGCGGAGGCGGCCCAGGACGCTGGCATCGGACTCACGTTGCTGCCGGTCGTCTACACGCGCAGCGGCTTTGGCGCCAGCGGCCTCAGGCCCGACCAGCACCGTTTCGCGGCCGATGCCGACTGGGCCTGGCGGGCCTCCCAGCGCGTCATGGCCGCCGGCCTGCCGCGCGTGAATGCCGGCGTGGCCCTGCACTCGCTGCGCGGTGCGTCGCCGGCCGACATGACTCGCCTGCGGCAACTGGTCGGCGCCACCGACGTGCCGATCCACATTCACGTCGCCGAGCAGACGGCCGAGGTGGCCGACTGCCTCCAGGCGACGGGCCGGCGCCCCATCCAGTGGCTGGCCGAAGAGGGCGGCCTCGATCCGCGCTGGCAACTGGTGCACGCCACGCATGCCGAGCCGGCGGAGATCGAGGCGGTGGCCCGCAGCGGTGCCGGCATCGTCATCTGCCCGGGCACGGAGGCCAACCTTGGCGACGGCCTGGCCGATCTGCCGCGCTGGCTGTCTCATGGCGTGCCGCTGACGGTGGGTTCGGACAGTCAGGTCACGCGTGGCTGGGTGGAGGAGCTGCGCTGGCTGGAATACGGTCAGCGGCTGACAGCGCGGCAACGCAACGTCGCAGCGGCACCGGGCACCCAGGCATCCAGCGCGGCGCGGCTGTTCGACGCCGCGGTGACGGGGGGCGCTCGTGCCGCCGGTTTCGCGGCCTGGGGCCTGACGCCTGGCGCGCGCGCCGATGCGATGGTGCTGAACCGCGAGGCCGACGGCCTGCGCGGCCTGCCGGATGAAGCCTTGCTGGACGCTGTCGTCTTTGGCAGCAACGGCTCGCCCTGGCAGTCGGTCTGGGTGGCCGGCCGGGCCAGACCCTGGCGGGCGCCGGGGCGCGTGGGCGATGCCTTCGAGGCGGCGATGCGCGAACTGTGGCGTTCTGACGGCTAGTCGAACACCGGGCAACAGGCTAGTCTCACGCCAACACTCCAGCGGGGGATGGCGATGAGGCTGAGCGATTTCACGATCAAGGCGCGGCTGCTCGCACTCGCCGCGCTGGCGGTGCTGGCCATGCTGGTCGTCGGCATGCAGGGGCTGCGCAGCCTGGCGCAGTCCAAGGCCGAGTTCGTGCACTACGTGGACAACGACGTCGAGTCGCTGACCCAGCTGGCGGGCATACGTGCCGGCGTCGGCAACCTGCGCCGCTACGAGAAGGACCTGCTGATCAACCTGGCCGACGCCAAGGCCGTAGAGCGCTACCGGCAGGACTGGACCGAGACCTTCGAGAAGGTCTCCACCAGCCTGGGAAAGATTGCCCGGCTCGACGTCCCCGCAGACGTGAAGCGCATGCCGGACGAGCTGCAGCGGGCGTTGCAGGACTATCGCAGCGGCTTCGGCGCCATCCTTGATCGCGTGGCAAGGGGCGAGTTCGCCGACACGGCGGCGGCCAACCGTGCGATGGAGCCCGTCAAGGGGCCGGTGCGGGCGATGGACAAGGCCCTGAGCGAGATGACGGAGAAGGTCGACCGACATTCCGCCGCGCAGGTCGCCCGGTTGGACGAGCACGAGCAGGACATCCGTCGCCGCCTGATGGTGGTGGTTTTCGCTGCGGTCCTGCTGCTGGCGGCTTACACGACGCTCAACATCCGATCCATCCTGGCGCCGCTGGCCTACGCCGTGAAGACGGCCGAGCGCATCGCCAGCCAGGACCTCAGCCAGCCGGTCCACGCCCATGGGCGCGACGAGACGGCGGCGCTGATGCGCGGCGTGCAGGGTATGCAGGACTCGTTGGCGCGGGTCGTCAGCGGCGTGCGCCACAGCACGGACAGCATCGCCACCGCGTCGCGCGAAGTGGCCATCGGCAGCCAGGACCTCAGCAACCGCACCGAGCAGGCCGCGTCCAACCTGCAGGAGACGGCGTCGGCGATGGAGGAGCTGACCGCCAGCGTCACGCACAACGCCGAGTCGGCCGTGCGGGCCAACCAGTTGGCCAGCGATGCTGCGGAGGTGGCGCGGCGGGGCGGCGCGGTGGTGGACGAGGTCGTGCAGACCATGGGCCGCATCAGCGGCTCGTCCAACCGGATCGGCGACATCATCGCCGTCATTGACGGCATCGCCTTCCAGACCAACATCCTGGCGCTGAACGCCGCCGTCGAGGCCGCGCGGGCCGGTGAGCAGGGGCGAGGTTTTGCCGTCGTGGCGGGCGAGGTGCGCACGCTGGCACAGCGCTCGGCCGAGGCAGCCAAGGAGATCAAGTCGCTGATCCTCAGCAGCGGCGAGAGCGTGGACAGCGGCACTGCCCTGGTCGCGAAGGCCGGCCTGAGCATGCGCGAGATCATCGAGGCGATCGCGCGGGTCAGCGCCATCGTCTCAGAGATCAGCCATGCCACCGGCGAACAGAGCACCGGCATCGGGCAGATTGGCCAGGCCATCGCCAGCCTGGACGAGATGACGCAGCAGAACGCAGCACTGGTCGAGGAATCCGCCGCGGCCGCCCAGAGCCTGCAGCAGCAGGCCGACGAGTTGTCTCGATCGGTGGCAGTGTTCAGACTGAGCTGAAACAGACCGACGGAACTGGGGGACGTTTCGCGCTGTCAGCGTCTCGAGGCGATGGCCTCGCGATCCGGCCGGCGCCGCTCGCGCCCCTTCCTGGTGTCCGGTCCGGGCTCAAGCTGAGACGGCGTCCTCCCGCCCCACGCCGCGCTTGCGGGTGAAGCGCTGGATGAAGTCGTCGACGATCTCGTAGAGCACCGGGATCACCAGCAGACTCAGGAAGGTCGACGTGATCAGCCCGCCGATGACGACGATGGCCATCGGGGCGCGGAAGCTGGGGTCCGTGCCAAAACCCAGGGCGATGGGCATCATGCCCGCGCCCATGGCCAGCGTCGTCATGACGATAGGCCGCGCGCGCTTGTGGCAGGCATCCAGCAACGCCTCCAGCCTCGTCAGCCCCTGCTCGCGCTGGGCGACGATGGCGTACTCCACCAGCAGGATGGAGTTCTTCGTCGCGATGCCCATCAGCATGATCATGCCGATCATGGCCGGCATGCTGAGGTCGGTCTGCGTGACGAAGAGCGCCAGGATGGCACCCGGGATGGACAGGATCAGCGCACCCAGGATGGTGACTGGCTGCACCCAGGCGTGGAACAGCAGCACCAGCACGATGTAGATGCAAGCCACGCCCGTGCCCATGGCCAGCGCAAAGCCCTGGCCCAGCTCCGCAAATGCCTCGGCGTCGCCGATCTCGGCCTTGGTGACGCCGGGTGGCAAGTCGGCGATGCCGGGCAGGGCGCTGGCAGCGGCCTGCACCTCAGACAGCGGCTGGCCGTTCAGCTCGATCTCGAAGTTCACGTTGCGCAGCCGGTCGAAGCGGTCGATCTGGGCAGGGCCGCTGGTCAGGTGCAGCTCGGCCACCTGGCGCAGCGGCACGGGGCCGCGGCTGCCGGGCACGGTGAGCTCGCCCAGCAAGGCCAGATCGGCGCGCGCTGAATCCGGCAGGCGTACGACGATGGGCACCTGGCGTTGGGCAAGATTGAGCTTGGGCAGCAACTGGTCGTAGTCGCCCGCGGTGGCGATGCGCAGCGTGTCCGCGATCGCGGCCGTGGACACGCCCAGGTCGGCGGCGCGCGCGGCGTCGGGGCGCACGATGAGCTCCGGCCGCTGCAGGCTGGAGCTGCTGGTCACCTGTCCGATGCCGGGCAGGCCGCGCAACTCCTTCTCAACCTTGGCGGCGTGCGCCGCAAGAAGCTCGCCGTCCTCGCCGGCTAGCACGAGCTGGTACTTGTCGTTGGAGCCACCGAAGGTCACCTTGATGCGCGCGCCGGCGATGTTCTCCAGCTTCTCGCGCAGCTCGCGCTCGATCTGCTGCTTGCTGATGCCGCGGCGCTCTTTGCGCGGCGTCAGGTTCAGCGTCAGCGTGGCCTTGCGCGACTCGGCCGCGCCGCTCATTGCGAAGGGGTCGCCGCCGGCGCTGCCGCCGCCGACTGCCGTGTAGATGAGCTTGACGTGCGGATGCGCGGCGGCCGTGGTGCGAGCCTGCTCGGCGACGGCACGGGTCTGCTCGTAAGTACTGCCGGGCGGGAGCTCGATGCTGATCTGCGTCTGGCTCAGATCGTCCGGCGGCAGGAAGGCGCCCGGGATCGCGCCCATGAACAGTGGCGTGCAGGCGGCCACGCTGAAGGCGGCCGTGAGGGCCATGGTCTTGCCCTTATGCGTGAAGGCCCAGCGCGCTGCCTTCAGATAGCCGGGCATCCAGAAGGGCTCCTTGTGCACATGCTTGGGTGCCTTCAGGATGTAGGCAGCCATCATGGGTGTCAGCAGCCGAGCGACGACCAGCGAGAAGAACACGGCGATGGACGCCGTCCAGCCGAACTGCACGAAGAACTTGCCGACGACGCCGCTCATGAAGGCGGTGGGCAGGAAGACGGCGATCAGGGTGAAGGTCGTGGCGATCACCGCGAGGCCGATCTCGTCGGCGGCCTCGCGCGCCGCCTCGATGGGGGTCTTGCCCATCGTGAGGTGGCGCATGATGTTCTCGATCTCGACGATGGCGTCGTCGACCAGAACGCCGATGACCAGCGACAGCGACAGCAGCGTCACGACGTTGAGCGTGAAGCCCATCCATTGCATGACGAGGAAGGTCGGGATGGCCGACAGTGGAAGGGCCACGGCGCTGACGAGGGTGGCGCGCCAGTCGCGCAGGAAGAACCACACCACCAGCACGGCCAGGAAGGCGCCTTCCAGCAGCAGCGACAGGCTGCCGTTGTAATTCTCGATGACGGGGTCGACGAAGTTGAACGCCTCGGTGACGCTGATGTCCGGATGGGCGGCCTTGAGCTCTTCGAGCGCGGCACGGATGCGCTCGGCCACGTCCACCTCGCCGGCGCCTTTGGCGCGCACGATCTCGAAGCCGACGACGGGCTTGCCGTTCAGGAATGCGCCGCTGCGCAGCTCGCCCAGCGTGTCGATGACGCTGGCAATCTGGTCCAGCCGCACGCGGCGGCCGTCGGCCAGCGGGATGCTCATCGCGCCGAGATCGGCCGCGTTCTGCACGGTGGCGATGGTTCGCAGCGACTGTTCGGCGCCGCCCAGCTGGGCGCGGCCGCCCGGGGCCTCCTGCTGCACCTGCTTGAGTTGGCGCGACACCTCCGCCGCGCTCACGCCCAAGGCGAGCAGGCGTGCGGGATCCAATTCCACGCGCAGCTCCCGGTTGACGCCGCCGACACGCGCCACCGAGCCCACGCCGCGCACCGACAGCAGGCGCTTGGCCACCTGGTTGTCGACGAACCAGGACAACGCCTCGTCGTCCATCGAGTTCGACGACACCGTGTAGGTCAGGATGGGCATGCCCGACAGGCTCATCTTGGAGATGACCGGGTCGCGCAGGTCGGCCGGCAGGTCGGCGCGGATGCGGGTCACCGCGTCGCGCGTGTCGTCGAGCGCCTCCTGCAGCGACTTCTCCAGCCGGTACTCCACGGTGACCGTGGCCGTGCCGTCCTGTACCTTGGTGTAGATGTGCTTGACGCCCTGGGCTGAAGCGACCGAGTTCTCGATCTTGCGCGCCACCTCGGTTTCCATCTGCGCCGGCGCGGTGCCGGGCAGCGAAGCGCTGACGACGATGGTGGGCAGCTCCACGTCGGGGAACTGCTGGATCTTCATCTGCTTGAAGCCGTAGAGACCAGCCACGGTCAGCATGATGAAGAGCATGATGGCCGGCACCGGATTG
This sequence comes from Roseateles sp., assembly GCF_036404855.1. GTDB lineage: Bacteria > Pseudomonadota > Gammaproteobacteria > Burkholderiales > Burkholderiaceae_C > Pelomonas. Next base: position 26,695 of record NZ_DASWYS010000096.1, read on the forward strand.
GCGATCGACCAGCGGGAGACGTTGAACATCGCTGCGTCTCCGTCTTACTGTGCGACGCGCACGGTGTCGCCGTCCGCGAGGAAGCCCACGCCGGACTCGACGACACCGGCGCCCGCGGCCAGTCCCGAGCGCACTTCGACGCGCTCGCCCTCGCGACGGCCGGTCTGCACCTTGGTCTGGCGTACCTTGCTGCCGTCGATGCGGAAGACGTAGCTGAAGCCGTCGCGCAGCAGCACGGCGCTCTGCGGCAGCGTCAGCGCGGCGCTCTCGCCGAGCACGAAGTCCCCGCGTGCGAACAGGCCCGCGCGCAGCGGCTCGGCGGCTTTCAGATCCACGTAGACCAGGCCGTTGCGTGTTTGCGCGTCCACCTGCGGTGCGACGCGGCGAATGCGGCCTTCCACGGCCGGTGCGCCGCTGGGCTGCACGCGCACGAGCTGGCCCGCGCGCAGCTGCGCCAGCTCGGCGCCTGGCACCTCGGCGCGCCATTCCAGTCGGCCCTGGCGCTGCAGGCGGAACAGTTCCTGCCCCGGCTGCACCAGCGCGCCTGGCGTGGCGACGCGGGCGCTGATGACGCCGTCGTCCGGCGCGGTAATCTGTGTGTACGACAGGCGCAGCGTGTCGGCCTGCACGCGCGCTCGCGCCGCAGCGACGCGGGCCTGCGCGGCGGCGTCGGCGGCCAGGGCCTGGTCGATGGCCTGGGGCGACAACGCCTCGCTACCCTGCAGCGTCTTCACGCGCTCGGCGGTTTGGCGGGCTTCGCCGGCCGACGCCTCGGCCTCCAGCAGCGCGGCACGGCTGGCCGCGAGGTCCGCCTCCAGCGTGCCGGGGCTGAGCTTGGCGAGCAACTGGCCCTTCTTGACGCGGTCACCCACGTCGACCTGCAGCGCGGCCAGGCGCTGGCCCCCGATCTCGGCGCCGACGATGACTTCCTGCCAGGCTGCGATGGAGCCGGTGCCGGACAGGGTCTGCCGCCAGGTGGCCGACTGCGCGACCACGCGCTTGACGGTCAGGGCCGGCTTGGGCGCGGCACCGGCGGCTGGCGTCTGGGCGAACGCGGGACCGGACAGGGCGGCGACGAAGGCGGCGGCCAGCGCGAGGGTCAGCGCGGCGGTCAACAGGACAGGGGGCAGCTTCTTGATCTTCATGGTGCTCAGCGCGCGTCGGCGGTGTTCGTGTTCATGTTCGTGAGGGTGTCGGCGTTCCAACCACCGCCCAGGCTGCGGTACAGCCGAATCCAGGCCAGAGCGTGTTCGGCGCGTACGGCCAGCACGGCGTCGTAGGCGGCCAACGCATTGCGGAAGGTGGTGTTGCGTTGCACGCCGCTTTGCAGGCCGGCTTGGGCCTGGGCAGCTGTGCGGCGGGCGATGCCCTCCCATTCGCGCTTCACGGCCTCTACCTCGCGCTCGCGTTCAGCGCCTGCCGTCACGCGCTGCAGGGACTCTTCCACCTCGGACACGGCGAGCAGCCAGCGCGCCTGCAGCGCCGCCGCGGCTTCGTCCGCCGCGGCCTGCGCGCCCCGCCCGGCGGCCACGAGGGCGCCGCCATCGAAGAGCGGCAGCGTGAGGCTGGGGCCGAAAGACCAGGCGCTGCCGTGACTGCTCTTGCCGCCGACGCGCAGGCGCGTCTCGCCAGCGAGTGCGGCGAGGCTGAGTTGCGGGTAGCGTTGCGCCTCCACGCTGCGCTGCTGCTGCGCGGCTGCCAGCCAGCGCTGGTGGGCGGCGGTGAGGTCGGGGCGCTGTGCCAGCAGCTGCGCGGGCAGGGCGCTGACGTCGAAGGCGGGCGTCCTGGGTTGGCTGCGGCGCAGATCGAAGCCCTCGGTTGAGACGGGCGGCGGCGCCAGCTCGGTTGCCAGCGTGTCGGCGCGTTCAGCGCAAAGCAGGGCCAGCGTCTGCAGTGCGATCTGGGCCTCGGCCCGCCACTGGCTTCGGTTGACGGCCGCGGCGGCGCGATCGGTGTTCAGCAGCGCTGCGTCGCTGGCGCTCAACAGGCCGGCCTGCCGCTGCTCGCGGCCCCAGGCAGCGATCTGTTCGGCGAACCGGGTGTCCAGCTCGGCGGACTCCTCGCGCGCCTGCGCCAAGCGCAGCTGCACATAGGCCTGCGCCACGTCTGCCGCGAGGCTGACGCGGGCGGCATGCCAGTCGGCCGTCGTCGCCGCGGCTTCGGCCTCGCCCGCGGCGGCCGCGGCGCGCTGGCCGCCGAAGAGGTCGATCTCCCAGCTAGCGCTGAACTGCGCGGTGGCCTGGGTGCTGTCGCCAGCCACGCCATTCAGCGCGCGGCCGCGCTGAACCTGGGCGCCGACGCCGATCTGCGGCATCA
>NZ_DASWYS010000097.1:0-2571 GCF_036404855.1 Roseateles sp.
TCTGCAGCATGTACGGCACCACCGAGGTCGGCGTGGTGCTGGTCAACTATCCCGGCGCGCCGGACTTCACCGTCAAGCCCGGCTCGCTGGGCAAGGCCATCCCCGGCCAGACCGTGGAGGTGCAGGACCCCAGCGGCAAGCCCTGTGCCCCGCGCCAGGTCGGCGAACTCAAGCTGCTGCGCCGCGGTGAGTGGGTGCCCACCAAGGATCTCGGCTGGATCGACGAGGACGGCCACTTCTATCACGGCGGTCGCGCCGACGACGTCATCATCTCCGCCGGCTGGACCATGAGCGCCGTCGAGATCGAGAACGTCCTGCTCAAGCACCCCGACGTGCGCGAGGCCGCCGTCATCGGCGTCAAGGACTCGCTGCGCGGGCAGGTGGTCAAGGCCTTCGTCGTCAGCACCCGCCCGCAGGACGAGATCTTCGTCCGCGAGCTGCAGGACTTCACCCGCGAGCGCCTCAGCCAGCACGAATACCCGCGCCAGATCGCCCTGGTCGACGAGCTGCCAAAAACCCCGGCCGGCAAGGTCAACCGCAAGGTCCTGCGTGACCGCGAAGCGGCCGCCGCCAACTGATTTCCGTTCTGATTTCTGTTCTTCAAGGAGAGACATATGTCCAACGACGCTACCCACTTCCCCAAGATCACCGAGAAGGCCTTGGATGAACTGCGCCAGCGCATCGGCGTGCCCATCACGGACACGGTCGAGCCCTGGAACTACGAGGCAACGCGTGACGCGATCCGCCACTATGCCCACGGCATCGGTGACGACAACCCGCTATGGTGCGATCCGGAGTACGCGGCGAAGGCGCGCTTCGGCACGATCGCCGCGCTGCCGAGCTTCCTGTTCACCACCAGCCGCATCGTCTCTGGTTACGTCGGCGGCCTGTCGGGCACCCATGCCATGTGGGCCGGTGCCAACTGGCAGTGGCACAAGCCGGTGCTGCGCAACGACACGATCCGCACCGAGGCCAAGCTCAAGGACCTGATCGAGCATCAGACCCGATTCGCCGGCCGCTCGTTCCAGCAGATTTACAACGTCAAGTTCTATAACCAGCACGGTGACAACGTGGCCGAGGCTGACAGCTGGTGCTTCCGTACCGACCGCGACGTCGCCCGCGAGCAGGGCACCAAGTACAAGGAAGTGAAGGCGCGCGAGCCGCGGAAGTACACTGACGACGATCTGTCGAAGATCTTCGAGCTCTACGCCAAGGAAGAAGTGCGCGGTGCCAACACCCGCTACTGGAAGGACGTGCAGGTCGGCGAAAAGCTGCCGCGCATGGTGAAGGGCCCGATGACCGTCACCGGCTTCATCTGCTACGCGCAGGGCTGGGGCGGCCTCTACATCCGCGCCAACAAGCTGGCCTGGGCGCAGCACCACAAGCACCCGGGCCTGGGTATCAAGAACCGATTCGGCATTCCGGATTGCCCGGAGCGCGTGCACTGGGAAGAGGAATTCGCACTCAAGGTGGGTACGCCGGGTGCTTACGACTACGGCCCGGAGCGCACCTCCTGGTTGACGCACCACCTGACCAACTGGCAGGGCGATGCGGGCTTCCTGCGCTCGCACCAGAGCCAGATTCGCCGCCATAACCCGGAAGGCGACGCCATATGGATTGACGGCGAAGTCACCCGCAAGTTCGAGGAAGGCGGCAAGAAGCTGGTCGAGGTCAAGCAGAAGGCCGTGCAGCAGGACGGTGAGACCTCGGCTACCGGCGTCGGCATCGTCGAGCTGCCGTAACTCGGGACGGATGTGCCGGAATCGGCCTGCGCTGCAGCAGATGCTGCAGCGCAGGCCCCCCAAAAGGTCGATTCGCCGCGGCAGCGCTGCGGCCAGAATCGGCAGAAAGCGGCGACTTGCTGCACCCAGGGACAAGAGGCTTGCCGCTCTGGTGTCTGGTGGCCCCACGGCACGCCGACTATTGTTGGGACATGCTTTTTTGTAGAGGTAAGTAGAGAGCGAAGGGAGCCCGATGCCAACGCAGCGGAGGGCCCCATGGCCGGGTCAAGGCCAGGTTGGTTGTTTACGACATCAACTGAGCGGAGGAGACGAGATCATGGAGTCGCTTGCTTCGGTTGCCCCTCGGGCGACAGCAAGGTCGCGGGCTGCTACGCAGGCCCGGGTCGACTCCCATGCTGCAGTGCATCGTCCGGCTTGTCTTCGCCTGCAGGCGAAAACCCCTGCCGGCACAGACCATCGCCACTGCCGCATCAGCACACACGTTTGTCGCACCGGATCAAGGCATGCGTATCGCGCTATGTCAGGCTCCGGTCATCGCTATTCAAGCCGTTGACCCCCGGTCAGCGGCACCCGCCGGCAACAGCCACGGGTTGAACATAAACAGCTGCACGAATTGAAGGTGAGAGAGTCATGGAGGAAGGGAAGATGAAGGCCGTCATGGTGGCCGCCGCGCTGACGGCGGCTGCAGGACTCGCATACGGCCCCGTTGCCTCGGCACAGGACCCGGCCCCGGCCGCTGCGCCCTCGGGCGGCACCAGCGAGCTGGACGACCTGTTCGACCTCGAAGGCGTCACGCCGGACCCGGCGCCCGCGCCGGCCGACTCCGCAC
>NZ_DASWYS010000098.1:0-10505 GCF_036404855.1 Roseateles sp.
TGGACGCTGTGGTCGACCGTTACTTCCCGATCGTCCAGTTGCTGGAAGCAGAACTGGAGGAGATCGAGCAGAGCATCTTCACGCGCGGTGCGGCGCTGGAGAACATCAAGCGCCTCTACGAGTTGAAGCGCCGGCTCATGCTGCTGCGCCACGCCGTGTCGCCCATGCTGGAGATGTTGTCCAAGCTGCACGGCGGGCGCATCCCGCCAGTTTGCGTGCGAACTGGCGACTACTTTCGCGATGTGGCCGATCATCTGGCCCGTATTCATACGGCCATCGAAACAGTGCGGGACACCATTGGCACAGCCATCCAGGTCAACCTGTCCATGGTCACAATCGACGACAGTCAGGTGACCAAGCGCCTCGCCGCCTGGGCTGGCGTATTCGCCGCTGCGACGGCCCTCGCCGGCATCTGGGGCATGAATTTCGAGCAGATGCCTGAGCTGAAATGGCGTTGGGGCTACCCGGCGGCATTGGGCATGATCACAAGCATCTGTACATTGATCTGGTGGCGCTTTCGCAGAGCGGGGTGGCTTTGATGACCGACGAAAACCGGCCCGACCCCGACGCGCTGCTGGAGCAGCTGCGGGAAGAAGAACACAAGTCCGCGCGCGGCAAGCTGCGCATCTATTTCGGCTCATCGGCGGGTGTCGGCAAGACGTACGCGATGCTGCAGGCCGCGCGCAAGCTGACCGCCGAGGGCGTGGAGGTGCTTGTCGGCGTGGTCGAGACGCATGGGCGCAGTGAGACGATGGCGCTGACCGACGGGCTCACCGTACTGCCGCCGCGACAGGTGGAGTACCGCGGCAAGCAGTTGCCCGAGTTCGACCTGGACGGCGCTTTGGAGCGGCTGCGGGACAAGTCGCCCACGCTGATCCTCGTCGACGAGCTCGCGCACTCCAATGTTGCCGGTTCTCGTCATCCCAAACGCTGGCAGGACGTCGAGGAACTACTGGCCAACGGCATCGACGTCTACACGACGCTGAACGTGCAGCATCTGGAGAGCCTTAACGACGTCGTCGGTGGCATCACCGGCGTGCGCGTGCAGGAGACGCTGCCAGATACCTTCTTCGACCGTGCCGACGAGGTTGTCATGGTCGACACGCCGGCCGACGAGTTGATCGCGCGGCTGCAGGCCGGCAAGGTCTACAAAGGCCCGCAGGCCGAGCGGGCCGCCAGGAACTTCTTCCGCAAGGGCAACCTGATGGCCTTGCGCGAGCTGGCGCTGCGCCGCACGGCGGACCGCGTGGAGGACGATGTCCAGGCCTGGCGCAGCAACAAGTCCATCAAACAGGTATGGAAGACCGAGGCCGCCATCCTGTGCGCCATTGGTCCGACGCCCGGCGCCGAGCACGTCGTGCGCAGCGCGGCACGGCTGGCTCAGCAGTTGAATGTCAGCTGGCATGCCGTCTACGTCGAGACGCCGCATCTGCGGCGCGTGCCCGATGCCCAGCGTGAGCGCATCCTGCGCGTGGTGCGACTGGCCCACGACCTTGGCGCCGCCACCTCGGTGCTGCAGGAACAGAGCGTGGCGTCAGCGCTAATCCGGCACGCGCGCGAGAACAACCTTTCGCAGATCCTGCTGGGCCGCTCGGCAGCCATTCCTGCCTGGCGGCGCTGGATCGCCGGACAGGGATTGCACGACGCGCTCTCCGACGCCGCGCCGGACGTGGACCTCATCGAGGTCGGGCAGCCGCAGGTGGCCAAGCCTGCCCCCAGCGAGACGGAGGGCAACCTGGCCTGGGAGCGGTTGGCGGAGCAGTGGCGACGCTACCTTGGCGCCGCCCTGGTCTGCGCGGCCACCACGGCCGTGAGCTGGCCGCTGAGCACCTGGTTCGATCTGAGCAACATCGTCATGCTGTTCCTGCTCGCGGTGGTCGGTGTTGCGCTCCATTGGGGCCGAGGGCCGTCTGTGCTGGCCAGCTTCCTCAGCGTCGGCTTCTTCGACTTCTTCTTCGTGGCGCCGCAGCTGAGCTTCGCCATCTCCGATGCCCAGTACCTGTTGACCTTCGTGGTGATGCTCGCGGTCGGGCTGATCACCGGACAGCTGACTGCTCACCTGCGCTACCAGGCGACGGTCTCGGCGGAACGCGAGGCCCGTTCCCGCGCATTGTTCGAGCTGACACGGGAGCTGTCCGGCGCGCTGCAGGCCGACCAGGTGGTGGAGAGCGCGCAGGCCAATCTTTCGCGTGAGTTGCACGGGCCAGCCTTGGTGCTGGCGCTTGGCGTCGACGAGCAGTTGAAGATGCCAGCGCTGCCGCCGCAGCTCGACCAACAAGACCCCCCCGACCTCGGTACCGCGCGCTGGGCCCTGGATCATGGCCAGGCCGCCGGCCTGGCGACCGACACGCTGCCGGGCAGCAACTGGTTCTACCTGCCGCTGCAGGCCCCCATGCGCGCCCGCGGCGTGCTGGCCCTGAGGCCGCGCGAACTGGCGACCGTGATGCAGCCGGAACGGCGCGCTCAGCTCGACACCTATGCCAGCATCATCGGCCAGGCGCTTGAGCGAGTGCACTACGTCAAGGTGGCCCAGGATGCACTGGTTCACATCGAGTCCGAGCGCCTGCGCAATTCGCTGCTGTCGACGCTGTCGCACGACTTGCGCACGCCGCTGGCGGTGGTCTACGGGCTGGCCGATACCCTGGCTGCCCTACCCGCGCTGCCCGAAGACGGCCGAGATATGGCACGCACGCTGCAACGTCAGTCGCAGCGCATCAATGCCATGGTCACCAACCTGCTGGACATGGCGCGCCTGCAAAGCGGCGCCGTCCAGTTGCGCCTGGAGTGGCAGCCGATCGAGGAAGTCATCGGCAGCGCGCTGCAGGCGATGCAATCCGTGTTGATGGGACACGATGTGAGCGTTGAGGTGCCCCCGGCACTGCCGTTGATCCACCTGGACTCTGTATTGATGGAGCGGGTGCTTTGCAACCTGCTCGAAAACGCGGTCAAGTACACGCCGCCGGACAGCAGCATCCGTATCACCGCCGCGATTCATGGGGACGAGCTTTGGCTGCGTGTCATGGACAACGGCCCCGGCCTTCCCGCCGGTCGCGAGGAAGCGTTGTTCGAGAAGTTCGCGCGGGCCAAGAGCGAATCCACCACTTCAGGCGTGGGCCTTGGTCTCGCCATCTGCCGGGCCATCATGCAGGCCCACCAAGGGCGTATCTGGGCAGAACCGGGGGGCAGCGGCGGCGCCGTCTTCATCCTCGCCTTGCCGTTGGGAAGCCCACCGGCAGTCCCCGAGATCGATCTCGAAGAATCCGAATGAGCAAAACGAACCCCATCGCCCTGATCGTTGAAGACGAGCCCAGCATCCGCCGCTTCGTCCGCATGGCGCTCGAGACCGAAGGCTGGACCGTGAACGAGTGCGAAACGGTCCGTCAAGGCCTCCTCGACGCCGGCACACGCCGGCCCGACCTCATCATCCTGGACCTGGGATTGCCGGACGGCGATGGTGTCGACTACCTGAAAGACTTGCGTGTCTGGTCGGGCATCCCCGTGATTGTCCTCTCGGCGCGCACCGACGAGACCGACAAGATCGCCGCCCTCGATGCAGGTGCGGACGACTACCTGACCAAGCCCTTCAACATGGGTGAGCTGATGGCGCGGGTCCGCGTGGCCTTGCGGCGCAGCCAGAGCGCAGCCACCACAAAGGACGCCGCCCCGACGACGTCATTCAGCTTCGGCGATGTGGAGGTCGACATGGCGGCGCGGCGTGTGCGGCGCGCTGGCGCCGACGTGCATCTCACGCCCATCGAGTACCGGCTGTTGACCCACCTGATCGCCAACGCAGGAAAAGTGCTGTCCCATCGCCAACTGCTGAAGGCCGTCTGGGGGCCGTCGCATATGGACGACAACCACTATCTGCGCGTCTACATGGGCAACCTGAGGCAGAAGCTGGAGCAGAGCCCGGCCCAGCCCAAGCATCTGCTGACGGAGACGGCAGTGGGCTACCGTCTCGTCCAATGATCACAGAGCGCCGCGCAGGCGCACGACCTCCGGCATCCTCAGGCCGCTGACCCACTGCCGGTAGACACCGCGAGCCACTTGATGCAGCCGTGCAGTGTGCTCTGGCAGGCAGCGCAGGATCTCGGCCTCGGTCTGAACGGCGGGCCCCCCGGGCAGTGGCGAACTCGTGCCGCGATTCCTCGCACCAAGCGCGCACGCTCTCTTCAGTGACTTCGAGGTGCGATTGGAAGCCGAGGTGCTTGCCCTTGGCGAAGCCCTTGTTCAGGCAGTGCATGCCGAACAACGTACGCGCGGCGCCCCGCGGGGTACCGCGACGTCGAGTCAGCTTGCATCGTCTGTGCCTGGCTGCTTAAAAAGCTCCAGGCCAAAAGACTCAGTACGGGAACCGTCCTGCGGCCGCGTCATCGGCTTAGAAACCGCCCCTGAGCGCGTAGCGTTCAGTGGCGGTAGTTCATTTGATGAATGGACGAGACGTGAGCTGGCTCGAGAACGGATGTCCGCCAGGGTGGGCCATATAGAAGGCTCCAAGCTTGCGCTATTGATAGATCGAATTCAATACCGCTCTGGCTTGCCTCAGATTTACGGATCGCAAGTATTTATCAAGTACGGTCCTAATGGCCGCCATGTGGACTGGCAGGTTGAGAATGTGGAGGATATTGATCTGCGGCGGTCAAAAATGTCGATGGAGCCGATCTGCAAATACTTGGCGCGCATTCCAAAGGTTCGTCCCGAGCAAGTGTTGAAGCGCTGCGGGTCGCCGGCGACGGTTGCAAATGATTAATTTGCAATGAGCTTTTCAGGTCGACTCTCAGGTGGTTTTCGGCCTTGGCCCGATTACTCCGCTAACAATGCCCTGCGCCAGACAGGCTGCAACGGACTACGCCAGCTTCCATATTTCGGATTCGAGCAAGCTCGGTAGGTTGGAGTGAGCAGCGCGAACCCCAATCGCTCTACCGGGCGACGATGGCCAGCAGGGCCACATTGAAGCGGCCCGAAATCGATGCAACGGACTGGGCGAAAGTGACAATCCTGAGGGTTGTCGCGCCATTGAACTGCAGCGAGTTCTTGTCGATGAGCACATGCTCAGGTGGCAAGACCCAATGCGGGCCCCAATCCTTGAAATAGGTGGCCTGCATGTCGTCGACCGATCTGTGCTCCGGGCTTGCCAGCTCAAGTTCGGCGCGCAGCCATACAAACTTCCCGTGGCCGTTCCGGAAGGGTTTGCTGTCGATGGTGATGAACCATCGCGCTCCGGGCGCCGTGCAGCGGAATTGCCTTGCATCCACGTCCGCGCAGTCGTACGCCTTGGATCGAAGCAACAGCCTGGCGACTTGCGGGCACCGGTGGGTGCATTTCTCCAACTGCGACAGCTCCTGGAGCATCGCGAACGAGCCTTCGTGACCATCGACGGGCGGCGGTTCGGCGGCGGCGCCTAAACCCACCGAGGCCCCGACGATGAGAAGCCAAAACCTGCGGATGGCGAGCGGCAGGGGCATGGTCTAGCCGGGTTGCGCTTCCAACCCAAACTGCATCGCCGCCAACTTCGCATACAGCCCGCTGCGCGCGACCAGTTCGTCGTGCCGGCCTATGTCCACGATGGGCCCCGCGTCCAGCACGACGATGCGGTCCGCCTTCTGGATGATCGCGAGCCGCCGCCGCTGTCCAGCCCGTACAGCAGATGCGCCAGCGCCTCGCGGTGACGCTCGCTCATGAACAGGTCATGCGGATCGGGCGCGATCGAGAACGGCGCTTGCCTCAAGCAGAAGAAGGTCGCGTGCATAGAGCAGGAGGATACCCACTGCACAGGCGTTTCCCGGCGCGCCGCGACCCGGCCCGGGGCTCGGGCACCCGGAGCGACGCCGTCTGCTAGCGTGCGGGGCATGAACCTGCCTTCCTTCCGCTACCACCCCGACCCGCTGGCCACCGGCGCCATCGAGCCGCGCCAGATCAGCTGCGCCTGCTGCGGCCAGGCGTGCAGCCACGTCTACGTGCAGCCCGTCTATGCGACGAGCGACCTCGACGAGAAGCTGTGCCCCTGGTGCATCGCCGACGGCAGCGCGGCGGCCAAGCTCGGTGCGAGCTTCTCCGACCCCGGGCCGCTGCTGCAGGCGGGCATCGCGCAAGACGTGGTCGACGAGGTCAGCCTGCGCACGCCGGGCTATTCCTGCTGGCAGCAGGAAGTGTGGCTCGCGCACTGCAACGACGCCTGCGAGTTCCACGGCGACGCGCTCGAGGAAGATGTGGAGGGCGCTAGCGACGCGACGAAGGCCGACTGGCGCGAGCGCTACGGCCTCACCGAGAAGGACTGGGCCCGCGCCACGCGCGACTACGAGCCCGCCGGCGACAACGCGTTCTACAAGTTCGTGTGCCGGCATTGCGGCGTGGTGCGGCTGGGGTGGGATTGCGCGTGACAGCGCCCCGCCCACCGATGCCCCGCCACCTGCCACCGCCACGCTGATGAAACTCGCCTTCGCCGTCCACCTCGACGGCCCGCAGCCCCAGGCCGCCGCCGTCGCCTTCGAGGCCTGGGATGCGCCGGAGCCGGCGAAGGCCTTCGTCTCGCGCATCGCCCAGGTCGAGAAGCCCGCGCGCGGCGAGCTCGACCTTCGCGCGCTGCCCTGCATGCTGCAGTTGCTGCGCGAGCATCAGCTGGCGCCCGAGCTGGTCCTCATCGACGGCTTCGTGCATCTCGACGCGGCGGAAACGCCCGCACTGGGGCAGCACCTGTTCCACGCGCTGGGCAGCGGCACGCCTGTCATCGGCCTCTCGAAGTCGGCGCGGCCGGGCCTGCCGGCGCGGTTCGAGGTGATGCGCGAAGAGGAGGCCCGGCCGCTGGTCGTCACCTGCGCGGGCATCGACATCGGCGCGGCCAAGGTGCGCGTGCGGGCTATGCATGGGCGCAAGCGCGTGCCGACCTTGATGAAGCTGGTGGCACGGCTGGCGAAGGGCGGGGACTAGGGCCTGCTCCCCTAGTGTTAACAGGCCCTAAACCCGGCGGTGCGCGCGCGCCCGTGGTCCGGGCGCCAAGCCGCCGGGCCGCGGCCACGCCGCGCAATGGTTCAATGCGCGCTCTCTGAAATCTGCGTTCCGTTCCCGATCCGTGTTCAAGTTCCCGCGCCGTGTCGCCGTCCTCGCCTGTCTGACGCTTGTTCTCCCCGCCATTTCGATGGCCTCGGCCTCCGCCGTCAAGGGGCTGCCCACCTCGTTTGCCCAATGCCCCGGCTTCTTTCTCGGGCAGCAGCCCCCCGCCGTGAAGGGCGGCCACGCGTTGCGTGAGCTGTGCTTCGACGGCTTCGCGGTGCTGCACAGCGGCCTGACGCGCACGCCGGTCTTTGCGGCGCAGCGCCTGAACAAGAAGTCCCTGGGCGGCATCCCGCGCCAGCGATCGGATCGCTTCTTTGCCGATGCGCGCCTGCGCAGCACCGAGCGTGCCACGCTGGACGACTACCGGCGCTCCGGCTACTCGCGCGGGCACCTGGCTCCGTCGGCGGACATGGCCACCGAGACGGCGATGGCGCAATCCTTCTCGCTGGCCAACATGGTGCCGCAGTCCCTCCGCCACAACTCCGACGCGTGGGCCAAGATCGAGCGGGACACGCGCAAATACGTCCAACGCGCGAAGGGTGACGTGCATGTCGTGACAGGTGCCGTCTTCGGCAGCAAGGTCGAGCGCATCGGGCCCAACGGCGTGGCCGTGCCTAGCCACCTGTTCAAGCTGGTCTACGACGTGCACACCGGCCAGACCTGGGCGCACTGGCAGGCCAACCGGGACGACGAGCGGCCCGGCAAGCCGATCAGCTACGAGGAATTGGTGCGCCGCACGGCGGTCGAGTGGTTGCCGATGCTGCAGCGTGACCGGCGGCGGTGACTGCGGCCGAGACGCGCTGGGCTCAGCGAGCGGGATGGCCGCGCGCGCCGCGCGCAGCCCCTCAGGGCCTGCCTCAATTCAAGGCACGGCGTCGAAGTGCCAACTGCAACAAGCACTTGGCGCTGCGGTCGCCAGGTTATCAACAGCGTTGCCCACGGATCGGGGGAACAACCGGTGATGGGTGAGGGCGCTCGGTAGCGCCGGCGCCCTTGCGTGCGCCGTCATCGTCGCTTGCCACGAACCCCGCGGGCGGCCGCGCGGCGTTCCCGCTTGGTTTACTGCCCGAAGGTCTCGTCGATGTCGCGCGAGCCATGCAGCACGCGGACGATGTCGATGCCATCGGGCAATGGCTGAAAGAACACGACGTAGCGGCCGAAGACGAAGCTGCGAAGACCTGGCGCCAGTTCATCCCGTTGCCGCCCCATCGCCGGTTGTGTGGCCCATAGATTCAGCTTCTCGTCGAGCCGATCCAGCCACCGATCTGCCTCCGCGAGGCTGTCCTCGGCGATGTAGTCCCAGATCTCGAAGATGTCGGCCTCGGCCCGGGGGCGCCGTGTGACGCGGGCCATTCAGGCGGCCGGTGCCTTGGCCGCGCGGCGGGCGCGGGCTTTTTCCTTCACGTCCTTGACGTCCCAGGGGGCGCTGGCGCCACTGGCCAGCCCTTCGCGCACAGCGCTGCGCAGTTCATCCAGCTTGGCTTGCCGCAAGCGGTCCTGCTCGTCCATCAGCCGCAGTGCCTCGCGCACCACTTCGCTGGCCGACGAGTACATGCCCGAGTCCACCTTGGCGCGGACCAGTTCTTCGAGCTGCGGCGTGAGATTGACGTTCATGCCCATGGCTCAGTCCTTCGAGAAATCGCTGATGAGACTCTAGCGGAAGTGTCAGAGATTGACATTCCGTGCGTGTGCGGCACGCGCGTTGGCTTGCACAGCAACAGTCCGCAATCCCCTGTGCATCACAGCTCGGACGTTGGGGTGAGGGCAGCGAACCCCACCGGCTTGGCAGGTCATCGATGTTGGAGTTCGCAGGGCTCACTCCAACCTACCGGGCTGGAGTCAGGGTTCTCCGCGTGAGCCATGGACTACCGGCAATGGCAACATCCATGCGGCCCGCACGCCGGCAGACATCCCTCGATAGGTTTGTAACCAGCGCGGCATTTGCCCGAAAAATAGCACCCGATTAGCAGCGCGGCGGAGTGGGGGAAATTCATATGCAACCAGCACTTAGCTGGCTTCCGGGCAGCCCGTTACTGCGCGGGTTGGCGTGATGGACCGCGCCGCCCTACGGTCTACAACAAGTTAGGCCTCAGAGCCACAACCCTATGCATCTGAATCGCCTTCTCAGCCCACGAGCAGCTGCTTTCGCGATCGCCCTTGCGTGCGCTTCCCATCAGCTCACAGCTCAGACCAGTCCGTCACGTCCTCCGCCAGACCTTCTGCCAGTCATTCAGATGACGCAGATCATGGTCTCCGAGTTGAAGCAAGCTTGCGTCTCCCGCTACCCCGAGTTGACAGAGCAGATCGATCGCGCCCACCGCGAATGGATCCTCTTCCCCATCAAGATCACGATCCTTGTCAACGGTAAGGAATACATCAGCCCCATGGTGGTCGCCATGCAGGAGATGACGCGTTCGCAGCTTGCAAAGCAGGACGAGCAGCGGACACGTCGAGACTGCACTGAGTTTCAGCAAGGGCTCAACAAGATGTTGGAACGCGTTCCTAAGGATGCGCTTGCCCCCTTCCTGCCCTAGCAGAAGTGCACTCGCTGAGGCCTAACTTGTCGGTCAACCGGACCCGCTACGACAGCCGTCGTAAGGCTGGGCTGCGGCACTTCGCACTATCTTCGCATCCCAGCCTTACGCCGCGTGCCTCCGCGGTCCGGTTACCTTAACGTTGAGCGGCCGCTTCGAGGCTGCGAGATCGCCGTAGGCAAGGACCGCACCGGGTCGGGAGCGCCATTCCAACGCTTCAAGCAGCAGACGTTCGAGGACGATTGCCGCGGGCAGCCAGGCTGGACGACCGCAGGGCCCTCGGCACTGGTCGTTTTGAGCCCGTCAGCCAGCCAAGTGCGCCGACGTCTGCTTCATGCCACAGAGCGTGAATTCGGCGGCTGATCGCAGATGACGGCACCCGCTGCAACTCCAACATTCGTCGTTGGCCGGCGGCGCTCCCCGTAGGCGCCTCCATCAGCGCTCAAGGCTCTAACGCACCCGTTACTTTGACCTATCAGTAACCCGCGCCAGCACCAGCTCTGGATGCACCCGTGTGCCTTGCTGTCGCCGCCGAATCTCGGCTTCCTTGAAGACCGGCGAGCCACGCACAAAGCTGCTGAGCCTCATTGCAAGCTCGCGATCCCCGCCATTGCGCACGACCTCCCGGTCGTCCTCAATGTCGAGCCGGCCGTTCTTGCTGATGTAGCGAAAGTGCGCCGCGATGGCGGCCACGCCTCGGCCCCCACCGGTGACCTTCACCATTACCTGCGACGCGCGTCGTACCGTCGCCTCAATCCGCTGACGGATCACCGCCCCCTTTCGCCGCATCAGCGTGTCCAGCCTCGGGGTCGGCAGCGACTTGACGATGCGATTGGCCGGATAGAACAGCCGCTCGCCCCACCGCACCAAGACACCGTCGACCTGCGGGCTGTTCATCGCTTCACCCTCGAAGGCGCG
>NZ_DASWYS010000099.1:0-9000 GCF_036404855.1 Roseateles sp.
AGCCGCGCGACCATGAGTTCGAGGTTGACTGGGTCCTGCACGCCGCGAGCAAGACCGTCAGCCCCGCCGCCATGCAGGCCCGTGCCGCCCAACTGCGCAAGCAGGGCGTGGCTCGGCGTGACACCGTGCCCGACGTGGGCCTGACCAGCGAATGCAACCTATGAAGAAGCTCTGGATCGCCTCGCTCTTGTTGGCTGCCAGCGTGGCGCGGGCGGCCCCGCCCATTGTCGGCACCTACATCCTGGCCGAGCGCGGCGTGGAGGTCGTCGAGCAGCTCAAGCCCGGCCGCGTCACGCACCTGCTCTATGCCTTCCTGCTGATCTGCGGCGAGGGTCAGCGCAAGGAGGAGGCCGCGGCCTGCGCCGGCAAGCCGGCCTTCAGCATCGCACCGCATGCCGACCAGGACACGTTTTCCGGCGCCTTCCAGCGCCTGAAGGCGCGCGACCCCCGGGTGCAGGTGCTGGCCTCAGTGGGCGGCTGGGGCGGCTCCGACCCCTTCTTCCATCTGGCCGCGACGACCGAGGGCCGCCAGGCCTTCGTGAAGTCCTCCACCGACTGGCTGCGCGCCCATCCGGGCTTCGACGGTCTGGACATCGACTGGGAGCACCCCGGCTCCAATGGCTCGGCCAATGGCATCCCGCTGGGCAGCCCGGCCGATGGCGAGCGCTTCGTCGTGCTACTGCAAGAGCTGCGCGCGGGTCTGGACGCGCTGGGGCGCGAGACGGGCAGGCGCTACGCGTTGACCACCGCGATTGCGACGACCAGGGAGCAGCTCGTGCGCATGCCGATGGGCCGTGCCGCCGAGGCGCTGGACCTCGTCTTCATGATGACCTATGACTTCGCCGGCCCCTGGACGAAGCAGGCCGCCAACCACACGGCGCTTCGCAGCGCCAGGCCGGGCCTGGACACCAGCCTCGAAGCCGCGGTCGCGAACTTGAAGCGCGAAGGCGTGCCCGCGTCCAAGCTCGTCGCGGGCGTGGCGATGTATGGCCGAGGTTTTGACGGCGTGAAGGCCGACGGCAGCTATGCCAGGCCCTGGCCCAACGAGGATGGCTCGGTGGCCTTCAAGGACATCGCGGCGCTGAAGGCGCAGGGCATGACGCGCCGCTTCGACCAGCGCACGCAGTCCTGGGCGATGGTGGGTGGCGGGAAGTTCGTCGGCTACGACGATCCGCGCGCCGTGCGCGCCAAGGTGGCCTTCGCGAAGCGGCAGGGGCTGGCCGGCGTGTTCGCCTGGGAACTGAGCCAGGACAATGGCGAGATCCTGAACGCGATGCAGCCCTGAAGTTCTGTACATGAAGCCGGTCGAGACGTGGTCGGCGGCTGATGCGCCGGAACTGAAAGAGCACCTGGAGCGGCATGCCGAGCCTGTGCTGCTGAAAGGCCTCGTGCGCGAGTGGCCGGCCGTGCAGGCGGGGCTTGAGACGCCGCTGGCCATCTGCGACTATCTTGCCCGTTTCGACCGCGGCGTCGAAGTCATGGCCACCAAGACGCGCGCCGCAGCCCGGGGCGTCATGGGCTACAACGAAGGCCTGACCGACTTCGCATTCGTCAAGGCGCGCATGCCGCTGCCGGAGTTCATGGCTCACCTGGCCGCCTATCTGCCCGCGGACGCCGCGCCCGCCATCGCCGCGCAGTGCGCCAAGGTCAGCGACGTCATCCCGGGCTTTCTGGACGAGAATTGCCTGCATGTCCTGCCCGGCGCGGTGCCCAACTTCTGGCTGGGCAACGCGCTGACGGTGCCGGTGCATCACGACCATCCATACAACCTGGCCTGCGTGGTGGCCGGGCGGCGGCGCTTCACGCTGTTCGCGCCGGACCAGGTTGGCAACCTCTACATCGGCCCGCTGGAGCACACGCCGTCGGGCGCGCCCATCTCGGTCGTGCATCCCAACCCACCGGACTTCGAGCGCTACCCGCGCTACCGCGACGCGCTGGCGTCGGCCCGCGTCGCCGATCTGGAGCCGGGCGATGCGCTCTACATCCCGCCGCTTTGGTACCACCAAGTCGAGGCGCTGGAGAAAGTGAACCTGCTCGTCAACTACTGGTGGCCGGTCGTGGGCGCCCGGGACCTGCCCACGCCGGCAGCGACGTTGATGCAGGCCATCCAGGTGCTGAACGCGCTGCCCCCTGACCAGCGCGACGCCTGGGCAGAGATGTTCGGGCACTACGTCGTGCAGCGTGAGCAGGAGCCCGACGCGCACATCCCCGAAGCATGGCGCGGCGCCCTGTCGCGTAGGGGCTGACGCAGGAGGCGATGGCATGCGGCCGATGAAGGAGATCGAGGGCATCACGCGCGAGCGCTTCGAGCGCGAGGTCGTGCCGGCCTACCAGCCCGTGGTGATGCGCGGCCTTGTCGGGCATTGGCCGCTGGTGGCGCGGGGGCGGACGGGCCTGGAGGCCTGCCTGCAGTACCTGACGGACTTCGACAATGGCGAGCCGGTGGACGCCGTGCTGGCCAAGCCCGAGCCCACGCGTGCTTTCAGCTACAAGCCTGGCCTTGCCGGCTTCAACTTCATGCACGACAAGCGGCCCTATGCCGCGCTGTTCGAGCAACTCTGGCGCTACAGCCATTTCCCCGAGCCGCCCAGCCTGGCGGCTCAGAGCGCGCTGGTGTCGGCGGCCCTGCCGGGCCTGGAGCAGGCCAATGCCTGCCCGCTGCTGGACGCGGACGCGGCGCCGCGCATCTGGATAGGCAACCGCGCCACCGTACCGGCACACTTCGACGACTCCCACAACATTGCGTGTGTGGCTGCGGGGCGGCGGCGCTTCACGCTGCTGCCGCCGGCCAGCGCGCCGCTGCTCTACCTCGGTCCGCCTGACTACGCACCCACGCCGGCGCCGATGTCGGTGGTGCCCGATCTTCATACTGCCGACCCAGTGCGCTTCCCGCGAGTCGCCGAGGCGTTGGCGCAGGCCTGGGTGGCCGAGCTGGAGCCGGGCGATGCGATCTACATCCCGCCGCTGTGGTTCCACCAGGTCGAGGCGCTGGCGCCGCATCTCAACATCCTGATGAACTACTGGTGGCGTCCCGATGCGGCACCGGGTCGCCCCGACGACTTGCACCTCGCGGCCTTGCGCCTGGCCATGCTGGCGCTGCGCCACCTGCCCGACGGCGAGCGCGAGGGCTGGCGCGCGCTGTTTTCGCACTACGTATTCGGCGCGCGGGGCGAGGGGCTTGCACATATTCCCGAGACGCAGCGCCACCTGTACGGCGAGATCGATGCGGCGCAGGACGCGGTGATGCGCAAGGACCTCGCCGACCGGCTGAAGTTCTAACGCGTTCGCGGGCGGCGCCCGCCATTTGCGCGCGCAGTGTCTGCAGGGCAGAGACAGCGGCCTTCCAGAGCGAGGCACGCCGTACTTTGCGCGACTGAGACGCAGTGTTACCAGAGATAGAGCTGCAATGTCTTGTCGCCCACGCGCGGCGGGATGTGGGCGAGCAGCTCCCGGTGGTCGGGGAAGTTCGTGGCGCAGCGTGATACGAAGTCGTCCACCGCCGCCAGATCGTGCCGGGCCTGGTGCCCCTTCGGTGCCTGCAGCTCGTCCGGAAAGATGCCCATGCCGGCCAGCAGTGCGTACCAGGACACGATGGGATAGCCCTGCCCGAAGTGGCCCGCCCTCAGGCCGGGGGCCAGCGGCTTGCGCGACATCCACGTCATCAGCACGCCCTGCAGCGATTCCGACAGGTGCATGTTCTCGGCATTGGCTCGCCAGTAGTCGGTGTCGGTGCGCGAGCTGGTCTTGTAGTGGGCAACGATGTAGTCGCGCGTGTTCTCGAAGCGAACGCGCATGGCCTCGTTGAAGGCGTCCTGCGCGGCAGGGCCGAGGTTGCCCTTCTCCAACAGCTCCACCAGCATGGCGGCGGTGCGTTGAACGAAAAGCAAGGCGGTGGCTTCCAGCGGTTCGATGAAGCCCTGCGACAGACCCACGGCGACGCAGTTGCGGCTCCACTGCCGGGCCATGCGGCCCACGCGCATCTTCAGGTGGCGGGCCGGAACGTCGGCCTCAAGCAGGCCGAGGTGGGCGCGCAGTTCGGTCTCGGCCTGGTCCGCCGAGCAGTGGGCGCTGCTGTAGACATAGCCGTTGCCGTGGCGGTTGGTCAGCGGGATTTTCCAGGCCCAGCCATGGGGCAGCGCAGTGGAGACGGTCTGCGATTCGATGGGGCCTTCCAGCGGCGTGGGCATTGCGATGGCCGCGTCGTTGAAGAGGTTCTCGGCAAAGGGGATGAAGGGTGTTTGCAGCGTCTGGCCGATCAGCAGTGAGGCGAAGCCAGTGCAGTCGACGAAGAAGTCGGCGGCGAGCGTCTCGTCGTCGTCCAGCCGCAGGCAGGCGATGTCTCCGTGCTCGCCCAGTTGGACTTGCCGGACGTGTCGCTGCAGATGGACGACGCCGCGTGCCAGCGCCTGGGTGGCGAGGAACTGGCCCAGCAGCGTCGCGTCGAAGTGGTATCCGTGCCAGACGTCGAAGGGAAAGCCAGCTTGGGCCCGCGGTCCACGGGCCTGGCGGGCGAGTGCTGCCGAGACGAAGAAGCGGTCGGGGTGGGCGTGCACGTCTGCGCCGTCCAGCCGTGCATGCACGTTGTCGACGAACTGGTGCATGGTCATGTTGTCCAGCATCGACGCAAAGGGGTGGAAGTAGCGTTCGAAGCCTGGTTTGGTGGACCACCTCTCGAAGGTGATGCCGCACTTGTAGGTGGCGTTGCAGGCGGGCATCCATTCCGACTCTTCGATGCCCAGCCCATCAAAGAAGCCGCGTAGCCATGGCGTCGAGCCCTCGCCTACGCCGATGATGCCGACCTGCGGGCTCTCCACCACCGTCACCTTCAGTCCCGGGCCGTAGGCGGTGGTTGCCAGCATCAGCGCGGTCATCCAGCCCGCCGTGCCCCCGCCGACAACGCAGACGTGTCGCACGGGGGGCGGTGCGGCGGTGGAACCGGCCAGCGGGCGCGCCGCGACTTGATGGTTGAAGATGGTGGCGGTGTCGGTCATGGGCGCCTGCAATGGGAAAAGGGGAGCGCGCAGTGCACGCTCCCCTTCGATTCTGGTGATCTGCGATGCTTGCCGGAACCCGTGGGTTCCAGCAGGACCGGTCGTCGTCAGAACTTGATGCGGGCGGTCAGGTAGAACTGGCGGCCGTTCTTGTAGATGCCGCGTGGCTGCACTTCCGAGGCGTAGTACTTCAGCTTCGGATCGTTCAGGTTCTGTGCATCCAGACTCAGAGCAAAGTTCTCGCTGAACTTGTAGCCCAAGGATGCCGACAGTACGCCGTTGCCCTTCTGGTAATAGTCGGTGCCGCGGTCGGTGCCGATGAAGATGTCGTCGGTGTAGCTGTAGTTCACGCGGGCCGAGAACTGGTCGTTCTCGAAGTAGCCGCCCAGCGTGAAGGAGTTCTTCACGTCTCCGCGCAGCACATGGCCGTCCTGGTCGTGACCGTCGGCGAAGGTGTAGTTCGCGCTGACGCCAAAGTTGTTGAACACCGGCGTTTCGAACGCGAACTCCAAGCCCGTGACGGAGGCCTTCTTGTTGACCAGACCCGTGACGTTGAACTGACGGTTCACGAGCTGCGGGTTTCCGCCCACCTGGTTGGTGTTGGTCAACAGCGTGGGGTAGGTCGCGATGAAGTTGCCGTTCGTGATGTAGCTGCCCATCTGCATGTGGAAGGCGCCCATGGACACGAAGGCGCGCGGTGCAAAGTACCACTCGATGTTGGCATCGAAGTTGGTGGAGCGGATGGGCTTCAGGTCCGGATTGCCGGCGGTGCCGCCGCCCACGACGTTGTTGTCCAGGAACATGCCGGTGGTGTTCAGCGTCGTGAACGCCGACAGGGCGGTGTAGTCGGCGCGGGTCACGGTGCGGCTCAGCGCCAGGCGGCCGACGACGTTGCGCGTCACGTCCACACGGATGCTGGCACTGGGCAGCAGGTCGGTGTAGCTGCGGTCGGCGGTGGTGGCGGTGAAGTCGCCGAAGGCGGACGACACGTCAGGCTTCTCGCCCGGGAAGCTGGGACGGAAGGCGCCGGACGACTGCTTGGTGCGAACCGCACGCAGACCCACGTTGCCGCTCCAGCCGTCGCCTTCCAGGTTGCCCTGCAGGTAGGCCGCCGTGGTGGTTTCCTTCACGCTGTACTCGCCGCCGTCGAAAGGTGAGCGGCGGGCAATCGGGTCGCGGTTGGTGACCCGGGCGTTGTAGGCAGCGAGGTCCTGGGCCGAAATGAAGCCCATCCCCGTCGGGAAGCCGCTGCCCAGGCCGCTGCCGTAATTGCCGGGGTAGTACTGGCTGAGCGCCGGCAGCGTGTAGGGCGAGTTCTGAGGGGCATCGTTGCCGTTCGCGTCGGCGCAGGCGCTGGGCAGACTCCAAGTGAAGCCGCTGACACGGTAGGGCGTGCCGGTAGCGCAGCCAGGGCCCTGGTTCAGCGTGGCGTCGGTGTAGCGCTTGTGCTGGGCACTGCGGACGCCGAACTTCAGACTCTTCAGAATGCCTGCGTCCAGCGAGTACTCGCCGTCCACCTGCGCCCAGTCTTCCTTGTCGTTCACGATGACGTGCTCGGTGCCGAAGATCCAGTCGAAGCCCGATGTCGGGGCGTTGAAGCTGAAGGCCGGTGCCGTGTCATTCCCCTGCAGGCCATAGCTGGCCTTGGTGGTCTTGATGTTCAGCTCGACGACGTCCTGGCTGACAGTCTTGCCCTTGCCCTTGGAGCTGCCGGCGTTCGCGGTCAGCGTCAGCGCGTTGTTCACCTTCCACGAACCGTCCAGGCTCAGGTAGTTGCTCTCGGCGGAGGCCTTGCGCGAGATCATGTCGTAGTAGCCGGCCGTGGACGGGGTTGCCCAACTGAAGGTGGCCTTGCTCAGCGTCTTGTTGCCGTTCTTGTCGGTGACGATCTGGTAGTCCGAGATCGAGGCGCTGTCGATCAGGCCGGCGCGCGGCGCGATCATGTAGTTGCGGTTGTAGTTGTCCGCATCCATCTTGGACGTGAAGCCGGTCAGCGTCAGGTCCACGTCTTGCGTCGGCTTGAACTGTGCGCGGACCAGGCCACCCTTGCGCTCGCGCTCCTGCGTGAAGTAGGCGGAGCCGATCAGGTCAGGGGTGTAGACGCCATTCAGCTCGGGGTGCGCGGCGACCAGGGCTGGCGCGTTGGTGCTGTCGAGCTTGTTGATGAAGCCCAGCGTCTCCACGCCATCGCGGCGCAGGCTGCGCTTTTCCGAGAAGGCCTGCACCAGCACGCCGAAGGTCTTGGCCTCGTTCTTGAAGTTGGCCAGCACGCTGATCTGCGGGTCGGTCTTCTTGGGCAGGTCCGCGTAGACGGCGCCTATGCCTGCCTCGAAGGTCAGCGCCTTGGCAAAGTCCAGCGGCTTGCGGGTGATGATGTTGACGGAACCTGCAGTACCGCCTTCCACCAGCGAGGCCTCGGCGCTCTTGCGCACCTCGACGCGTTGCACCAGTTCGGATGGCAGCAGCGAGTAGCTGACGCTGCGGCCCACGCCGGCGCCGGTCTGGTCCAGCACGAACCAGTCGCCGTTGGCGATGCCGTGGCCGTCCAGCAGCGTCTGCGTCAGGCTGGGGTTGGTGCCACGCAGGCCCACCCGATCACGCTCGTCGAAGCCGCCTGAGCCACCGGCTGGGCTGTTCAGGATGGTGACGCCCGGCACGCGGGCCAGCGAATCGGCCACGTTCTTGTCGGGCATCTTGCCGATGTCTTCGGCGGAAATGACGTCGATGTGGGCGTCGGCGTTGCGCTTGACGCTCAGCGACTTCTCCTGCGACGCGCGGATGCCCGTGACCGTGACGGTGTCGAGCTGTTGTGGAGTCTGGGCTTGCTGGGCCAGGGCGACGCCGCTGGCGCCGAGCAGAGCGATGAACACCGCCTGCGAGATGGGGGTCTGCTTGACCTTCATTTACTGTTCCTCGTTGTGGCCATTGATCGGGGCGGCGGTGACTGCTTTGGGTGTGTTGCATACCACCTTCGGTCCGGTTGCCGCCTCATTTGCCCTTGTGAGGTGCCAGCAACCAGTGTCATGCCACTGTAGCTATTGATAACGCCACTTTGCTACCAATTTCTCATGAGGAGTTTCCCGAGTGCTACCCGCGCCGCCCCGGGCGGTGCATCGCTCCTCTCCAGGTGAAGGTCTTTTGGAGACTTTTATTGGTATTGATGTGGTATTGAATCGTGTTGGCGAACTGTTGTGCTCGGGCGACGCGGGGCTTGCATCCGGCGCGGTTGGGGGTGCGTGCGCTACGTCGCCGCGTCGCGGGGCGCGTCAATCTGGTCCGGGATTGGTTGCTTGCTCGGATGCGGTGGGGTGCGGGGTGCAGGGTTGTCGTGGGCGGGTGGTGGCGTGGCGACCTGGCCTGCCCGCGCGAGCGGTGATGGGGTGCTCCATGCTTCGGTCGACTCTTTTGTTCTTCTTGTCGACGCCTCTGTTGCGCCCCCGCTGCCCTGTGCTATAGTTGCGGGCTTGCCTCAGGAGGGGTGGCCGAGTGGTTAAAGGCAGCAGACTGTAAATCTGCCCGCATTGCGTACGCTGGTTCGAATCCAGCCTCCTCCACCAAAGCGTGCCTGGCATGCCGAGGTCAAGAGCTCCCAGGGCGGGAGTAGTTCAATGGTAGAACCTTAGCCTTCCAAGCTAATGACACGGGTTCGATTCCCGTTTCCCGCTCCATCAGCGAGGAGTTTGGTCGGCAAAGCGTCGACACCGGTTTGCCGGCCAATCCCTGGCGGCAAACCCGTGCCGATGCCCATGTGGCTCAGTGGTAGAGCACTCCCTTGGTAAGGGAGAGGTCACGCGTTCGATCCGCGTCATGGGCACCACCCTTTCTTTTTCTTCTACTCGTCTCAACGGGTTCGCCTCAGGAGCGCAAGATGGCAAAAGGCAAGTTTGAACGGACCAAGCCGCACGTGAACGTGGGCACGATCGGTCACGTGGACCACGGCAAGACGACGCTGACGGCTGCGATCGCGACCGTGCTGTCCAAGAAGTTCGGTGGCGAGGCCAAGGCCTAC
>NZ_DASWYS010000100.1:0-2635 GCF_036404855.1 Roseateles sp.
TGAGCAGCCAGGCTGAGCGCCAGGCTGCTGCCGACTGCCCCCCGGCCCTTGACCAACACGTCCACGCTTTGCATGACACGATTGTAGGCAGGGGCCATTGCCGCACTGCCGGCCAGGGCGGGCCTTGCTCCGGCCGACTAAAATCAATCGCTTCGGCCCCGGCCCGCGCCGGTGGCCTCCCCATCAGAAAGACCCGCCATGAGCCTCAAATGCGGCATCGTGGGCCTGCCCAACGTCGGCAAGTCCACGCTCTTCAATGCCCTGACCAAAGCCGGCATCGCCGCCGAGAACTACCCCTTCTGCACGATCGAGCCGAACGTCGGCATCGTCGAATTGCCGGATCCCCGGCTGGCAGCGCTGGCCGAGATCGTGAAGCCCGAGCGGGTCTTGCCGGCGGTCGTCGAGTTCGTCGACATCGCAGGCCTGGTCGCGGGCGCCAGCAAGGGCGAGGGCCTGGGCAACCAGTTCCTGTCCCACATCCGCGAGACGGATGCCATCGTCAACGTGGTGCGCTGCTTCGAGGACCCGAACGTCATCCACGTGAATGGACGTGTCGACCCGATCGCCGACATCGAGGTCATCCAGACCGAGCTTTGTCTGGCCGACCTCGGCACCGTCGAGAAAAGCCTGCACCGCTACAACAAGGTGGCTCGCGCCGGCGACAAGGACGCCATCGCCCTCGTCAAGGTCCTGGAGAAGTGCCAGGCCGCGCTGGACCAGGCCAAGCCGGTGCGCACCATCGATTTCGGCAAGGAAGAGCTGGCCATCCTCAAGCCCCTGTGCCTGATCACGGCCAAGCCGGCCATGTTCGTCGGCAACGTGTCGGAAGACGGCTTCGAGAACAACCCCTTCCTGGAGCGCCTGAGGGAGTACGCGGCCGCACAGAACGGCCCGGTCGTGGCCATCTGCGCGAAGACCGAGGCGGAACTCTCTGAGATGGACGACGAAGACCGTGCCATGTTCCTGGCCGAGATGGGCCAGGACGAGCCGGGCCTGAACCGCCTGATCCGCGCCGCCTTCAAACTGCTGGGCCTGCAGACCTACTTCACCGCAGGCGTGAAGGAAGTGCGCGCCTGGACCATCCACATCGGCGACACCGGCCCGCAAGCTGCGGCGGTCATCCATACCGACTTCGAGCGCGGCTACATCCGCGCCCAGACCATCGCCTACGACGACTTCATCCAGTACCGAGGTGAGCAAGGTGCCAAGGATGCGGGCAAGATGCGGGCGGAAGGCAAGGAATACATCGTCAAGGACGGCGATGTGTTGCACTTCCTGTTCAACGTCTGATCTCTCTGCATTGACGCTCAGCAGGGCATGATCGGCTCTCGCGGGTCTGAAGCCCCAGCGCCGCCGGGAAGCCCGCCAGTTCAGCCGCACACCCGTGCGGCTTTTTCATGGTGGGCGCCTGCATCAAGACCCGTCGGTGAGGTCCGCCGGTGTTTACAGTGGACGCATGTATCGTCGCTTCTCCTGTCTGCTGGCGCTGTTGTCCCTCACTGTGGCCGGCGGCGCGCTCGCCGCTGACGCCAAGCGCATTGCCATCACCATAGACGACCTGCCAGCAGCCTCGGCGACGCCCATGGCACCGGCCGAAGCTGGGCGGTTGAATCAACAACTGCTCACCGCCCTGCAGCGCCATGGCGCCAAGGCGGTGGGTTTCGTCAACGAAGACCGGCTGCTCGTGCCCGGTCATGTCGACGATGGCGTGGCCCTGCTCCACGCCTGGCTCGACGCTGGCATGGAACTCGGCAACCACGGCTTCGGCCACCTCGGGCTGTGGAAGTCGTCGCGGGAGGACGTCGAAGCTGGCGTGCTCAAAGGAGAAGTGCTCACGCGCTGGGTAACCAGCCGACGCAGCGCGCCATTGCGCTACTACCGCCCTCCCTTCACGCAGACGGGCAAGACCGAAGCAGAGCGCGAAGCTTTCGAGGCCTTCCTGGCTCACCACGGCTATGCGGTGGCACCGATGACCGTGGACCACGACGACTATCTGTTCGCCTGCGTGTACGACCGACTGCAGGCGCCTGGCGAAGCGGCACGGCGACAGGTGGTGACGGACGAATACGACACCCACCTGCGCACATCGCTGCAAGTGTTTGAGACGATGTCTCAAGAACTGTTCGGGCGTCAGATCCCTCAAGTGCTGCTCATCCACGCAAACCGCCTCAACGCCGCCACACTGGACCGCACGCTGAGGACCCTCAAGGAGCGGGGTTACGCCTTCGCGCCCCTCGACGAGGTGCTGCTCGATGAAGCCTATCGTTCACCTGCTCGAGCGAGCGGACGCTTCGGCCCGTCGTGGCTGGCACGCTGGGCGCGGGCCAAGGGCGTAAAACTCAGCGTGTATGGCCAGCCCGATCCTGTTGGGCAGACGGCGCAGTGGCATGCACAGCTTTGCAGGCAATGAACTGCACCGCAGCGTGAATGTCTTGTCGGCACCCGTCCACAGGCGCGCCGAGCCTTATGAGCAGTTGGCGATATGTTTTCGCCTCCAAAAAGCGAAACCCCCACCATCTTTGAATGGTGGGGGTTGGCTCAATAAATAGCCTGACGATGACCTACTTTCACACGGGAATCCGCACTATCATCGGCGCTGACTCGTTTCACTGTCCTGTTCGGGATGGGAAGGAGT
>NZ_DASWYS010000101.1:0-4735 GCF_036404855.1 Roseateles sp.
CGGCATCGCCGGACCGGGGGGGCGTGGTGGCGACGGGTTCGGGCGGGATGGGCGGGGTGCGTGTGGGGGCGGGCATGGCAGCCTCCTCGATCAAGCAAGAAGGGGCGGCCGCGCCGCCCCTTTCAATGTGCGGCATGAGCCGGCTTACATCCACCAGGTCGAGCCATAGTAGTCGTAGACCTTGCGGCCGTACTCGTCGTTGTAGGTGGGC
Organism: Roseateles sp.; assembly: GCF_036404855.1. Taxonomy (GTDB): domain Bacteria; phylum Pseudomonadota; class Gammaproteobacteria; order Burkholderiales; family Burkholderiaceae_C; genus Pelomonas. The sequence goes on from NZ_DASWYS010000101.1 coordinate 212, forward strand.
GCCTCATCCATGGGATAGCGCGGCGCGCGCTCCAGCTGGGTCTTGTCGACGTTGACGACATAGCCGTCCTTGGAGGTGTCGTAGTGCAGCTGGTCCCAGGGCAGGGGGTAGCGGTCGGTCCCCATGCCGAGGAAGCCGCCGAACTCCAGCGCCGCGTAGCGGACCTGACCGGACTGCTTGTCGATGACGAGGTCGTCGATGGAACCGAGCTTGTCACCGTTGGGGCTGTAGACCTTGGTGCCTTCGACCTTGGACGAGGAAATGGTGGGGCTGATGCTGGCCATGATGGAACTCCAGAAGGTTGAACACGGGCACGGGGCGGCTGCCAGGCCGCCTCGCCAGGTGCTGGGCACCATGGGTTCAATATGCGTGTGCTCGCCTGCCGACACCGTCGGGCTGGGCGCCCAGGCGTTGTAGGAGCGGGCCGACCGCGAGTTGACGCGCCGCCCGTGTCAGTGGTCGTCGAGACTGATCAGTCCCTCGCGGATGGCCCATTTGACGAGGCCGGCGATGTCGTTCAGGCCCAGCTTCTTCATCAGCCGGCTGCGGTAGGTGTCCACGGACTTGGGGCTGAGGTGCAAGGCCTCGCCGATGGTGCTGCTGGTGGCGCCCTGGGCCACCATCAGCAGGATCTGGCGCTCGCGCGGCGACAGGGCCTCCTCGTCGGCGCCGCCATCGGTCAGCGCGAAGGCGGCGAACTCGGCTGCCTGCGGGCTCAGGAAGCGCCCGCCCGCAGCCACCGCCTCTACGGCCTGCAGCACCTCGGAGCTGGCCGAGCCCTTGAGCAGATAGCCACGGGCCCCCAGCCGCAGCGCCTCGGCGACGTGGCGCGGCTGGTCGGACATGGTCAGCACGATGACACGCAGCGGCATGCCGCGCTTGTGCAGTTCGGCCAGCAGCTCCAGGCCGGAGCGCTGGCCCAACCTCAGGTCCAGCAGCACGACGTCAGGCTGCAGCCGGCCGAGATCGGCCAGGGCCGGCGTGGGGCCGGCCGCCTCGCCGATCACCTCGTGGCCGGCGGCCTCCAGCACGACGCGCAGCCCGTCGCGCATGATGGCGTGATCATCGATCAGGTAGATGCGGCTCATCGTCGTGGAGGTCCTCCCAGGTCAACTCCACGATGGTGCCATGGCCCGGCGAGGCATCGAGGTGCAGCCGCGCGCCGATGGCCAGCGCTCGCTCGCGCATGCCGACGAGGCCGAGGTGACCAGGACGACCGGCGCGTGCCTCGGGCGCGAGACCCCGGCCGTCGTCGCTGACGCGCAGTCTCAGGTGGCACCCGTCGCCATCCAGGTACACGACGATGGTCCGGGCGTCGGCATGGCGCAGCGCGTTCAGCAGCGCCTCGCGGGCGATCATGAAGACGGCGTACTCGACGTCCGCCGGCCAGCGCTGCCCCTGGGACTGCTCGCTGGCCTGCAGTACCACGCGTGCCTCGTCATCCGTGCCATGGTGCTGCCGGATCTCGTTGTCGATGGCGGCGACGAGCCCGAGCTCGTCCAGCAGTGGCGGGCGCAGCTCGGCCAATACGCCGCGCACCTGGCGGTTGGCCAACGCGACGAGGGCGGCGATGCGCTCGTCCATGCGGGCGCGCTGCTCGGCGGCTGCGCCGCGCCAGGCCTCCCAGTGCAGGCGCAATGCGGCCAGCGTCTGACCCAGCTCGTCGTGCAGGGCCTGGGCGAGCTGGCGACTGGTCTGCTTCTCCTGCTCCAGCAGGCGGCGGTTGAGCTGGGTGAGTTCGTCGCGCGCCGTCTCGATCACCTGCGCCTGGGCGACGCGCTCGCTGAAGTCGCGCAGGATGAGGCCGAATTGCGTCGCGTCCTGCGCCGTGCCGAGGCGGTAGATCGAGCCCTCGAAGCAACGTTCCCGGCCGCCCGCGCGGGCCCGCAACGCCAGCTCGCAGCTGCCCTTGAGACGGGCGCAGCGCAGCCCGGCAGCCGCCTCGGCGCCGGGCAGCAGCGCGTCCAGGGTGCGCCCCAGAGCTTGTTGCGGTGCGTGGCCGGTCAGGGCCTCGGCGCCGCGGCTCCACTCCAGCACGCGACCGTCCGCGTCCAGCGTCGCGAGCAGGGTGTCCAGGGCCGCATCGGCCAGGGCGCGCAGCCGGTCGGCCATGGCGTCAGCGCGTGCGCGAGCACTGTGTTCGGGACGGATGTCATGCACAAGAGACAGGGCTCCGACCCGGCGGCCCTGGGCGTCGAACATGGGCACGAGGTGGCATTGAACGGCGGCGGTCGCGCCGGTCGGCGTGAGCGCCTCCAGCCGCTGCACGAACTCGCCCGGCTCATCGCCGAGCTGCCGGTGAAGCTGCACCAGCGCTTCGCGCCCGGCCGAACCGACAAGGGCTTCGCCGACGAGGCCGCCACGCGTGGTCTCGGTCGTCCAGCCCAGCAGCCGTGTGTAGGCCGGGTTGACGTACTCGCAACGGTAGTGCCGGTCGGCCAGCGCGATGGCGACGGGCAGGTGATCAATGGCGCGGCGCAGGTTGCCGGCGTCCCGCGCCAGCCAGCCCAGCAGGCGCTCGGTCGCTGTGGGCTGGACCCGTTCCGCGACCAGGGCCTGGACGCGGGTGGCGAGGCTGGCTTGGTCGCCATCGTGGCCGTCCAGCATGGCACCAAAGACCGGGTCCCAGGGCATCAGCAGGCGGCGCGAGACCCAAGCACCGGCGCCGGCCAGCAGCAGGGCCGCGCCGCTGCCGATCACCACCATGGACACGCTCAGCGCGCGCAGCGGCGCCCGTGCGGCCTCCACGCTTTGCAGCACGACGGCTTCCCAGGGCGGCAGCGCCGCGTCGTGTGACAGGTCCTGGAGCGCGGAGCGCGCCAGCAGCCAGCGCTGCCCGTCCCGGTCCCGCCAGACGCGCGCCGGGCCGGCGTCGTCCGGCAAGCCTCCGGGCAGTGCCAGGCCGGCGACGACGCCGCGCGATTCGGTCAACACCAGACCCTTCAGGCCGGCCTCGAGGGCCTGCTCGGGCGGGCCGAGGCTCAGCGCCAGTTGCTCGCGCACCCACTGCAGGCCAAGGTGGGCGGTGACGATGCCGACGGTGTCGCCGGCCCCGTCGAGCACCGGCTCGCCGAGGGTGATGAACTCGCCAGTGCCGTCCGGGGCGCGGGCCAGCAGCGGCGCGATGCTCACGGAGCGTCCCTCCAGTTCGCCGCCGCTGCCGGTCCGCACTCGGCCGTCCGGGCTGGCGAAGCCGGCCCAGACGAAGCGCGACGAGCGCTCCACGACATGTGTCAGCTCGGCCCGCACCTGCTGCGGCGACACACCGGGCTGCATCAGCGGTGACCGCGCCAGCTGCCGCACCTGCATGACCGCGTCTTGCAGCGACATCTGCAGCTGCAGTGCCAGCAGGTCGGCGCGTTGCTGCTGGCTCGCCAGCGCGCGCCGCGTCAGTTCCTCACTGAGCAGGCGGTGGCCGCAGGCCAGCATGACCACCGTCAGCGTCGCCACTGCGAGCGCGGGCAGCAGCGCGAACCGCCAGGCCAGCCGCGCGGAGGGGGTCATGCCGTCACGGCGGCGCCACTGTTCAACCTGAACACCCGCACGGACTGCGTCACCAGCTCGGCGCGGTGGGCCAGCGACATGGCCGACGCCGACAGTTGCTCGACCAGGGCCGAGTTCTGCTGCGTGAAGCCGTCAATGCTGGAGACGTTACCGTTGAGTTCGCTGATGCCGCCACTTTGCTGCTGCACGGCGACGCTGATGCGGCCGATGAGCTCGTTCATGCGGTCCACAGCGGTCTCGGCCTCCTTGGCGGAGCGGCCGGTGTCGGCCACGATGCGGGCGCCTTCCTCGACGCGGGTGCGTGAGTCCTCGGCCAGCTTCTTGATCTCCTGCGCGGCCTCGCGGGTGCGCCCCGCCAGCACGCGCACCTCGGACGCCACCACCGCGAAGCCGCGGCCCGTCTCGCCCGCCCGTGCCGCCTCGACGGCCGCGTTGAGGGCCAGGATGTTGGTCTGAAAGGAGATGCCATCGATGACGGCGACGATCTCGTTGATGCGCGTCGTCGCCTCGCGCACCGCGTCCATGCGTTGGCTGGCAGCCACGCTGGTGCTGCCCGTGTGCCGTGCGGCGGCGGCCGTGTCGCGGGCCAGGTCGCTGGCCTGCGAGGCGCCATCGGCCGTGTGCTTGACGGTGGCAGCCACCTCTTCCAGCGCGGTGGCGGCCTGCTGCAGGCTGCCGGCTTGCTGTTCGGTGCGTCGGCCCAGATCCTCGCCGCCCGCGGCGATCTCGGAGCAGGCCAGGTTGACGCCGTCCACCTCTCGACGCACGTCTCCGATGACGGCCTGCAGGTTGACCTTGAGCTGGGCCAGCGCGCGCAGCAGCCTGCCCTGTGAGCCACCGTTGCGGGGCTGCAGGTTCTGCGTCAGGTCGCCCGAGGCCAGGCGCTCGGCGGCCAGCGTGGCTTCAATGAGCGCGCGGTCGTTGCGCGTGCGCAGCCAGGCCAGCAGTGGCAGCATGGTGAGCGCGGCGCCGCCGAGGGCGGCGACGTCTGGGCGCAGGCCCAGCGCGCTCACGGCCGCC
>NZ_DASWYS010000102.1:0-26954 GCF_036404855.1 Roseateles sp.
TCGGCGGCCCCGAGGCCGGTCGGCTGGAGCTGACCTCCCCGCTGGGCTCGCTGGTGGCCCGCGCGGACTGGCGGCCGGGCCGCGTCACGTTGCAGACGCCGAGCGACGAGCGACGCTTCGACGACCTGGACGCGCTGACCCGAGAGCTGCTGGGCGAGGCCGTACCCGTGGCCGCGTTGTTCGACTGGCTGAAGGCCCGCCCCTGGCCCGCGGCACCGCACCAGACGACGGCCAACGGCTTCGAGCAGTTGGGCTGGCGCATCGAGCCGCGGTTACCCGCCCTCGTCGCCACACGCCTGGCCGAGCCCATCGTCACGCTGCGCGCGAAGCTGGATGGAGGCGATGAAGGCACTCCATGATCTGGCCGCCCCGGCCAAGCTCAACCTGTTCCTGCACGTCGTCGGCAAGCGGCCGGACGGCTACCACCTGCTGCAGTCGCTCTTCGTGCTGGTCGACTGGGCGGACACGCTGCATGTCGAGCGCCGTGCCGACGGGGAATTGCGCCGCCACGATGTGCTTGGGGGCGATCTGCCGGCGGACGACCTCTGTCTGCGTGCCGCCCGCCTGCTGCAGGCAGAGACAGGCTGCGCGCTCGGCGCCGACATCCATCTCGAAAAGCGCCTCCCCGCCGGTGCCGGCATGGGTGGAGGCTCGTCAGATGCGGCGACGACACTGCTTGCCCTGAACCGCCTCTGGAACCTGCGCCTGCCGTTGTCACGGTTGTCGGCGCTGGGTCTCAAGCTCGGCGCCGACGTGCCGTTCTTTCTCGGCGGCGGGCCGGCGCTCGTCGAGGGGATCGGCGAGATCCTGCACCCGCTGACGCTGCCGGATCAGCGCTTCGCCGTCATCAAGGGACCGGCCGGCCTGGCCACCAAAGAGATCTTTTCGAGCGAACTCTTGGCAAGGTCCGAAAACTTGGCTATAGTCGCGGGCTTTCCCGCCCTGGCTGGAACTGCAGAAAACTTGGTGAGTGGATTCGGTCGAAACGACCTGCAACCCGCCGCCGAAGGAATCAGCAGTGACGTGCGAGACGCGTTGGCTCTGTTGTCAAAACATTTTGGCAACGCCCGGATGACGGGCTCCGGAGCCGCCGTGTTTGCCACGCTCTCCGGGGATGGAAAAGATGGCAAGGACGACCAGTCCCTGGCGACATTGCTTCAGGCTAGGCCTGAAGGGTGGACCGGTCGAATCTGCCGCAGTCTGGCTCAACACCCGCTTGCGGGCTGGGCCGACTGAGCAAGGTTATAGGGTGCAGCAGCTGTGCTGTGTCCTGTGTAGGGGAGTCGCCAAGTTGGTCAAGGCATCGGATTTTGATTCCGACATGCGAGGGTTCGAGTCCTTCCTCCCCTGCCAGATTTCTGCTTTTCGCTGAACCGGCTTGCTTCAGCGAGCCACTGACACCCAGAGGCTCCCAGTGCTGCTCAACACGGTTCTCTTCACCGGAAACGCGAACCCGGTTCTCTCACAGGAAATTGCCACCCATCTCGGCCTCGAGCTGGGCAAGGCCGTGGTCGGCCGTTTCTCCGACGGTGAGGTCACCGTCGAGATCCAGCAAAACGTCCGCGCCCGCGACGTCTTCGTCGTGCAACCCACCTGCGCGCCGACGAACGAGAACCTGATGGAGCTGCTGATCATGGTGGACGCGCTCAAGCGCGCCAGCGCGCGGCGCATCACCGCCGTGATCCCCTATTTCGGCTATGCCCGCCAGGACCGCCGCCCGCGCAGCACGCGCGTGCCGATCTCGGCCAAGGTTGTCGCCAATCTGCTGGAGACCGTGGGCGTCGAGCGCGTGCTGACCATGGACCTGCACGCCGACCAGATCCAGGGCTTCTTCGACATCCCGGTCGACAACATCTACGCGTCGCCCGTGTTGCTGTCGGACTTGAAGAGCCGCAACTACAAGGACCTCGTCGTCGTGTCACCGGACGTCGGCGGCGTCGTGCGCGCCCGCGCGCTGGCCAAGCAGCTGGGCTGCGACCTGGCCATCATCGACAAGCGCCGCCCGGCTGCCAACGTTTCCGAGGTGATGCACGTCATCGGCGAGATCGACGGTCGCAACTGCGTGATCATGGACGACATGATCGACACCGCCGGCACGCTGGTGAAGGCGGCCGAGGTGCTGAAGGCTCGAGGCGCCAAGAGCGTGTTCGCCTATTGCACCCACCCCATCCTGTCGGGCCCGGCCATCGAGCGCATCTCTGGCTCGGCACTGGACGAGGTCGTCATCACCAACACCATTCCCTTGACCGACGCGGCCAAGGCCTGCAAGAAGATCCGCCAACTGTCGGTGGCCTTCCTGTTCGCCGAGACCATCCGCCGCATTTCCGATGGCGAATCGGTCACGTCTCTCTTCTCGGAACAGAACAACAACTTCTGATCCGGGTTTCGTCGCCGTCGCAAGACGGCATTGCAATACGGCGCCTGGTCGCGGGTGCCGTTCTCTTTTTGGAGATAAACCATGAAGTTCGTCGCTTTTGAGCGCAAGCTGCAGGGGACCGGAGCGAGCCGCCGCCTGCGAGTCGCCGGCAAGGTGCCCGGTATCGTTTTTGGCGCCGGTGAGCCCACGATGATCGAACTCGATCACAACGCGCTCTTCCACGCCCTCAAGAAGGAAGCCTTCCACAGCTCGCTGCTGGACATGGAGCTGAACGGCGCCACGACGCAAGTGCTGCTGCGTGACTTCCAGATGCACCCCTACAAGCCGCAAGTCCTGCACTGCGACTTCCAGCGCGTGGACGGCACGACCAAGATCACGAAGAAGGTGCCGCTCCATTTCGTCGGCGAAGAGTCCTCGCCGGCCGTCAAGACGGACCACTGCACGGTCAATCACGTCGTCACCGAGCTGCTGATCACTTGCCTGGCCCAGCAACTGCCCGAGTTCATCGAGATCGACCTGTCGGGCCTGACCAAGGGTCACTCGCTGCATGTCAATGACATCAAGCTGCCCGCTGGCGTCAAGGTCGTCACCCACGGCAAGCCCAATCCCGTCATCGCGACGCCGGTTGAGCCCAAGGTCGAAGAAATCGTCGTGGCTGCCGCCCCGGCTGCCGACGACAAGAAGGGCAAGAAGGGCAAGAAGTAATTCTTCTCGCCGGCTTCTGCCAACGATCAAGGGCTCCAAAACGGAGCCCTTTTTCATTGCGGGGTCGCTACTGGCAGACGCCCACCCAGGTTCTTCAACAGCATGCCGGCAGCCTCCAACTGGCGGCTGCGCGACGACAGCAGGTTGCCCTCGGCTGACAGCGCCGACGTCTGCGCAGCGCTGACGTTCAGGAAGCTGACCGTGCCGGCGCGGTACTGGGCCAGCACCAGCTCCAGGTTGCGCTCGGCGGCCTCGAAGGCATCGCGCTGCAAGGCCAGCGACGCGCCGGATTCGGCGAACTGCACGAGGTTGTCCTCGACCTCCTGAAAGGCCGTGAGCACCACCTGGCGATAGTTGGCCGTAGCCACCTCGGCTGAAGCGCGGGCCTGGTCGCTGGCGAGGCGGCGCTGGCCGCCATCCAGCAAAGGCGCTGCCACGGCTGCGCCTAAGGACCACAGCAGATTGGGCGCCGAGATCAGGTTGGACCAGGACGTCCCGCGATAGCCAGCGCTGGCCGACAGGTTGACTGACGGGAAGAAGGCCGCGTCGGCAATGCCGATCTGCGCGTAGGCCGCCGTCTGGCGCGCACGCGCGGCGGCGATGTCGGGGCGCTGAGCGAGCAGCGTCGAAGGCACCAGTTCCGGCACCGGCGGCAGTTCGGGCAGCCGAGCGTTCGGGAGCACCTGGAACTGCCCCGGCAGCTTGCCGAGCTGCGTCGCTACAGCATGCTCCAGCTGAGCGCGCTGGGCGCGAACATCACTGAGCTGGGACTGCACGCTGCGCAGTTGGGTTCGAGCCTGGAGCACGTCGGTCTGCGCGACGACGCCGCCTGCGTAGCGGGCCTCCGTCAGCTCCAGCGCACGCTGGTTGGCAGCCATAGTGCGCTCAAGCAGCGCCAGTTGGGCCTCTGCGGCACGCAGTGAGAAGTAGCTCTGCGTCAGTGTCGCTTGAGCGGACAACCGCAACGCAGCCAGGTCGGCCTGGCTTGCCTGGTAGCTGGCGCCTGCCGCCTTCACGCCTTCGGCGAGGCGCCCCCAAAGGTCGACCTCCCAGGCCGCGTTGGCAGTCAGCGAGTTGCTGGTCGACACGGTTCGCTGACCGTTGTTGTTCTCGGCGGTCGCGGAACGCGTGCTGCCGCCGCCGAGGGACAGCGTCGGGAAGATGGCGGACTGGCTGGCCCTCAGCACCGCGCGCGCGGAAGCGACCTGAGCCAGGGCCGCGGCGAGGTTCTGATTGCCAACGACGAGCTCGGCCTGGAGACTGTCCAGCACAGGATCCTTGAACATCGTCCACCAAGCCTCGGGTATGGCCACTTCGGGTGCCACGCGCTGCCATTCGTTCGAGCCTTTGAAGCTCACGGGCGGCGATGCTTCAGCCGGTGGGTGCTGCGGCGTCACGGCACAGCCGGCAAGCAGCAGAGCCAGGGTCAGAGGAGCGAGGACGGTCTTCGGCATGGTTTCATGTCGCGTTCTGGACGGCGGCCGCTGGCGCCGGCGCGGCCTTGGGACGCCTGCGGCTCAGCCGGTCCATGCAGCAGAACACGACGGGCGTGGTGTAGAGGGTCAGCAACTGGCTCAGCAGCAGGCCACCAACGATGGAGATGCCCAACGGCACGCGCAGCTCGGCACCTTCGCCGTGCCCAAGTGCCAGCGGCACGGCGCCGAAAACGGCAGCCACCGTCGTCATCAGGATGGGACGCAACCGTAGCAGCGCCGCGCGGTAGATGGCAGCACCGGCCGTCATGCGTCGGCCTCGTTCGGCAGCCGCGCGCTGCGCCGAGATGGCGAAGTCCAGCATCATGATGGCGTTCTTCTTGACGATGCCGATCAGCAGGATGACGCCGATCAGCGCAATGATGGTGAAGTCAGTCTTGAAGGCCATCAGCGCCAACAGCGCGCCGACGCCGGCCGAGGGCAGCGTAGACAGGATGGTGATCGGGTGGATCAAGCTCTCGTAGAGCATGCCCAGTACGAGGTAGATGGTCACCACGGCCGCGAGGATGAGCAGCGGCTGAGACTTCAGAGACGACTGAAAGGCCTGGGCCGTGCCCTGGAAACTACCTCGCACCGACGTGGGTGCGCCGCTGCGGGCGACCGCGTCGCTGACCGCATCGACGGCGTCCGACAGCGAGACCCCTTCCGCCAGGTTGAAGCTGATGGTGCTGGCAGGCGTGCCACTCTGGTGGCTGACGGACAGCGGCGTGCTCGTCGTCTCGACGCGGGCGACGGCCGACAGCGGCACCTGCTGGCCACCGCCGCTGGTGAGCATCAACCGGTCCAGCGTCTGCGGGCTCTGCAACCAGACAGGCGCCAGCTCCATGACGACGCGGTACTGGTTCAGCGGGTTGTAGATGACACCCACCTGGCGCTGGCCAAAGGCATTGTTCAGCGTGCTGTCGAAGGCGCTCATCGTGATGCCCAGCCGCGCCAGCGCATCGCGATCAACGACGAGGGACGTCTGAGTACCCTTGTCCTGCTGGTCGGTGTTGACGTCGGTGATCTCGGGCACCTCGGTCAGCGCGCGGCGAATGCGTGGCTCCCAGGTGCGCAGGTCGGCTAAGTCGTCGGCCTGCAGTGTGTATTGCCAAGACGCATTCGACTGCCTGCCACCGATGCGGATGTCCTGCACGGGCGCGAGGAACAGATTGGCACCCGGCACCTTGGCCAACTTGCCGCGCAGGCGGTTGATGACGTCGTCCACGCTCTCCTTGCGCTCGTTGCGGGGCTTGAGGCTGATGAACATGTTGGCGCTGTTGCGCTGGCCACCGCCGGTGAAGCCGGTCACATTGGCCACGGCCGGGTCCGCGCGCACGATGTCGTGGAAGGTGCGCAGCTTGAGCTGCATGGACTGGAAAGAGCTGGCCTGATCCGCCTGCACGCCCCCCACCATGAGCCCGGTGTCCTGCTGCGGAAAAAAACCCTTGGGAATGGTCATGTACAGCGACACGTTCAGCGCCACGACGCCAGCCAAGGCCAGCAGCGCCAGCGGCTGATGGCGCAGCGTCCAGCGCAGCGATCGGCGATAGCCACGCATCAGCTTGGCCTGTACGCGGGCCATCGCACGCCCGATGCGTCCGGACGGGCGCGCGGCGGCCTGCGGCTTGAGCAGCGTCGCGGCCATCATGGGCGTCGTCGTGAGCGACACCACCATGGACACCAGGATGGCCACGGACAGCACGACAGCGAACTCGCGGAACAAGCGTCCCACGATGCCGCCCATCGCGAGGATGGGAATGAAGACGGCGATCAGGCTCAGCGAGATTGACACGACGGTGAAACCGATCTCCCTGGCGCCCCGTAGTGCCGCTTCGCGGGGAGAGACACCGCGCTCGATGTGGCGCGAGATGTTCTCCAGCACGACGATGGCGTCATCGACGACGAAGCCTGTCGCGACCGTCATCGCCATCAGCGACAGGTTGTCGATGCTGTAGCCCAGCAGGTACATGGCACCGAAGGTGCCTGCCAGAGACACCGGTACAGCCACGGCCGGCAACAGCGCCGCGCGAAAGCGTCGCAGGAAGATGAAGACGACGACGATGACCAGACCGAAGGCGATGACCAGCGTACGTTGCACCTCGACGATGCTGCCGCGAATGGTGGCCGTGCGGTCCATAACGACGTTGACGTCGATGGCCGGCGAGATGGATGCGCGCAACTGAGGCAGCAGGCCGCGCACGGTGTCGACCGTCTGGATGATGTTGGCGCTGGGCGCCTTGTTCAGGATCAGCAGCACGGCTTGGCGGCCGTTGGCCAGGCCGTCGTTACGCAGGTCCTGCACGCTGTCCTGCACATCGGCCACGTCCCGCAGGTGAACGGCGGCGCCGCTCTTGTAGCTCAGCACCAGTGGTGCGTATTCGGCCGCGCGCTTGGCCTGATCGTTGGCGGTGATCTGCCAGTAGCGATCTTCGGACTCCAACTGCCCTTTGGGCCGGTTGGCATTCGTCGCGACGATGGCAGCACGCACCTGGTCCAGCGAGATGCCCTGGGCGGCCAGCTTGTTCGGGTCCAGCTCAATGCGCACGGCCGGCAACGCACCGCCGCCCACGGTCACCTGGCCCACGCCGGCGACCTGCGACAGGCGCTGCGCGAGCACGGTGGACGCGGCGTCGTACATCTGGCCACGCGTCAGCGTATCCGACGTCAGCGAGATGATCATGATCGGCGCATCGGCCGGATTGACTTTGCGGTAGGTCGGGTTGCTCGGCATGCCGCTGGGCAGCAGAGCACGGGACGCGTTGATGCCCGCCTGCACCTCACGCGCGGCGGCATCGATGTTGCGGCCCATGTCGAACTGCAGCGTGATGCGGCTGCTACCCAGGGATGACGACGAAGTGATCTCGGTGACGCCGGCAATGCTGCCCAGCGTGCGCTCCAGCGGCGTGGCAACGGTCGCGGCCATGGTGTCCGGGCTGGCGCCGGGCAGCGAGGCGCTCACGGAGATGGTCGGGAACTCCACCTGGGGCAGCGGCGCGATAGGGAGCAAAAGGTAGGCAATGGCCCCGGCCAGCGCGATGCCGCAGGTGATCAGCGCCGTGCCGATGGGGCGTTCGATGAAGGTGCGCGACAGGTTCACGCCGCGGCCCCTTCGCCGTCCAGCGGCTTGCGGCCGCCCCTCAGACGGGCGGCCAGCGCCGAGAAGCCGAGGTAGATGACCGGTGTAGTGAACAACGTGAGCAGTTGGCTGACGATGAGGCCGCCCACCATTACAACGCCCAACGGATGGCGCAGCTCGCTACCCACGCCCGTCCCCAGCATCAGCGGCAGGGCACCGAGCAGCGCGGCCATCGTCGTCATCAGGATGGGCCGAAAGCGCAGCAGGCAGGCCTGGTAGATGGCGTCGCGGGGTTTCATGCCCATGTCGCGCTCTGCCTCCAGCGCGAAGTCGATCATCATGATCGCGTTCTTCTTGACGATGCCAATCAACAGCACGATGCCGATGATGGCGATGATGTCCAGGTCCAGCCGGAAAGCCAACAGCGCCAGCAGTGCGCCCAGGCCAGCCGAAGGCAGCGTGGACAGGATGGTCAGCGGATGGATGGTGCTCTCGTAGAGGACGCCCAGCACGATATACATCGTCACGATGGCAGCGAGGATGAGCAGCAGCGTACTGGTCAGCGAGGCCTGGAAGGCCAGGGCTGCGCCCTCGAAGCGAGTCTCCACGCTAAGGGGCAGCTGCAGCGCATCAACCTCGGCCTTGATGGCCTTCACCGCCTCGCCCAGCGACGCCCCTGGCGCGAGGTTGAAGGAGATCGTCGATGACGGGAACTGCGCCACGTGGTTGACGGCCAGCGGCGCTTGCTTCTCGGCGAATCGGGCGACAGAACTGAGCGGCACCTGCGTGCCGCCGGCGCCCGGCACGTAGAGCCGCCTCAGGCCGTCCAGGCCGGCACGGAAATCGGGTGCCACCTCCAGCACGACGCGGTACTGGTTGCTCTGCGTGAAGATGGTGGAGATCAGCCGCTGGCCGAAGGCGCTGTAAAGCGCACTGTCGATGGCGGCGACGCTTACGCCCAGCCGCCCGGCCGCGTCGCGGTCAATGTCCACGTAGGCCTGCAGGCCCAGCTCCTGCTGGTCGCTGGCCACGTCGATGATGGACTTCAGGCCGCGCAGGTGCTCCAACACCGCCGTGGTGGATCGGCTCAGCTCGGCCGAGTCCGGCGAAGACAGTGTGAACTGGTACTGCGTCTTGGCTATGCGGTCCTCGATGGTCAGGTCCTGCACAGGCTGCAGGTACAGGGCGATGCCTGGCTCGTCAGCCACCATGTCTGCGAGGCGGCGCGCCACTTCGGCCGCGCTCGCACTGCGACCCTCCTTGGGCTTGAGGGTGATCTGCAGCCGCCCCTGGTTCAGCGTCGTGTTGCCGCCGTCCACGCCGATAAAGGAGGACACGCTCTCCACCGCCGGGTCCTTCAGCACGCGTTCGGCCAGTCGCTGCTGGTGCTCGGCCATGGCCGAGAAGGACGTGGACTGGGCGGCCTCCGTGATGCCCTGCAGCTGACCGGTGTCCTGAACCGGAAAGAAGCCCTTGGGCACCAGCAGGTAGAGCACGCCCGTCAGCAGCAGCGTCGCGATGAAGACGACCAACGTCGCCGCCGAGCGATCCAGCACCCAGTTCAGCATGCGGCCGTAGGCGGCGATGGTGTCGTCAAAGGCCTCGCCGACGCGGCGCCACAGTCGGCCATGATCCTCCTCGTGCTCGTGCTTGAGCAGCCGCGCGCACATCATGGGCGTCAGCGTCAGCGACACGAAGGCCGAGATCAGGATGGACACCGCCAGGGTGATGGCGAACTCATGGAACAGCCGGCCCACCACGTCGCCCATGAACAGCAGCGGGATCAGCACCGCGATCAGCGATACCGTCAGCGAGATGATGGTGAAGCCGATCTGCCTGGACCCGGTCAGGGCGGCGTCGAAGGCACTGACCGATTCGCCCCCCTCTTCCATATGCCGCGCAATGTTCTCGATCATGACGATGGCGTCGTCAACAACGAAGCCCGTCGAGATCACCAGCGCCATCAGCGTCAGGTTGTTGATGGAGAAGCCCGCCATGTACATGACGACGAAAGTGCCCACCAGCGACACCGGAACCGCGACAGCCGGGATGATGGTGGCCGGCAGGCTGCGCAGGAACACGAAGATGACGCCGATGACAAGCGCGATGGCGAACAACAGCTCGTGCTGCACGTCGCGCACCGAGGCTCGGATGGTGGTCGTGCGGTCGCTCAGCACCCGCACGTCCAGCGAGGCTGGCAAGCTCGCCTGCAGCTGCGGCAGCACGGCATGCACACGGTCGACCGTGTCAATGACGTTGGCGCCAGGCTGGCGCTGCACGTTCAGGATGACGGCCGAGACGGAGGACTGCCCCGCCTGCCCCGCCCAGGCTGCCAGCCGCAGATTCTCGGCGTCGTCGACGAGGCGGGCCACGTCCTTGAGCCGCACCGGGTTGCCGTTCTTGTAGGCGATGACGAGGCTGGCGTACTCGGCGGCGCTGCGCAGTTGGTCATTGGCATCCAACGTGGACGCGCGTTGCGGGCCGTCGAAGCTGCCCTTGGATTGATTGACGTTGGCAGCCGAGATAGCCGTGCGCACGTCGTCAATCGACATGCCCAGCGAGGCCAGTGCGCCCGGGTCGGCCTGGATGCGCACAGCCGGCCGCCGGCCACCCGCGATGCCCACGAGGCCCACACCGGGCACCTGCGAGATCTTCTGCGCAAGCCGACTCTCGACCAGGTCGTGCACACGCGTGATCGGCAACGTGGCCGACGACACCGCGATGGTCAGAACCGGCGCATCCGCGGGGTTGACCTTGCTGTAGACCGGCGGCATGGGCAGGTCGCTGGGCAGCAAGTTGCTGCCGGCATTGATGGCCGCCTGCACCTCCTGCTCGGCCACGTCCAGTGACAGGCTGAGTTCGAAGCGCAGCGTGATCACCGATGCACCACCTGAGCTGGTCGACGACATCTGCGCAAGGCCTGGCATCTGGCCGAACTGGCGCTCCAGCGGCGCGGTGACGGACGATGTCATCACGTCGGGGCTGGCGCCTGGGTACAGCGTCGTGACCTGGATGGTGGGGTAGTCCACTTCAGGCAAGGCCGACACGGGCAGCAACCGGTAGGCCAACGCGCCGGCCAGCACGATGGCCAGCATCAGCAGCGAAGTCGCGACCGGCCGCGTGATGAACAGGCGCGACGGATTCATGTCCCCGGCCTCAGTTGGTGGGGGCTGACCCGGCAGCGGAAGCGCGGTGCTCCTGGAGCCAGGCGCGTCGGTCCTCCGGGCTCATGGCCTTGAGCTTGTCCACCATCTCGGGGGGCACACGCTCCATCCAGCGCGACCGGTCGCCGCCGGACACGGCGGTGCCACTGACCTCGCCGCTCGCAGCGGCACTTGCGGCGCCGCCATGGCCCCGACCACGCCCGCTGGCCGCCGACGCTCCGGCGGGCGGCGCCTTGATGACCTCGGCCTTGCCCCCATCGCGGAGCCGGTCAGCACCGTCGGTGACGACCTGATCGCCGGGCTTGAGCTCGCCCTGCACGGCCGTCGAATCGCCGTCCGTCGCCAGGATCTGCAGTTTGCGCAGCGACACCTGGCCGTCGGCGATGACGTAGACGAAGATGCCTGGCGCCCCGCGCTGCACGGCGGCGCTGGGTACGACAAGCACGTCCTTCAGCCGGTCCAGTTGCAGGCGCACGTTGACGAACTGGTTGGGGAAGAGGCTGTTGTCCTTGTTGGCGAACAGCGCCTTGACCTTGATCGTGCCGGTGCTCGCGTCAATGGCGTTGTCAGTGCTGGCAACGGCGCCCTGGGCCAGTAGCAGCTTGCGCTCTCGGTCCCAAGCCTGCACAGCCAGCGGCTGCTTGTCAGCCAGTTGCTGGCGGATGCGCGCCAAGCGCGCATCGGGCACGGCGAAGACGACTGCGGCCGGCTGCGTCTGAGCAATGCTGAGGATGCCGTTGGCGTCGCCGGGCGTTACGTTGTTGCCGAGGTCGGCCTGCTTCAAGCCGGCCTGTCCGGCAATGGGAGCCGTCACGCGGGTGTACGACAGTTGCAGCCTAGCGTTGTCCACGGCAGCCTGGTCGGACAACAGCGTCGCCTCGAGCTGACGCACCAGCGCCTGCTGGGTATCGAGCTGCTGACGCGGCGCCGCATCCTTGGCGACGAGGTCCTTGTAGCGGGCAAGGTCGGCGCGGGCGTTCTCCAGCTGCGCCTGGTCACGGGCCAGCGTCGCCAGCGCCTGATCGCGCGCGATTTCGTAGGGCTTGGGATCGATCAGCGCCAGCACCTGACCGGCCTTCACCGGCTGCCCTTCATGGAAATACAAGGCCCGGAGCTCGCCGCTTACCTTGGCACGCACGACTGCCGTGTTGGCCGATGCGATGCTGCCGATGGCATCGACGATGACGTTCATGTCACGCCGCTGCACCGTGGCGACAGAAACCGGCTGCGGTCCGCTGCGCCCGAATCGCCCGCCGAGCGTGCGGCCCGCGCTTGCGCCCGAGGCGGCGGAGGCCGCGCCGGCCGGACCTTCGGCGGCGGCGTCCCGCCCCTTCCACCACCAGCCGGCAAAGGCCATGCCGACTACGGCCACGACAATGAACACCCAGGTCCTGCTGCGCTTGGAATCCTTGTTCTGCATTCGGTCCACTCCTGATGGCAGCCAAGTGTCTCGGCCGAATGTAGCTGCTGCGTTGCTACGGCCCAAAGCTACGATCACGCTCATGATCAAACTGATGGTGGGCCTGGGCAACCCCGGCGCAGAGTACGAAGACACGCGCCACAACGCCGGGTTCTGGTGGATCGACGGGCTGGCGCGCGGCCTCAAGGTGAGCCTCACGCCGGACAAGGCGTACCACGGCCTCGTCGCTCGCGTGAACGGCGCGCCCGGGGCCAATGGCCCGGTCTGGCTGCTGCAGCCCATGACCTACATGAACCTGTCCGGCAAGTCGGTCGCGGCGTTGGCTCGCTTCTTCAAGATCGCCCCGGAGGAGATCCTCGCCATCCACGACGAACTTGATCTCGCCCCCGGCGAGATGAAGTTCAAGAAAGGTGGCGGCGACGGTGGCCATAACGGCCTGAAGGACATGCGGGCCCAACTGGGCAGCGGCGAGTTCTGGCGACTGAGGTTGGGCATCGGCCATCCGGGCCACAAGGCCGAAGTCGCCAACTACGTGCTGCGCAAGCCGCCGCTGGCCGACCGGCAGGCGGTGGAGGACTGCATCGAGAAGAGTTACGGCGCCGTCGAGCTGATGCTGAGTGGCCAGATGGACAAGGCGCTGGCCAAGATCCACGCCAAACCGCCGCGCCCCAAACCCCCCAAACCCACGCCCACGCCGCCGGAACAGACGCCGGCCCCGTGATCAAACCGCCACGCCTGGCACTGGCTGCAGCCCGGCGCCCAGCCCTGCCTGCCCTCGTCCAGACGCAATTCCGCAGCCCCACGAGCGCCACGTTGCCGGCACCTGGCGGACCTGCGCGTTCACCCAGGCGGTCGACGACCCGCAGGCGGCGCCCCTGAGGCCGCCCGAGAAGGCCCGGCCGTACAGGCCGTACAGGCCGCACGGGACCGCCAGCGGCAGCCGATAGAATCCACGCTGTTGGTGCTCGCGGCCGCCTCCACGGCGGTTGCAGTTCAACGGGAATCAGGAGGGGAACCGCCACGCGGCCAACCTAACCTGAGCTGTCCCCGCAACGGTAAGTGGACGAGGCCCTGCAGCCTCAGCGTTCGATCCACGACCACTGGCCTCACGGCTGGGAAGGTCTCGAATGCCGCGCCACCAGCCCGGATACCGGCCAACGACGGGGTTGCCGCGCCAACAGGCCGGCCGCCATTTTTCAGCGGCGCTGCGGGGGTCAGCGCTGCTGAGTGTTCGTGCCCGCTTCATTCCATGTCCCACTCCCTTCCCGCGGCCCGTCGGTCGCTGCTCGCCCTGTCTGCGCTGGCCCTGGCGATGTCCGCTCATGCCCAGAACAAGCTCGACACCGTCGTCACCACCGCGTCGCGCACGCCGCAAAAGCTGTCCGAGGTTCTGGCCGATCTGACCGTCATCACTCGCGCCGACATCGAGCGCCAAGCCGCGGCCAGCGTGGCCGATCTGCTGCGCAACAACGGTTGCGCCGAGATGGTCCGCAACGGCGGCCCTGCCTCGTCGACCTCGCTGTACCTGCGCGGCGCGGAGACGCGCCACACGTTGGTCCTCGTCGATGGCGTGCGCATGGACTCACAGGCCTCCAGCGGCGCCAGTTGGCAAGGCATCCCCATCGCCCAGGTCGAGCGCGTCGAAGTGCTCAAGGGCCCGGCCAGCGCCATCTACGGCTCCGACGCGGTGGGCGGCGTCGTGCAAATCTTCACGCGCAAGGGCGGCGGCAAGATCAGCGCCGACTTCGGCGTCGCGCTGGGCACCCAGGCCACGCACAAGGCCGACGCTGGGCTGTTCGGCAGCCAGGGCATCCTGGATTTCGCCTTCACGTTGGCAGGCGAGGAGAGCGACGGCTTCAATGCCACGGTCGACTATCCAGGCTCATTCAGCTACGTGCCCGACCGTGACGGTTGGCGCAAGTACCAGGCCACCGCACGCGTCGGCGCCCAACTGGCCGAAGGCCACCGCGCCGAGCTTGTGGTCATCAAGAACCACGCCAATGGCCAATACGACGCCTCCAAGTCCCGGCCCTTGGTGGACGACCGTACGCTCCAGGACACCGATGCCACCCGCCTGGCGTGGACGGCGCAATGGGCTCCCGCCCTGCAGACGCAGTTGAGCTACGGGGAGTCTCGTGACCGCTACGAGACCACGCCCTCACCCTACCTGACCGTCACCCATGTCAAAAACCTGGCGCTGACCGGCTCCTACCAGCTCGGCAAGGGCCAGCAGATCAACTTCCAGGGCGAACGGATCGAGGATGAGCTGCAGAACAGCGGCCTCGTCACCTCGGGCGTCGGCAAGCGTCACCGCAACGCACTGGGGGCAGGCTACCTGCTCAACGCCGGCGCCTTCAGCCTGCAGGCCCATGCTCGCCACGACAACGACAGCCAGTTCGGCGGCGTCGACACTGGCACGCTGCTGGTCGGCTACGAGATCTCGACCGGCCTGCGCGTCGTGGGCTCGGTGGGCAATGCTTTCCGCGCACCCACGCTGTATCAGCAGGGTACCGTCTACGGCCCCGACCTCAGCAAGCCCGGCGTCAACCCGCTGGAGGCCGAGCGCGGCCGCAACGTGGAGCTGGGCCTGAAGTACGGCTTCGGCGACACCGAGCTGACCGCCACGGCCTACCGCAACCGCATCAGCAACCTCATCATCTTCGGCGCAGCCGGCACCTGCCAGAGCGCCTTCGGCTGCTATCAGAACGTGTCACAGGCCCGCCTGCAGGGCGTGAGCCTGGCAGGCAACACCAGGCTCGGCATCGTGACGTTGCGCGCCACGGTAGACCTGCAAAAGCCCACGGACGCCAGCACCGGCCTGCTGCTGGCACGCCGCGCCAAGCGCCTGGCCACGCTCGGTGCCGACACCGAGCTGGGAGACTGGGTGCTGGGCGCCGGCGTGCAAGCCTCCGGTGCGCGTTTCGACAACGCCGCCAACACGCGCAAGCTGGGCGGCTACGCCCTCCTGAACTTCAACGCCCAGTACAAGCTCAGCCGCGACCTGCGGTTGCAGTTCAACCTGGACAACGCCTTCGACCGCGACAGCACAACGGCCTACGGCTACGCGTCGGCACCGCGCGCGGTGCTGGTGAGCCTGCGCTGGAGCCCAACGCTTTGAAGTCCCGCGGCAGATTTCGCGTCGCTCGCCGCGAGCGAGTTCGGCCGCCCCTCCTAGGGGCCGCGGAAGCATGCGGCGTCGAGACACAGGCACATCACCCCGGTGGGGCGGCTTGGGAGCGGCCCGGCGCTCGACCCGCCGGCTCGGCGCGACCAGCGGGCACCTGACGTGGGCACACACCAACTCATCGTCGGCGGCCAACGCAGCGGCAAGTCCAGGCAAGCCGAAAGACTGGCGCTGCGCTGGCAGGCCGCTGGCGGCCGCGTGGCGGTCGTCGCCACCGCGTTGGCGGCCGACGACGAGATGCGTGCCCGCATCGCCCACCACCGCGCCGCGCGGCCGGCAGGCTTCGAGACCATCGAGGCTCCGCTGCGCCTGAGCGCGGCCCTGCAACAGGTCGACGATGCCGGCACGCTAGTCATCGTCGACTGCCTGACGCTGTGGCTTACCAACTGGCTGATGCCCATGAGCGGCGCGTGCGACGAAGCCGGCTGGCAGGCCGAGCGCGACGAGCTGATGTCGCGGCTGCCGCGGCTCGTGTCGTCGGTGGTGTTCGTGTCCAACGAGGTCGGCTGGGGCGTGTCGCCGCTGGGCCGCAAGGTGCGTGACTTCGTGGACGAACTGGGCCACCTCAATCAGGATGTGGCCCGGCGCTGTGGCCAGCTGACACTGATGGTTGCGGGTCAGGCCTGGACGCGGCCCGTCGAGGAAACTACAAATGCTTGAACGTTTGTTCGTCGCGCTGCTGCTGATCAGCGCCCTGCCCGTCCGGGCCATCGAAATCAAGGACGACCTCGGCCACACGACGGTGCTCGCTGCGCCACCTCAGCGCATCGTCAGCCTGCTGCCGTCCCTGACCGAGACCGTCTGCGAGCTAGGCGCATGCGCACGACTGGTAGGCGTGGACCGCTATTCCAACTACCCGGTGCAAGTGAACGCGCTGCCCAAGCTCGGTGGCCTGGACGACACCAACGTCGAGATGATCGCGGCGCTGAAACCCGACGTCGTACTGGTGGCCGTGTCCTCGCGCGTCGCAGAGCGGCTGCGGGCCCTGGGGCTCAAGGTCATCGTGCTGGAGCCGCGTTCCTATCGGGACGTGCAGCGCGTGCTGGGTACCGTCGGCCGCGTACTGGACGTGCCGGATGCGCAGCGCGTCTGGCGTCATATCGAAGCCGGCGTCGCCGCGGCAGCCGGCAGCGTGCCTGCCCGGGCACGCGGCATCCGCGTCTACTACGAGGTCGCACCGGGCCTGTATGCGGCCGGCACCGTCTCCTTCATGGGCGAGACCCTGACGCAGCTGGGCGTGGGCAACATCATCCCGCCCGAGCTGGGACCCTTCCCCAAGATCAACCCCGAGTACGTCGTCAAGGCCAATCCCGCGCTCATCATGATCGGTTCGCGCGGCTCGGAGGGCCTGACCCAGCGGCCGGGCTGGCAGCAGATCGACGCGATCAAGCGCGGCCGCATTTGCGTCTTCAAGCCCGACGAGGGTGACATCATGGCTCGCCCTGGTCCCCGCATGGCCGAGGCCGCGCAGATCATGGCGCGCTGCCTAAGGGAGAAGGCCTAGTGAATCTGCGCCCCGGCGTCCTGCTGGCGCTGCTCCTCGCCGTCGGCGCCCTCGGCGTGGTGGCCGGCGTGGCCACCGGCAGTACCGGCTGGGCCAGCCTGGGCGACGAGGGCATGTCGCTGATCTTGTGGGAGATCCGCCTGCCGCGCTCGCTGGGCGCCTGGTGGGCCGGCGCACTGCTGGGCATGGCGGGTGCCATCTCCCAGGGCCTCTTCCGCAATCCGCTGGCCGACCCCTATCTGCTGGGCAGCGCCTCGGGCGCCCAGCTCGCCGTCGCCATCGCGCTGGCGCTGACCGGCATGTCCGCGCAGCACGCGTCGCTCCTCGCCAACATCGGCCTCACCGGCATCGCCTTTGTCGGCACGCTGGCCGGCGTGGGCCTGACGCTGGTGCTGGCCCGCGGCGTGGAGCAGACGCTGCGGTTGCTGCTGGCCGGCGTCGTCGTCGGCGTCGTGCTGAACGCGCTGACCAATCTCGCCACGCTGTGGGCGCCGGACATCCTGCGTGCGATGCAGGCCTTCCTGCTCGGCAACACCGGGCTGCTGGGCTGGAACAGCGTCGGCGTGATGGCGGCCTGCGGCGTGGTCGCCCTGGTCGTTGGCCTCGTGGCCAGCCCGGCGCTGGACGCGCTGACATTGGGCGAATCCACCGCTGCGTCGCTCGGTGTGCGCCTGCCCCTGGTGCGGCTGCTGCTCATCTTCGCGTTCGCGCTGGCCACTGGCGCGGCGGTCGCGCAGACCGGCATCGTCGCCTTCGTGGGCTTGGTGTCGCCCCACCTCGTGCGCTCGCTGTGTCCCATGCTGCACGGTTGGCTCATCCTGCTGTCGGCCGCGGCCGGCGGCGCGCTGTTGCTGGCGGCCGATGTCATCGCTCGCGCCGTCATCCGGCCCCAAGAGCTTCCGGTAGGCCTGGTCACCGCGCTGGTCGGCGGCATCTATCTGCTCGTGCTGATGCACCGGCGTGGAGCACCCCGGAAATGAGCATGGCGCTGCAGGCCCGCATCGAGCGCGTCCACATCGGCGGCCGCGACCTCATCAGCGACATCGTGCTGGACGTCCCCGCCGGCCGCTGGACAGCCATCGTCGGCCCCAACGGCGCCGGCAAGTCCACGCTGCTGCGCGCAATCGCCGGCCTGCAGCGCTGCGAGGGCCGGGTAACGCTGGCGAACCGACCGCTGCCCGACTGGCCCGCCCGCGCCCGCGCCCGCCAGCTCGCCTGGATGGGTCAGCAGGAAACCGGCGCGGACGACCTGACGGCGCTGGACGTGGTGCTTCTGGGCCGCCTGCCGCACCGCCCCTGGCTCGCGCCCCCCACCGCTGCCGACCACGCTGCGGCGAAGCAGGCCATGGACGCGACGCAGAGCTGGGCCTGGCGCGAGCGTCGCCTGGGCAGCCTGTCGGGTGGGGAACGCCAGCGCGTGCTGCTGGCTCGCGCACTCGCCGTGCAGGCGCCACTGACGCTGATGGACGAGCCGCTGGCCCACCTGGACCCGCCTCACCAGGCCGAATGGATGGCGCTGGTGCGCGAACGCATCGCCGCCGGCCACAGCGTCGTCAGCGTGCTGCACGAACTGCACCTGGCGCTGCAGGCTGATCACCTCGTGCTGATGGCCGATGGCCACATCCAGCACACCGGCTCGCCAGCCGACCCCACCACGCACGAGGCGCTCAAGCGCGTCTTCGGCCCGAGCTTGCGTATCGCCCAGATCGAGGGCCGCTGGGTCGCCTTGCCTCTTTAGACCGACATGCAGATCGAACAGCCTCCCCTCGACCATCAGCGCCTGTCGCAACCCGCCGAGCGCCGCGGCCTCGTGCTGGTGCACACCGGCGACGGCAAGGGCAAGAGCACGGCCGCCTTCGGCCTCGCGCTGCGCGCCCACGGCCGCGGCAAGCCGGTGTTGATCTACCAGTTCATGAAGGTGCCCAGCGCCCGCTTCGGCGAGCACCGCGTGTTCGAACAGCTGGGCGTACCCATCATCGGCCTGGGCGACGGCTTCTCGTGGAAGAGCAAGGACCTGGAGCATTCCGCCGAGCTGGCCCGCGAGGGCTGGGCGCGCGCGGAGAGCAGCATCCGCGGCGGCGAGCATTTCCTTGTCGTGCTGGACGAGATCATGTACCCGCTGCGCTATGGCTGGCTGTCGCTGGATGCCGTACTGACCTGCCTTCACGAGCGCCCGCCGCATGTGCACGTGGTGCTGACGGGCCGCGGCGCGCCGGCTGAGCTGACAGCACTGGCCGACACAGTCACCGAGATGGCGCTCGTGAAGCACCACTACAAGGCCGGCGTGCCAGCCCAAAGGGGCATCGAGGATTGATGAGCTCCGCACGGCGCCGCCTCAAGCAAGCTCGCGCTCTCCCGATGGGCACGACCGCCGGCCGCGGGGTGCACTCGTGAGCCTGCTGCTTCCCCTGGCGCTCTTGGCCGCCCTGGCCATCGACAGGCTGCTGGGCGAGCCCCCCACCTGGGCCCACCCCGTCGTTGGCATGGGCCGCTTCCTCGACCTGTTCAGGCTGACGAGGCTCCGTCCGGTCGCAGGGTTTGCGGCCGGCGCGCTGGCTTGGCTGATGGGCGCAACGCTGGTGGGCGCCCTCGCGGCGGGACTGGAGACGCTGGTCATCCAGGCATTGCACCCATGGCGCGGTGGCCTGGCCCTGCTTGCGACTGCCCTGGTGCTGGGCGTGCTGCTGAAGCCGCTCCTGGCCTGGCGCATGCTGGCGGAAGAGGCCTCGGCGGTAGAAACGGCGCTGGCCGAATCTCTGGAGGCCGGGCGCGCGCGGCTGTCGCGCCTCGTCAGCCGTGACACCTCGGCGCTGAACGCCACCGAAGTTCGCGAAGCCGCCATCGAGACACTTGCCGAGAACCTGAACGACTCGGTCGTCGCGCCGCTGTTTTGGTTCGCCATCGCCGGCCTGCCGGGCGCCGCCGTGTATCGCTTCGCGAACACGGCGGACGCGATGTGGGGCTACCGCGACACCCGCGAGTGGTCCGGCAAATGGGCCGCGCGCGCAGACGACGCGCTGTCCTGGCTGCCGGCGCGCCTGACGGCCTGGATGCTGTTGCCGCCGTCGCTCGGCCGGCTGCGGCGCGAGGCCCGCCGCACACCATCGCCCAATGGCGGGTGGCCCATGGCTGCGATGGCACTGCGGCTGGGCCTGCGGCTCACCAAGCCCGGCGTCTACGTGCTGCACGCGGCCGGCCGGCCCGTGCGGGCAGGCGATCTGCGGGCCGCGCGCGACGCGGCACGGCAGGCCGTCGCCGCTGGCGCTGCGCTGATGGCCGCGCTAGCCTGGGGCCTCAGGAGCGGACTGTGATGCCTACCTCGATGCCTGAACACGGCGGCCCCGACGGCGGGCTCGACGCAACGCATGATTTCTCCACCAACGCCAGCCCGCTGGGCCCGCCGCCCGCGCTGCTGAATGCCGTCCAACAGGCCGACCGCCATGCCTACCCCGACCCGGCCTACGGTGCGCTGCGCCGCCGGCTCGGCGAGGCCCATGGCTTGGATGCAGAACTCGTGCTGCCCACAGCCGGCGGCGCCGAAGGCATACGTCGCCTGACGCTGGCCGCGCTGCGCACGGGACGTTGCGAGGTCTGGGTGCCGCAGCCGGGCTTCGGCGACTACGCCGCTGCCGCGCTAGCGCTGGGCATGGCCGTGCGACCCTATGTCGGCATCGAGTACATCCGACCTGCGGCTCCGGCACTGGTGTGGATCTGCGAGCCCTGCAATCCCACCGGCGCCAGCCTGGCCGCCTGGCCCGTGCTGGGCGGCGAACACCTGCTGGCCGTGGACTGCGCCTACGAGCCGCTACGCCTGCACGGCGGGTCGCCGATTGCGCCGCCGAACGCCTGGCAGCTGCTTTGCCCCAACAAGGCGCTGGGACTGACCGGTGTGCGCGCGGGCTATCTGCTCGCGCCGGCACAGGACGCGGCATGGGCCAGCGCACTGGCGCTGGCACCGAGCTGGGTGCTGTCGGCCGAGGGCGTGGCGATGCTGACCCATTGGCGTGACGCGGCGACCGCCGACTGGCTTGCCGACGCCCGAGCACAACTGCGCGAATGGAGCGCCGCCCAGCGCCGCATGCTGGAAGCGTTGGACTGGGCGCAGCAACAACCCAGCTGTACCCCGTTCTGGTTGGCCCGCCCGCCGCGGCCTGACATCGCGCTGCGGCTGCGCGAGCGCGGCATCCGAGTGCGCGACGCGGCCTCCTTCGGCCTGCCCGGCTGGGTACGCGTCTCCGCCCAGCCGAGGCGCAGCCAGGACGCACTCCAGCAGGCGCTGCTGGAAATCGAAAGCGAGGATTCGTGAGCCAAGGCAAAGCGGTGATGGTGCTGGGCACGACCAGCGGTGCGGGCAAGAGTTGGCTGGTCACGGCGCTGTGCCGCTGGTATGCCCGTCAGGGGCTGAAGGTGGCGCCTTACAAGGCACAGAACATGAGCAACAACGCGCGCGTCGTGCCAGGCCTGAACGGCAGCATGGGCGAAATCGGCTCGGCCCAGTACTTCCAGGCCCTCGCCGCAGGTCGCGTGCCCGAGGTGCGCATGAACCCGGTCCTGCTAAAGCCCGAGGCCGACACGCAGAGCCAGGTGGTCGTGCTGGGCGAAGTGGATGCGGCGCTGTCGCGCCTGCCCTGGCACGAGCGCAGCGCGCTGCTGGGACCGCGGGCGGAGGGCGCATTGCATGAGCTGATGGCCGAAAACGACGTGGTCGTCATCGAGGGCGCGGGCTCGCCCGCAGAGATCAACCTCGCGGCCAACGACTATGTGAACCTGGGTACTGCGCGCGCGGCCCGTGCAGCCTGCCTGCTCGTCACTGACATCGACCGCGGCGGCGCCTTCGCCCATCTCTATGGCACGCACCAGCTGATGCCCGCGGACGTGCGCGCCCAGCTGCGCGGCTTCGTGCTGAACCGCTTCCGCGGCGACGCGGCGCTGCTCACGCCCGGCCCTGAGCAGTTGCAAGCGCTGACCGGCGTGCCGACGGTAGCGACACTGCCGATGTGGCGGGGCCATGGGTTGCCCGAAGAGGACGGCGTCTTCGACGATTCGACCACCGGTGCTGGACTGCGCATCGCCGTCGTCGCCTACCCGCGCCTGTCCAATCTCGACGAGTTTCAACCGCTGCGCCAACTGCCCGGCGTGTGCCTGTCGTGGGCGCGCACACCGCAGGACCTGGCGGGCGCGGACTGGATCATCCTGCCGGGCTCCAAGTCCACCGCGGCCGACCTCGCCTGGTTGCGAGAACAGCGGCTGGACGCCGCCATCAACACCCACCCCGGTCCCATTCTTGGCATCTGCGGCGGCCTTCAGATGCTGGGCGAGGCACTGATCGACACCGAGGGCGTGGACGGCAATGCGCCGGGCCTGGGACTGCTGCCGCTGGTGACGGTGTTCGCGCGGGAGAAGCGGCTGCTGGACACCACCGTCCGCTTCGACAGGCTGGACGAACCTTGGGCCCCGCTTTCCGAGGTCAGTGCCCGCGGCTACGAGATCCGCCACGGCCGCACCCGCGCCCATCCCGCCTTCGAACCGCCGCGCGTCGCGCTGCGCAATGCAGGCGGCGAGGCCATAGGCTGGCAGGCGGGGCGGGTGCTGGGCGTCTACGCCCACGGCCTCTTTGAACAGCCGGCAGTGCTGCAGGCCCTGTTCAGCCAACGCGGGAAGCCGCTGGAAGCGGTCTTCGACGGTTTGGCCGACTTCATCAATCTCCATTTCGAACCCGGCGTGCTGGCCGGACTGCTGTCATGACCGATCTCATCCCCCTCATCACGCCGCTCGACCAGCCCGGGTTGGCAGAAGCGCTGCATCGGCGCATTGACAACAAAACCAAGCCGCTGGGCGCACTGGGCCAGCTCGAGACGCTGATGTTGCGCCTGGGGCTGATCCTCGGCAGCGAGACGCCGCGCCTTATGGCGCCACATCTGCTGGTTTTCGCCGGCGACCACGGGCTGACGGCCCAGGGTGTGTCCGCCTACCCCAGCGAGGTCAGTTGGCAGATGGTCGAGAACTTCCTCGCAGGCGGCGCTGCCGTCAGCGTGCTGGCGCGCCAGCACGGCCTCGCACTGCAGGTCATCGACGCGGGCGTGGCCCACGATTTCGCGCCGCGCGCCGGTCTGGTTTCTCGCAAGATCGCCTCCGGCACAGCGGACAGCTCGCTTGGCCCAGCGATGACGCGCGCCCAGTGCGAGGCGGCCCTGCTCGCAGGCCGCGAGGTGGTGCGCGGCTTGCCCGGCAACGTCATCCTGCTTGGCGAGATGGGCATAGGCAACAGCTCCGCTGCGGCGCTGCTGCTGGCACGGCTGACCGGTGCACCGCTCTCCGACTGCGTGGGCCGCGGCACCGGCCTGGACGATGCTGGACTCGCGCACAAGACGGCGGTGCTGGAGCGCGTGCTGGCCCGACACGCGCACGAACATGCGCCGCTGGACGTGCTGGCTGCGATGGGCGGTTTCGAGATCGCGATGATGACCGGCGCGGTGCTGGAGGCCGCCGCGCAGCGACGCGTTGTCGTCGTGGACGGCTTCATCACGGGCAGCGCGGTGCTGCTGGCGTCGCGGCTGGCGCCGGCCGTGCTGCAGTGCTGTGTGTTCTCGCACTGCTCGGCCGAACCTGGGCATCGCCGCATGCTGGCCGCGCTGGGGGCCAGGCCGCTGCTGGACCTGGGACTGCGACTGGGTGAGGGGTCGGGCGCGGCGCTGGCCTGGCCGCTGCTCCAATCAGCCTGCGACCTGCTGCGCGACATGGCCAGCTTCGAGGCGGCGGGGGTGAGTGCGAAGAGCTGAAGTCAGGTGCCAAGGCCAATCGCAGCCAAGGAGGAGCTGCTTGCCAGTGTTTTGTTGGCATAGTCGTGCACGCCTAGCGCAAACGTTGGCTCCATGTTTCTGATTCCGCTCCTGGTGTTTCCGTTCATCTTCGCCGCGGCGGCATACCGTCTCTACACCGTGCCGCGCCAGTACATCGCAGGCAACCTTCGCCTCGCGAGGCCAGGTCTCACGCTGCGCACAAGCCTCACTGCTGGCGCGTACTTGGGGCTGCTGGCCTACCTGGTTGCGTTGCCCGTGTTGGCCGTGAAGGCTCTAGCCCTCGGGCCACTCAATCTGGAAACCTGGCTGGGTATTGGCCCCGCACTCGCCGTGTTCCCGGTCGCCTACATTGCTGCCGAGTGGACCTTCTACTACGGCTTCCAGCGCCCATCAGGGCACGCCCGGCACTCCCACACCGGCTGAAGCGGCGGGGGCAGTTGGACGTACGCCGTCGCAGGTCAAAGTACGTGAGGAGGCCTCGCCTATCGTTCGACTGGACTCGCTCTGGCATTCCGTCATAGCGACCTCATCGGATACTGCCTGACGCAGGGCCCGCGCGCCCCATTTGCTCCGCATCAAGCCACATCACCCTCTCATGCATGCACTCGAACTGAGAATTCCTCCATTGGTTCTGGTGCTCGCCTTCTCGAGTGGGATGGTGGCGGTCGCGCACACCGTGCCGGCTGCGGTAGCGGTCCCGTGGCGGATTGCTCTGGCCGCCACGCTGGTTCTGGTTGGCGCCGCGGTGGCCCTGGCTGGCGTCGTTGCCTTCCGCAACCACAGCACAACGGTCAACCCATTGACACCGGAGCAGTCTTCTTCGCTCGTCTCGACGGGCATTTACCGAATCAGCCGGAACCCCATGTATCTGGGTTTTCTGCTTGCGCTCGCCGGGCTTGCTGCCTTCCTCGCCAACTGGGCTGCCGCGCTGCTGATCCCCGTGTTCGTCGCGTACATGAACCGGTTTCAGATCCAGCCTGAGGAGCGCGCGCTCACGCAGCGATTTGGCCAGGAGTTCGCGACGTACGCCGCCACCGTCAGGCGTTGGCTGTAGGAGCGCATCCACCATCGCAGCAACGACCTGAGTCGCGCGGGCTGACCGAGGGGGTCACATGCCGCTGAGCGTGGCCAGGGTGCCGCTGAACCTCATCCCTCGCCGACACTCCCCCGGATGCAGCCACTGCGCCTCTTCTTCACAGCCCTCCAGTTTCTGACCCGCCTGCCCATTCCGCGCTGGGTGGGCTTCGAGCCGGACTGGCTGGCCCGCTGCGCGCCGTACTTCGTGCTGGTCGGCGCGCTGGTGGGCGCGCTGGCCGGCGCCGTGCTGTGGGTCGCTGCGCAGCTGTGGCCACCAGCCATCGCCGTGCTGCTGGCGATGGCGGCCGGCGTCTACATCACTGGCGGCTTCCACGAGGATGGCCTGGCCGATACCTGCGACGGCCTGGGTGGCGCCGTCGGCCGCGAGAAGGCGCTGTTGATCATGAAGGACTCGCGCCTGGGCAGCTACGGCGCGCTGGGCCTCGTGCTGGTGCTGGGGCTCAAGGCCGCGGCGCTGTGGACGCTGGCCCAGGCCAGCCCCTGGGTCGCCGCGCTGGTGCTGGCCTGGGCACAGGGCGTCAGCCGCGCGCTGCCAGTCGCGCTGATGGCCGCCCTGCCCTATGCCGGCGACCTCGAGCATGCCAAGGCCAAGCCTTTGGCCAGTGGCAGCGGCGCGGGCGAGCTGGCGCTGACCGCTGTGTTCGCGCTGGCGCTTTGCGCCGCGGTCGCCGCGCTACGCCCCCCGCTCCTGCCAGCGATGGTGGCAGGCCTCACGGCCAGCGCGGCTGTGGGCCTGTGGATGGCACGCTGGTTGCGGCGGCGCCTGGGGGGCTACACCGGCGACACGCTGGGCGCCACGCAGCAGTTCGGTGAGGTCGCACTGCTGCTGGGGCTGCTCGCGTGGCGTTGACCATCTGGCGGCATCCCCGGCCCGAGGGCGTGGCCGGCCTGTGCATAGGCGCCGGAAGCGACCCGCCGGTGCACTGGCGCCGCGCCAAGCGGCTGGCACGCCGCATCCAGGCCCACGCACGCCGGCATCGGCTGGCGCACGAGGTCATCACGTCGCCGCGCTCGCGTTGCGCGGACGTGGGAGCCTGGCTGGCGCGCTGGGGCTGGCGCCATCGTACGGACGCAATGCTGCTGGAACTGGACTTCGGCGCCTGGGACGGCCGGCGTTGGGACGACATCGGCGCCGCCGCACTGGCCGCCTGGACGGACGACTTCCTGCAGCACCGCCCTGGAGGCGGGGAGAGCCTGGCCGCGCTGCTGGCGCGCGCCGTGCAGCCGCTGGACACGGCGCTGGCCGTGGGCCACGGTGGCTGGATGCTTGCGCGGCGCTGGCAGCTCGAATCGCCCGGCGAGGCGCCGAAGGCGGTCACCTGGCCTGCGCCCCCCCGCTACGGGCAGCGCTGGCGACTGTAAGACGAACGCGGCAATATGAAGGGCCGTACTACCAACTGCCCCCAGATGCGCCGACTGCTCACCTCCGCCCTGCTCGCCGGCTGCGCGCTGAATGCCCACGCATGGGGCCCCGACGGTCACGCCACGGTGGCCACCATCGCAGCCGGGCTGCTCAAGGGCACAGCCGCCGAGACCCGCGTCGCCGCACTGCTGAACGGCCTCACGCTGGCGCAGGCCGCCGTCTGGGCCGATTGTGCGAAGGGCATCTCGCCCAGTCATGGCTACACCTATCCCGCGCCCGGCAAGTATCCAGAATGCGCTCCGCTGGAAACGCCGACGGGCATCGCCGAGATGGCCGACTACGTGAGGCGCAACGACCGCCAATGCCAGATTGGCCCGGACGAGGACGCCTGCCATCGCCAAACGCACTATGCCGATATTGCGCTGCAACGCAGCCGCTACCTGCCCGGCTTCGTCGGCACGCGCAGCGACGACGTCGTGGGCGCGCTGCGCACCGCAATCCTGGTGCTGCAGGGCAGGCCCGCGGCCGGCCCACCGAGCCTCAAGGACCGGCGCGAGGCCCTGCTGGTGCTCGTGCACCTTGTGGGCGACCTGCACCAGCCCCTGCACGTCGGCGCGGTCTATCTCGACGCACGAGGCCAGCGCGTGGACCCGGACAAGACCGGGCTCGACGAGAACAGCTTCACCGTGGGCGGCAACAGCATCTGGGTAGTAGGCGCGCCCAAGCCGCCGAGCCCTGCCAGCGCGGCGGACGGCGCACCGGTGACGGCGGGCTTCGGGCCGCTGAAG
>NZ_DASWYS010000103.1:0-22960 GCF_036404855.1 Roseateles sp.
GATGGAACGGGCGCAGCAACTGCAAACACGGCACGGCGGGCTGGCGCAGTCACGGCGGCCGACCCTTCGTCCTCGGGTCGCGTGGCCACCCAGGCGGTGGCCGCCAGCGTCGCCGCGAGAGCGCCCCCCAGCACGAGCTGACGACGTTCCATCATGGCGCCCTCCCGTGCAGGGACCATTGCAGCTCGGCGTCGACCTCTGCGCTCATCGGACTGACGCGGCGCAGCTTGATCGCGTCGAGGCTCAGCGCCGGGTCGTGTTCCAGCGCGGCGCCGATGAAGCGGCGCACCTGCGCATAGCTGCCAGTCACCGGCATCGTGACGCGCAGCCGCTCCACGCCCTCGCTGGAGGAAAGGCGATGTTCCGTGCGCGCGCCGTTGAGGTCCAGGCGGATGCCGAGTTCCAGCAGATCGGCCAGACGCTGCTGGCGGTCCCGGGACGGCGGCAGCGCAGCCTGCCATTGCTGCACGCTGACCGGTGCCGCCGTGGGGGCGGCAGCGGGCCGCGCCTTGGCGCGCAGCTCGCGGGCCTCGGCCTGGAGCATTGCGGCCTGCGCGTCCCAGCGCTGGTCCAGCATCAGGGCCACGACGGCCAGCACCAGCGCTGCGAGGCCGGCGAGCCCAGGCCACCCCAGAGCCTTGACGAAGGCGCGCCGGCTCATGAGCCACCTCCGGTCGCCACGCGAGCCTGGATTTCGAATCGCTGGCCGACGAGGCCCGTCTCCGCCGCCGAGAAGCGCGACAGCACGACCTGCCGCCAGCCGGGTGTCGTGCCCAGCTGCTCGGCCAGCTGCAGCGCCAGCAGCTTGTCGGGCGTCAGGCCTTCCAGGCGCAGCTCGCCGCGGCCGGCGCTGGCGTCCAGGCCCAGCCAGGCGATGGTCTTCGCCTCGGCGCCCACAGTCTCGACGCGGGTCAGCAGCGGCTCCCAGGGCATGGCCAGCAGGGCGCGCGCCTCGACGGCCGCGAGGTTCTCGGCCGGCTCGGCGCGGGCACTGCGAACGGTGGGCCGGGGCGTCGGCGTGGGGCGCAACGTCGCGACGCGGTCGCGCGCGGCCCGGGCAGTATCCAGCATGCGATGGCTGTCGACGGCGCTCCAAGCGGCCGTTGCGAGCACGAGAGCGCCAGTCGCCGCCAGCGGCCAGGCCAGCGATGAGCGGCCGCTGCGCGGCAGGAAATCGGGCTGGGGTGCGGCGGGGCCGGGCTGTGGAATGAGTTCGTCGCCCGGCGTACCCACGGCCAGCGGCGCGTCGACGCCAAGGTCGGCCAGGCTTTGCACGCGGCGCGACTGCAGGCCGGTGACGCGGCCACCCTCAAGGTGGATGACGACGGCGACATCGCCTTCGTGCCAGATCGCGCGGCCCGAGCCCGCGCGCGTGGCGGCGGGCAGCGAGGCCAGCCAGGCAGCCCAGGCGGGGCGCACTGCATGCAGACGCACGTTGGCGGCGGCGGCCTGGCTGCGCAGCGCAGTCAGGTCCAGCCCATGCAGGGCCGAAGCCCCCGCGGCTTCTCCCAGTTTCCAGGGCGCTATGGCAAAGCGCTGTGCGGCGGAGCCGAAGTAGTGGGCGAACTGCTGCTGGGCATAGGCCTGCACGGCGTCAAGGTCGACCAAGGGCAGGCCAGGCTCGACGACCAGCTCGTGCAGCGCTCGGGCACTGACGACCAGCTCGACGGCCGTGCCGGGCAGGTCCTTGCACCAGGCATCGAGCTCGTCGCCACCGGGCGTGATGAAGACGCGCCGCGGCTTGTCCAGCCACGCGCCCAACTGCTGACGCAGGCGCTCACTCGTCGAGAGTGACACGTTCCAGCTCCTCGAAGGTGGTGTCGCCACGACAGACGGCTGCCAGCGCCATCTCCCGCAGCGACTTCATGCCACGCGCCCTGGCCGCAGCCTTGATCTCGGACATGGGCGCGCGCGCAGCGATCAGGTCGCGCAGGCCATCGTCCAGCTTGAGCAGCTCCGCCACAGCGCGTCGGCCCTTGTAGCCGGTGCCGCGGCAGTGGCCGCAGCCCTCGCCCTTCATGAATTGACCGTTCACCACGCCATGACGGGCCCGGGCGGCGGCATCGGGCTTGAAAGGTTGGGCGCAGTGCTTGCACGTCAAACGCACCAGGCGCTGCGCCAGCACGGCGTTCAGCGCGGAAACGACGTTGTAGAGGTCCAGGCCCATGTGCATGAAGCGTCCGATGACGTCGAACGCGTTGTTCGCATGCACCGTGCTGAACACGAGGTGGCCGGTCAGCGCAGCCTGCACGGCGATCTGGGCCGTCTCGGCGTCCCGGATCTCGCCCACCATGACGCGGTCGGGGTCGTGGCGCAGGATCGAGCGAAGGCCGCGCGAGAAGGTCAGGCCCTTCTTTTCGTTGACGGGGATTTGCACGACACCGCTGAGCTGGTACTCGACGGGGTCTTCGATGGTGATGATCTTGTCTGCGCCGGTGTGGATCTCGGCCAAGGTCGCGTACAGCGTGGTCGTCTTGCCAGAGCCGGTGGGGCCGGTCACCAGCAGCATGCCGTGGGGCTGACGGGCCTGGTGGCGGATGGCGGCGCGCTCCTCGTCGTCAAAGCCCAGCGCGTCCAGCGTCAGCGTGCCGGCGCGCGCGATGGCTGCGCGGTCCAGAATGCGGATGACGGCGTCCTCGCCAAAGACGCTGGGCATGACCGACAGACGGAAGTCGATCTCTCGGCCCTGCACGCGCAGCTTGAAGCGGCCATCCTGAGGCAGTCGGCGCTCACCGATGTCCAGCTCTGCCATGACCTTGAGGCGCGACACCAGCTGCTCTGCCACCTGGGGGCTCTCCACCTGGCGCACGATGGCCATGACGCCATCGACGCGAAAGCGGATGACGGCGCCGCGGGCCGTGCATTCGATGTGGATGTCGGAGGCGGTGTCCTGCAACGCGTCGTAGATGGTCGCGTTGAGCAGGCGTACGACGGGACTGACCTGCTCGGAGAGGGCCAGGGCGGACAGCTCCTCGGTGTCGTCCTCCACGGCCGTCAGCGCGTCCTCGACGTCGGACAGCGCGCGGAAATCCGCCTCGCCGGCGCCGAGGAAATGCGTCACCGCCTCGGGCGGGCAACGCTGCCAGCCCACCGGCGCGTTCAATCGCGACTCGACGCTCTGCAGCAGCATGGCGTCCTCGTCGCGCTCAGCCAGCAGCACGCGCCGGCTGGCGGCACCGACGGCCAGCACAGCGCGCCAGCGCTGCGCCTGGGCCTGCGGCCATTGCTCGAAATCCAGATGCCAGGGGCCGTGCTCGGCCGGCAGCCAGTCCGCCAGGGAGGTCGTCATTGGACTTGCTCCACCAGCTGGAAGATGGGCAGATACATCAGCACGATGATCCCGCCAATCAATACGCCCATGATCAACATCAGCGCCGGGTTGACGAGGCGGGACAGCAGGTCCGTCAGCCTTGCGGCCTCCTCGTCGTGGAAGGCGGCGGCGCGCTCCAGCATGGTCGCGACCTCCCCGCTGCGTTCACCCACGCGCAGCATGCGGCGCGCGACCGGCGTGGCCAGGTCCTGCGCATCGAAAGCGGCGGACAGGCGCTCGCCCCGCTCGATCTGCGCAGCCGCGCCCTGCACGGCCGCGCGCCAGGGGGCGGCCACGACATCGACGACGATCTTCAGCGCTGCCAACGCCGGCACGCCCGAGGCGAGCAGCATGGCCAGCGATCGGTACAGCCGAGCCAACGCCAGCACGCGCAGGCGAGGGCCCAGGCCGGGCAGCGTCCACAGGGCCGCCTGCGCACGCTGGCGCACGGCGGGCTGGCGGATCAGCACGAAGACCGCGAAAACCGCGGCAGCAATGCCGCCGATGACCAGGCCCGGATGCGCGCCGGCCGTCTGGCCGAACTCGATGAGCACGCGGGAGGCCCAGGGCAGATCTGCGCTGGTCTGCTCCAGGATGCCCGCGAAGCGCGGCAGCACATACAGCAGCAGGAAGAGGATCACGACACCGCCCACGCCCAGCAGCATCAGCGGGTAGACCATGGCCGCAACGAGTCGCGAACGCAACGCGTCCACCCAGGCCAAGTAGCGCGCGTGCTGGGCCAGCGCCATGGACAGCTGGCCGGTCTTCTCGTTGGCCGCAACGATGGCGCAGATCAGCTCGTCGAAGGCCTGCGGCTGCTGGCGCAGCGCGACAGACAGTGGCTGACCCTGTTCAATCTGGGCGATGACGCCGTCCAGCGCGGCGCGCACGCCGGGCTGTCCCTCCTTCTCGCGCAGCGTATTCAGCGCTTCCAGCAACGCGATGCCGGCATCCAGCAGCACGGCCAGTTCCTGGCTGAACAGCTGCAGCGGGAACTTGCTGCTGCGCCGCCAGGGGCGGGCTGCCTCGGCGTTCGCGACCTCGCGCACCTCCAGCACATGCTGCGGCAGCACGCCCAGCGCGGCCGCGACTGCAGTGCGGTCGGGCGCTTCGACGCGTTCCGAACTGACGGCGCCCGCGCGCAGCACGCGGGTATGGAATTGAGGCACGGGACGGGCTCTTGTTACCAGGAGGTGAGGTCGGCGTCTTCACCCTCGCCACCTGGGCGGCCATCCTTGCCGAAGCTCAGCAGGTCGTACTCGCCATGCTCACCGGGGCTGCGGTACTGGTAGTCGTTGCCCCAGGGGTCCTTGGGCACGGCCTTGGACAGATAGGGACCGGCCCACTTGGGCTCGTCGGCCGGCTTGGTCACCAGCACGGCCAAGCCTTGCTCGGTGCTGGGGTAGCGGCCAACGTCGATGCGGTACTGATCCAGCGACTTGGTCAACGCATCGATCTGGGCGCGGGCGGCCTTGACCTCACTCTTGCCGATCTGGCCGAAGAACTTGGGACCGACGTAGCCGGCCAGCAGGCCGATGATGACCATGACGACCAGCAGTTCAAGCAGGGTGAAGCCACGGGAGCGGGCAAGGGAGAGGCGGGACATGGTCGTCGGGCGGGGTACTGCGGGAGGGCGACTGTTCAACGGCGGGCGCCGCCGGGCAATCGGGATTTGACCGACCCGCATTCTCAGGGGCGGATCATGACGACTGCGCCAGGGTGCAGGTGTTGGCTGCGTTGTCCGGGCAGGGGCCCTGCCAGCGGATGCGCGTCGCCGCAGCCGGCGGCAGCGGTGAGCGGCCCTCAAGCGGTTGGCCAGGCGCGCCGGTGAAGGTGGCGAGCGTCGTCCAGGTTGACCCCTGCAGGTACTGCAGGCTGTAGCGCGAACCCGGTCGCAGACTGCGGGTCTTGATCTGGTATTCGCCGGCCACGATGGCAAAGCTGGGGGCATCCCGGAAGGGCTGGGCCAGCGGCTCGCCGACGAACAGTCCCTGGCCCGGCCACTGCACGGCCTTCCAGTAGGCTTCGATGGCCGTGGCGCCGCGCCAGTACTGGTCGATGAGCACCGAAGCGCGCGAGAACTTCTGCGGCACATTGCAGGGCTCCTCGACGGTGCCGTAGCTGGCGGTGGCGCCTGCGTCCAGCCAGGCGGTGATGGGCATCTGGCCGTTGCCGGACGGCAGCAGGCCGCCGGCGGAGGTCAACGTGTCGGCCAGCGCGCCCGCACGGAACTGCAGCGTGGACAGACCGGTGACGCTGGCAAGGCCCGTCAGGTAGAAGAGCACG
This sequence comes from Roseateles sp., assembly GCF_036404855.1. Taxonomy (GTDB): domain Bacteria; phylum Pseudomonadota; class Gammaproteobacteria; order Burkholderiales; family Burkholderiaceae_C; genus Pelomonas. Next base: position 5,597 of record NZ_DASWYS010000103.1, read on the forward strand.
CCACTCTTGCCGGTCAAGGCATTGGCGCCAGCCTGGCCGGCTCCGTTGTCGACGTAGTTCAGCGTCAGCGCGCCACCCCAGGCCGCGGGCAGGCCCGAGAAATCGTTCCAGCGCACGCTGCGGTCCGAGTCGGTCGTGCGCACCAGCCAGCCCTCGCCGGCCGGCCGGGTGGCATCCGCGGCCACGCCGCGCTCGATCAGCGCCTTGGCGGCGCCCAACGTGCTGGCGCCCAGCAGCATGGAGGGGCGCAGCTTCAAGTCCGTCAGAGGCCGTCGGGATTCGCTGTCGTACAGAGGTGACGTGGCGGTGTCGGCACAGAGGTCGGTCGCCGGGCTGGGATTGCAGTAGCGGGCATCGAAGCCGAAGGCCATCGCGCTGGTGATGCCCATGCTGCAGCTACCGACGACGCGGCTGGGGGCGGCCCATGTCAGCAGAGTGGCCTGGATGCCAGCTGGCAGCTTGGCCTCGATGTCGGCTTTTAGCAACGCAAAGTCCGTAGCCGGGAGGGCGTGGCTTGCCGTGTTGACCCGCACCCGAACCAGATTGGCCGCCGGCACGCCGCGCGCGGCCAGGTAAGCGGCGCCCACCGCCTCGCTGAGGGCGTCGCCTTCGGCCACGACGACTGCCAGGTCGGCCGGCGCAAGCCCGGTGGTCGGCAGCGTGAGCGTCAAGGTCTGGCCAGCGCCAGTACCACCACTACCGCCGCCGTCGGGGGAGGTGCCACCGCCTCCACCGCCACAGGCGCTCAACAGCAGCAACGACAAAGGCAGCAGGGGGAACGAGCGACGCATAGGCCGATTTTTACTGCCCCGCCCCACTTTCGGCGCGCACAGTTTTGGGGCGTCTACGCACCTTTCGCAGCCAGCGAACCCGGGCTTACCCCAGTGTTGTGCACCGTCGAGGGGCACTACATTCTCGGCACTCGACGCGGTTCCGGGCTCCGGTCCAGGACTGCCGGGCGGGTTGTGAGGAGACAAGACAAGCGACAAGCGCACAAGGTTGCTTCGTAACCCCGAAGACAATCACGACGGCCACCAAGGCACCCTTGGTGGCCGTTTTCTTTGCGTCTCCGGCAACCCGCGTTTGCCTCTACGCTGCCCGCCATGCTGGACTTGTTCACCGTCGCCGCCGCCTCCCTGCTTGCAGGCTTCATCGATGCGGTGGCCGGCGGGGGCGGCCTGGTGCTGGTGCCGGCCCTGTTCAGCACGTTCCCCGGCGCCGCGCCCGCGACGTTGCTGGGCACGAACAAGGGCGCGTCCATCTGGGGGACGGGCTGGGCCACGCTGCAGTACGTGAGGCGCGTCAACCTGCCCTGGCGGCGCCTGATGCCGGCCGCCGTGCTGGCCGGTGCCGGCAGCTTTGCCGGCGCCTGGAGCCTGACGCTGATCAGCCCAGACGGCCTGCGCAAGGCCCTGCCCCTGGTGCTGCTCGCCGTGCTCGTCTATACGCTGGCCAAGAAGGACCTGGGCCGCGAACACGCGCCGCGCTTCAGTGGCCGGACCGAAACCTGGGTCGCCGCCGGCATCGCCCTCGCGGTGGGCTTCTACGACGGCTTCTTCGGCCCCGGCACGGGCAGCTTCTTCGTCTTCCTGTTCGTGCGGTTGCTGGGTTATGACTTCCTGCATGCATCGGCCACGGCCAAGTTGATGAACCTGCTGACGAACGCGGCGGCCATCGCCCTGTTTGTCAGCAAGGGCCATTTCTGGTGGCAGGTCGCGGCCGTCATGGCCGTGACCAACGTCATCGGCAGCCTGGCGGGTACCCGGATGGCCCTCAAGCACGGCGCCGGCTTCGTACGCGGTGCCTTCGTCATCGTTGTCGGGTGTTTGATCCTCAAAACTGCCTGGGACGCCTTCCTCCGCTGATCTACCATCGGGCATTCCCTAGCGCCTCAATTCACCATGCCCGTCGATCCTCAACTGCGCAATCTGGACATCGAGATCCCGACCCAGCCCGAGGTCCTGGTCAAGCTCTCGCTGCTGATGGCAGCCGAGGACATTGATCTGCAGGCCATGTCCTCCCTGGTCGAGACCGACATGGCGCTCGCGGCCGCCGTCATGAAAGCGGTCAATTCGTCGCTCTACGGCCTGCGCGGCCGCGTGCAGACGGTGCACCAGGCGCTGACCTACCTCGGCATGCGCGAGGTGGCGGCGATCACTTTCGAAATGGGCCTGCGCGCCGCCTTTCCGGCCGCGGCCGAGTTGGAATCGGTGTGGTCGCGCGCCTCGCAGCGCGGCCTGCTGATGGGGCGCATGGGCCAGATGCTTGGCGTTGACCCCTGGGCCGCGCATTCGGCGGGCCTGTTCGAGGAATGCGGCAAGGCGGTGCTCTACCGCCATGCGCCAACGCATTACCCCGCCATGCTGCGAGCGGCGACGCGCGACGCGGAACTCGTGGAACTGGAGCGCACGGCCTTTGGCGTCAGCCACGACGCTCTCGGCGCGGCGCTGTGCGAAAGCTGGGGCCTGGCACCGGCGGCCGTCGCCAGCGTGCGCCATCACGTCGAGATCCAGGCCACGCTGACCATGCCCGAGAGCCTGGCACGCCGCAGCGTCGCCGCCATCTCGACGGTGGCCTGGGCCTTGCTCAATCACCCCGACCAACTTGACGACATTGCCAGCCAGATCGCCCCCCAGGCCCAGTTGGACGAGACGCTGGTGCTGCGCGCGGCGCGGCGCGTCAACGAACAGTTGCTGGCCGCCCAGGAGCACGGGCGCTGAGGGCTTCAGGCCGCCAGGCTGAGGCGGTCCCTCCCGGCATGCTTGGCCATGTAGAGCGCCTCGTCGGCCGCCTGAAGCAACGCCTGAGCGCTCAGGTAGGGGTGGGCCGGGCTGGCCGCGGCGAGTCCGATGCTGAGTGTCAGGCTGCCTTGGCCGTCGGGCAGGCGCAACGCGCGCAGGTCGTCACGCAGTGACTCCAGCACGCTTTGGGCTTCGGCCATGCCGAAGCCGGGCAGCAGCGTGACGAACTCCTCGCCACCCAGGCGGGCGACGACGTCGGTGTCCCGCTTGAACCGCTCCTTCAACAGGCTGGCGACACGCTGCAGCGCGGCGTCACCCACGTCCGTGCCATGGGCCAGGTTGAACTGCTTGAACTGGTCCAGGTCCAGCACAGCCACGGCCAGCAGGCCGCGCTGGCGCTGGGCGCGCTTGAACTCGCGGCGCAGCGTCTCGTCGAAGGCACGCTGGTTCGCAATGCCGGTCAGCGCGTCGGTGCGCACCAGGCCGGTAAGCTGACGCTGCTGGGCCGCAAGCGCGGCGTGGGCCTCCTCCAGCAGATGACGCTGCTGGGCCAGTTCGCGCTTGAGCTCGCCGGCCTGCTGGTCCTGCTGCCACAGCGACCCGCGCGCGCGCAGCATGGCGTGGCCGATGCGGTCGAGCTCGGCGGTGAGGCCGGGTGCCGGCGCGTTCGCCTCGGGTGTCAGCGGCACCGGCGCCGACTCCATCGCCTCGCAGCCCGCCGCGAGCCGGCGCAACGGCTTCAGCAGCAAGGTCTCGATCAGCAGCAATTGCGCGGCGCTGAGCAGCAGCACCAGCCAGGCCGTGCGCGCCAGGCCTTCGGCCAACGGTTCATAGCCGCCCAGGCTCCACTCGAAGAGGCCGACGATGCAAGCCGCCACCAGCGGCACGGCCAGCGCCAGTCGCAACCGCAGCGAGCCCAGCCGGCGTGGGCTGCTGGTGCGGTTCACGGATTCGGCGAGGGATTCGGTACTCATGGTCGGCGCTGACAACGGCTCAAATTGTCGTGGCCGCATGGCGCGCCGTGCAGTGCGGGAACCTCGGGGTTTTTCAGGACCCCGCCCTCCCCTGTCCTTCGTCAGGAGCCGGCTGCGGCCTCGGCGGCGCCGCCTGGTTCAGCGGCGACAGTGCGGTTGCGGCCTGCGCGCTTGGCGTCGTAGACGGCCCGGTCGGCGGCCGTCAGCAGGTCGGCAAAGCTCACCGCGCCAGGCGGCAGCATGGCCAGACCCACGGACAGCGTCGCACCCAAGGTGCCGCCATCGGGCGTGATGAAGGGCGCTTCCTGCACCAGCAGCCGGATGCGCTCGGCCACTTCGCAGGCGCCGGCCAGGTCGGTGCGGGGCAGCAAGATGACGAACTCCTCGCCGCCATAGCGCGCGGCGAGATCGCCGGTGCGCAGCGAGCGCTGGATGAGGCCGCCCACCTGGCGCAGCACCTCGTCGCCGGCCGGGTGTCCGTGGCGGTCGTTGATGGCCTTGAAGTGGTCAATGTCCAGGAACAGGCAGGCCAGCGGGTACCGGTGGCGCACGGCCTGGCTGAACTCGATGAGGCTGCGGTGATCGAAATAGCGCCGGTTGTGCACGCCCGTCAGGCCATCGGTCATGCCGGCGCGGCGCAGACGCTCGCGGTTGAGCATGCTTTCGATGCTGATTGCGGCGATGGCCGCGAGGCGGTCCAGGAACTTGGTGCCCGAGGCTGCGTCATAGCGTTCGGGGTCGCGCGAGCCGAAATGCAGGCTGCCAATGAGCAGGCCTTGGCGGATCAGCGGCAGCAGGGCGGCCGAACGCGCGCCGGAGCCCTCGCCGAAGGCTTTTGCCAGCAGGTCCTCATCGGGGCCCGGACCGATGAGGCGGGTGGTACGCGCAGCGCCGAAGAGATCCTTCAGCGGGCCATGGCCGTCCAGCAGCGTGGGCGCCTTGACCATGGGCAGAGCCGGCAATGCACGGCGCAGTTCCTCGTCGGGATCCAGCAGCCACAGTTCGGCGGCATCCAGGCCGAAGTCCTCGCGACAGTCGACCAGCAGCAGGTTGACCAGTTCCTCCATCGAGCTCACTGCGATGAGGCGGCGCTCCAGCGCATCGAAGCGGTCCAGCTTGCGCTCATTGGCCGTCGCAGCCTCGAGCAGGGACTGCAACTGGCGGCGCAGTTCCTGGACCTGGTCTTGAGAGGTGGGCGAGTTCATGGAGGCGCGATTGTCAGGCCGGCGCGCGCAAAGCCGCGTTGCTGTCCCGTGACGGGGTCTGTGAACGCGATGGCGCGCGCCACCAGCTGCAGCGGCGCGTCGAAACGCGGCGGATTCTCCTGCGGTTGCAGCCGCGGGTAGAGGCGGTCGCCGGCGATGGGCAGGCCGATGGCATTCATCTGCGCACGCAGCTGGTGCTTGACGCCGCTGCGCGGGCGCAACTCGTAGCGCGCCAGGCCGGCGCCGATGGGCTCGACGAGGTCGACCCAGGTCTCGGCATTGGGCGCGCCCGCGACGGCCTGCATTTGCATGAAGGCGTCGCCTTCACGCTCCACCAGACGGTGCGTCAACACGCGCGGCCATGGGCCGGGGCCGGCGGGCGCGACGGCCTCGTAGACCTTGTCCACGGCGCGATCGCGGAACAGGTTCTGGTAGGCCCCGCGCTCTGCAGCGCGAAGACTGAAGACGACCAGGCCCGCCGTCTCGCGGTCGAGGCGGTGGAGGGGGCTGAGTTCGGCCAGACCCGTGGCACGGCGCAGCCGGGTCAGCAGCGTCTGCTGCACATAGGCGCCGCCGGGCGTGACCGGCAGGAAGTGGGGCTTGTCGGCGACGAGCAGATGTTCATCCCTGAAGACGATGCGCGCCTCGAACGGGACCTCGGGCTCGGCGTCGAGCTGGCGCCAGTAGTAGACGCGACGATTCGGCCGGTACGCCTCAGGGACGGGCTGGCCGGTCTCGTCGACGACCTCCCCGCGGGCGATGCGTTCGGGCCAGTCGACCACCTTGGGCAGGCGATCGGCGAGGAAGGCGCTCAGGTCGGCCCAGGGGCCAGCTGGGCAGTACACGGCGCTCGCGCCGACGCCGTCGCGCAGTGGCAGCAACGGCTTGGGTGGCCGGCTCACTCGATGCGCGCCCCTCCACGGGCGCGTTCGTCCATGTAGGCGTTGAGGCGCTTCATGTCCTCGGGGCCGTCGCGGCCGCCGCGCCATTCACGCACCCAGGCCAGGCGGTCGGGGTCGCGCGCCAGGTCACGCACGGCGGCGTCGATGGCCTGGATCATGCGCAACCCGTCGGGCGTTCGGCTGCAGGACACCGTGGCAAGCAGCGTACTGAGGCCCTCGGCGACTGGCAGCGCAACGAGGGCACCGGGGTCGCCGACCCGCGCGAGATAGTCCTTGACGACGGCAGGGTACTCCAGCGTGTAGTCCATGCGGCCGGCGCGCAGCATTTCCAGCATCTGATGACTGACCTTCGCCCCGACGGCCAGCCGCGGCACCGTGTGCCGAGACAGCAGGCTGTCGATCTGGATGCCGAAGGCGCGGTCGCGGGCCACCAGCGGCCGCAGGTCGTGGCGTTGCAGCAGCTGGGCCAGCACGAGGCGGCCATCCAGAGGCTGGCCCGCAGCCAGCTCGGCCATCAGCCTGCGCGGCACGATGACATGGATCTCGCGCGAGCTCAACGGCGGGTAGAGGTGCGAGAAATGCAGCCACCGCCGTCGCTCGGGCGTGCGCACGTGCATGGTGGAACACAGCGTCTGACCGCGGCGGCTCTCGGCTTCGTAGCGGGCCGTGCTGGCCTCGACAAACTCATGCCGGAAGCCGGACATGCGCGGCAGCAGCACGCGCATGAAACCGTCCACCTCACCGCGACCGAGCTCGTCCACGGAGCTGGGCGGGCGGCCCTGGATGAAGCTGAAATGGGGCGGCACGTCCTGTGCCACCCAACGTATGGTGTCGGCGGGGGGAGCTGCCTGGGCCGACGCCGCCGCCAGCAACCCGGCGGCGCACAGCCAGCGCCACATGACCTCAGTCGCCCTCGACCCATTCCATTCGCGCGCCCAGCTCGCCGATGTGCTCGACGAAGTTGGGGTGAGCGCGGCGGATGGGCGTCGCATTGCGGATCACGCTCTTGCCCGGGATGCTGGCCGCCACCATCAGCAGCGCGATCGCAACGCGGATGATGTATGGGCTCTCGACCTCGGCGGGGCTCAGCGGCTTGCCACCGAAGGTGATCATGCGGTGCGGGTCGGAGAGGAAGGCATGAGCGCCGAACTTGGCCAGCTCCGACGTCCAGCCCATCGCACCGTCGTAGACCTTGTTCCAGAACATCACGCTGCCCTCAGCCTTGACGCCGAGCGCAACGAAGATGGGCAGCAGGTCCACCGGCACATAGGGCCAGGGTGCAGCCTCCACCTTTTGCAGGATGTTGCGCGTGAAGGGCTCTTTGACCTTCAATGGCCCCTGGGTCTGCACGCTGCTCCAGCCGCCTTCGTGATGGACGTGCACGCCGAACTTCGCGAAGGTGCGGTCCAGCAGCGGGAACATCTCCGGCGCACCGTTCTTGACCTGCACGTTGCCGCCGGTGATGGCACCGAGCGCCAGGAAGGTGACGATCTCGTGGAAATCCTCGGTGAAGGTGTAGTCGGCGCCGCCCAGTTCCTGCACGCCGATGATCTTCAGCTTGGACGTGCCATGGCCTTCGATCTTGGCGCCCAGCAGGGACATGAAGTTGCAGAACTCCTGCACATGCGGTTCGCTGGCCGCGTTGGTCAGCGTTGAGACACCGTCGGCCAGCGCCGCGCACAGCACGAAGTTCTCCGTCGTCGTGACGGAGGCGTAGTCCGTCCAGTGCGCGTTGGCCGTCAGTGGGCGATGAACGCGCAGGATCAGGCCGTCAGGCAGGCGCTCGACCTGGGCGCCGAAGCGCTCGAAGACCTCGACGTGCGGATCGATCTCTCGCGCCCCCAACGTGCAGCCCTTGACGTCATCCTCGATGCGCGCCGCGCCGAAGCGGGCCATCAGGCCGGGCACCAACATGATGGAAGAGCGCATCTCTTCGGGCAGGCGATCCACGTTGGGGTCGAATCGGGTGTGCTCGTGGTGGACGTCAAGGATGCCGGTCTTGAAGTCCAGTTCGACGTGCGAGCCGAGCTTGCGGAAGACCTCGACGATCTTCTTCACATCGGTGATCTCGGGCACGCCGCGCAGACGAACGGGCTGCCTGGTCAGTAGCGTGGCGCAGAGGATGGGCAGGACGGCGTTCTTGTTGGCCGAGGGGACGATGCGGCCGGAAAGAGGCGTGCCGCCGTGGACGATCAGGTGAGACATCGAATGACAGGTTTCGGTGCGCGCAAGCGGCGCGCGGTGGCATTGTCGGGGTTTGCGGCCCGGCCCATGTGGCCGGGCCCGGAAGCTTTCCTCCGCGCAGGGGGAATCATTCCTCCACGGCCGGGTCCAGGCGCTTGGCGCGCGCCAGACGCCAGGCATCGGCCGGATCGGTGAAGACGGCCTCAGCCGTCGTCCCCGTCTCGCGACCCGCAGCATCGATGGCAATGCGCTTGTCGAAAACGTAGCACTCGCCCTGCCAGTCCTGCGCCGCGTCCTCGGGAAAGGCCTCGAGGTAGTTCAGGATGCCGCCGTCGAGCTGGGCGACCTTCAGCCCCAGGGTCTGCATCCAGGCCGCGGTCTTCTCGCAGCGGATGCCGCCGGTGCAGTACATGGCGACAGTCTTGCCCTGCCACTCGTCGCGGTGTGCCTCGACATACGCCGGAAAGTCGCGGAAATGAGCCACGCCGGGATCAACGGCACCGCGAAACCGGCCCAGCTTGAACTCGAAGCTGTTGCGGTTGTCGAGGATGACGGTGCCAGAGTCGGCCAACAGCTCGCGCCAGCGCTGCGGGCTGACGTGGGTGTCCGTCGCATCGCAGCCGCTGACGCCCGGCACGCCGAAGGCGACGATCTCGGGCTTGGTGTGGACCTTCAGCAATGTGAAAGGCAGGCGCTCGCAGGCCGTGTGCTTGAACTGCACGCCATCGAACAGTGCGTCGAATTCCTGCTGCAGCTGGGCCTCGAACAGGGCCATGGCCTCGGCCCGCGCGGCAATGGCTGCGCTGATGCCTTCTGGAGCCACCGTGATGTTGCCGCAGACCTGCCCGCCCATCTCCCGCAACCGCGCGGCGATGCCGGCGGGGTCGCCGAGGCTGACGAAACGATAGAAGGAGCTGTGAACGAAACCCGCTGAATCCATGGGCGCGATTGTCTCGCGCCCATGGTGGCTGCTACCGCCCCGTGGCAACCTGGGGTGACGGCATGGCGGCAGGGCATTCCTGGCCCGGAGCCGGCGGGTGCAATAGAGGCACCGACATCAAGGTGTTTGACAACGTCAGCAGCAATGCGCGCCCACAGTGCTGTTCCAGCACCCGCGAGCGCTCCATGCGCTGTGTGCCGCCCTCGGCAAACCTCACGGTACGCTCGACCGAAGTCGCTGCCGGGGCCCGGTCCGGGTCCACGTGGTCCAGCATGTGCCGCACGGCCAAGGTCAGCAGATCCACGCACACCTGCTTCAGCGCATGGCCCTCGGCGTTCGCCCATTCGTCTTCCTCTGCGGAAAACGTGCCGCGCGGCGTGGACACGACACGCATACCCAGCTGTCGGGGGGCGCCGCTGGCACCATCGTGAAACTGGGCGGCGACATCCAGCAGCACCGCCCGCCTGTCCTGCGTCATCAGGAAAATCGGGGTCAGTTCCAGGTTGGCGTTCACCCATCCCCGCCGGATCACCAGGCCTTGAGGCAGCAGCGCGGTGCGAGTGCGGGTCAGCAGGTCGTCCGCCGCAAGTCCGTCGATGGCGGCCGAGTACGGCTCGAGTACCCGATCTGCATTCGTCTGCAACTTGAGCATCTGGGCGTCCCGGGCCGCGGAATTCACGGCGGCGTGCGCCAGGATGGCCGCGAAGAAGCCGGCGACGTTGGGCGCGGGATACAGAAACTGCCCGGCTCCCATGCCGGCGCTGTCCTTGTTCAGCACGCCCCGAAAGGTCGCCCGCGGCCCCATCTGCGGCGACCAGCGCAGCAGCAGCTCGTCACCGGCCCGTGCGTCCGGCCGCAGTGCGCCCGCCAGCAGCAGGCCGGATGCCAATGCCCGCCGACGCTTCATTGCAGCGGGCGCAGGACTTCATCCTTGCCCAGTTCGAGCGCCTGGAAGTACGCGTTGGTCAACCGCGGGAACTTGGGCGGCTCATCCCACGCACCATCAGCCGCCTTGGTGATGCGGAAGGTGTGATACCACTCCAGCGCATTGGTCTTCAGATCGACCAGGTATGCCGTGGCGTTGAACACCGCCTTGGGTTCGGAGGTGGGCACATAGGAGGAATAGGTACGCACCAGCCCGATGGTGTCGATCTGAATCATCATCAGCTTGTCGACCTGGTACCTGTCTTTCAGGCCGCGAAAGTCCTTGCGTGCCATGTTGCGCGTCTCGCTGCGAAAGTCAGGCAGTGTGCTGACGTCCAGTGCCGTCTCGATCGGCACGGGGGTCGCGCCTTTGACCGCGATCAGCGACGCAGCGCGCTCCTTCAACGCGGGCACCTCTTCCGGTGGCAGCGTGCGGACATGATCGGTGAGCGAGGAGTTCATCGCCGATGCGGCAGCGATGCAGAGCAGGCAATCCGCACCAGGGAACTGGGTATCCACCTTGGGCAACGGGCTCATCGCGACGCCAACGCGGCCGGCCTCTGCCTTGAGCGCGGTGTCTGCCATCGCCAAGCGGGTCTGGGACGGCATGCTGGCGCAGCCGCCCAGCATGGCCAGCGCGAGCGCAGCGGCCGGCGCAAAATGAAAATGCATGTTCTTCTCTCCCTGTCGCCTCGTATGGGCATGGCCTCGCCAGCGAGCGGGCTTGCCTTTGATGGCGCGGAGATGATGTCAGCGTGCACATTCGCGCCGAGCTGTGTTTTCCCGGAGCACGGGTGACGGCGCTCCGCAGCGGCTGGCCACCGCTGAGCGTGACGCCACCCTGGCGCTCACCCTAGGATCTCCCGACCAGGGCCGCTCCTAGAATCCGCGACCCTCCACGGCCCCCATGCCATGTCCGACCGTCTCAAAGTCCTGCCGCAGTACCTGATGCCCAAGCTGGCCATGACACGCCTGGCCGGGCACTACGCGTCCCAACCGCTGGGCAGCATCACGACGGCCACCATCCGCCGCTTCGTCGCGCGTTATGGCGTCAACATGGCCGAGGCGGCCGAGCCGGACATCGCCAGCTACAAGACCTTCAACGACTTCTTCACCCGTGCCCTCAAGCCCGGCGTGCGTCCGCTCGCGCAGGCATCTCTGGTCTGCCCGGTCGACGGCTCGATCAGCCAGGTGGGGCGCATCCAGGGTGACCAGGTGTACCAGGCCAAGGGCCAGACCTTCTCGACGACTGCGCTGGTCGGCGGCGATGCCGAACTCGCCGCGCGCTTCCAGGACGGCCTGTTCGCCAACCTCTACCTCAGCCCCAAGGACTACCACCGCATCCACATGCCGGCCCCGGGTCGGCTGGTGCGCATGGTGCACGTGCCGGGCGAGCTGTTCTCGGTGAACCCGACGACGGCGCGCGGCGTGCCGGGCCTGTTCGCGCGCAACGAGCGTGTCGTCTGCGTGTTCGACGACGACACGCTGGGCCGCTGGGTGCTGGTTCTCGTCGGCGCGACCATCGTCGGTAGCATGGCAACGGTCTGGCACGGCCAGATCAAGCGCAGTGGCCCGGTGCGAGCGTGGGACTATGCGCCCGGCCAGGTCGCGCTGGCCCAGGGCGACGAGATGGGCCGCTTCCTGCTCGGCTCCACCGTCGTCATGCTGTTCGAGAAGAGCGGGCTGCAGTTCAACCCGACGTGGCAGCCGGGCGGCGCGATACGGATGGGTGAGCCGATGGCGCGCTGAGCAGCGCACCGGCGGCGTCCGGCGCCAGTGGCCGCGACAGCAGCCACCCCTGAAGATGGGTGCAGCCCAGACGCTCGACCTCGGCGGCCTGAGCCTCGGTCTCCACCCCTTCCGCGACGATGGCCAGGCCCAGGGCCTGGGCCAGCACGCAGGCCGCACGTACGACGGCCCCCGCCGAGGGCTCGGGCAGGGGGTCCACCATGCTGCGGTCCAACTTGAGCGTCGTGATGGGCAGGCGACGCAGCAGTGTCAGCGAGCTCTGGCCAGTGCCAAAGTCGTCGAAAGCCACGCCGACGCCGGCCTCGCGCAGCCGCGCCAGCTGCGGCAGCACTCGGTCCATGTGCGTCATTGCGGCGGTCTCGGTGATCTCGAGCTCGATCAGGGCCGGATCGACACCATGGGCCTGCACCAGGGCCAGCAGCCAATCGGCGAAGCCGCTGTCTTCGAACTGCAGTGGCGACACGTTGATGGCCACCGGCATCGGCGTCAGGCCCTGCAGCGCCCAGGCACGCAGCTGCCGAGCGGCCTGGCGCAGGATGAGGGCGCCAAGCGGCACGATCTGGCCGGTGCGCTCGGCGGCGGGGATGAAGTCGGCCGGACTGACACGCCCCCGTTCCGGGCGCTGCCAGCGCACCAGCGCCTCGAAGCCCGCCAGCCGCCGCGCACCAGCCTCGAACTTGGGCTGGTAGTCGAGCTGGAACTCCTCGTTCTCGATGGCGGCGGCCAGCGCCTGCTCGATCTCCAGCAGACCGCCGGCGCCGGCTGCCATGCCGGGCTGGAAGGCGACGACCGCCGCGCCGGCCTGCTGCTTGGCCTGGTGCATGGCCACGTCGGCCGCTCGCAGCAGGGCTGCGCCGTCCGAGCCATGCGCAGGGAAGCGCGCGATGCCGATCGACAGGTGCACGTAGAGCGCGCGGTGGCCGACGACGAAGGGCGCGTTCATCAGTGCCAGCAGGCGCTGGCCGGCCAGCAGCGCGGTCGCATCGTCATCGATGCCGGTCTGCAGCAGCAGGAACTGGTCCTCGCCCAGCCGTGCGACCAGGGCCTCGGGCGGCTGGGCCTGGCGCAGCCGCGTCGCGATGGCCTGCAGCAGCGCATCACCGGTTTCGTGGCCCAGGCTTTCGTTGACAAGTCGGAAGCGGTCCAGGTCAGCCGACAGCAGCACGAAGCCCGGGCTGCCAGGCGCCGTCAGCTCGGCCAGGCGGGCCAGCACGGCGTGGCGGTTGGGCAGGTCGGTCAGCTCGTCGTGCAGGGCCTGGCGGCGCAGCGCCTCGGTGGCGCGATGACGCTCGGTGTCGTCCAGCATCAGCACCAGCAGGGCGGGACGGCCTTCCCATTCGATGTAGCTGGAACTGCCGCGCAGGTAGATGGCGCTGCCGTCGCGCCGGTAGCGCTCGCCCTCCCAGGCGATTTGGCCGCGGCGCTGCTCGATCAGCTGCGCGTAGCGAACTTGCGCGGCCTCTCGTTCGACCGGTGCCATCATGAGCTCGACCGGCACCACGCCCTCGACGCGATCGAAACCGAACATCGCCAGCGCCGCCGGGTTGGCGTAAACGGCACGGCCGTCGCGAAGCACCGCCAGTCCCTGCATGGACTGCTCGTAGAGCTGGCGCAGCCGGGAATTGACCTGCTCGGTCTCATGGTGGGCACGCCGCACCGAGAGCAAGATGAGCGCCATGGCCAGCGTCATCTGCACATACGTGCCGAGGACCTGAGTGAGCATGGAGCGTGCCAGCGGGTCCATCACCGGGCCACTGACATGCACCAGGCCGAGCGCGAAGAAGCAGCCCGCGACGAAGCGCTCGCTGGCCGCGCCGCCGCGCCAGAGCCAGGCGGCCGCCAGCCAGGCACCGCCGGTCAGCACGACTGCTCCGGCGACAACGGCCCAGCGGTGCTCCACCATGGCCAGCGCCAGGATCACACCCAGCAGCGCGACGAACAGGGGTGCGTTGCGCTTCCAATGCCAGACCCGGCCCCGATAGCGTGCAGCACCGGCCAGCTGCAGGGCCAGCGACGCGATGATGCAGGCCGTCGCGAATGTGGCCTGCACCTGGTAGTGAAGCGAGCGGAAGTCCGAAGGCACGAGCGCCACGCCCAGCGTCAGGCCGAAGGCCAGCAGCACATGGCTCCAGCCCCAGTCGCTGATGTGGGGATGGCCGGGCTCCAAGCGGGCCAGCGCGAGCAGCGTCAAGCCCTGCATGGTGATCAAGCTGGTGCTGATCAGGAGCAGGCCGGTCATGCCGCCATCCTAGCGACGGCACCCCCAAGCGCGCCAAAGGGTGAAAGTTCCCCTTCAAAACTCCGGCCGAATGTCACGGGTGACCAACGGCCACCGGTCGCTGCGCCACGGCGAGGCCGGCAGGCCGGCACCGTCGACGAGGTTGGCTTCCAGCGGCGTGTCGGCCCAGGCGTAGCGCACGGCAGCGGGCTGCGGCACGGCATCGCTCCACACGTGCACGCGGTCCTTGCCGACGATCTCCGCCCGGGCAGGCACGAAGCGCTGGTCCGCCCCCGCGATGGCAAAACCCAACAACGCCCCCCCGCCGCGCCGGGCCAGGCCACCCGCCACGTCGCCGAATGTCACCTCGAAGCGGCCGCCGGGCAGCAGGCGGGTGGCCTGCAGCGTCGGGCCCTTGAAGGGCATGGGCCGGCTGTAGGTCTGGGCTAGCGCGATGCGCGCCAGGCGCTCTCCCACCGTGCGCTTGTCGCGCGGGTGGATGTCGTCGGCATCACCGACGTCGATGCTGACGGCCATGCCGGTGGCGGGCAGCGCGAGTGTCTGGCGCTGGGCGTCGCGCAACTCGGCAAATGCGCTCCCCCCGGGCTGCGACGGGCGCGGGCCGAAGGACGAGATCTGCACGAAGTAGAAGGGGAGCAGGCCCGGCTGGCCCTGCTCGCGCCACTGCGCGCGCCAGTCCTCGATGAGACGCGGGAAAGCCTGGGCATAGCGGGCCGCACGCGGCGCGTTCGTCTCACCCTGATACCAGATGACGCCGCGCGCCGCGAACGGCGTGAACGGCCGCACCATGCCGTTGAACAGCAAGCCGGGGAGGTCGTTCGGGCCGGGTTCCTGGACGGGCAGCAGGGATTCGACACGAGCCTGCCACAGGCCTGCCAGGGGCTTGGCGCCGGCAGCGGTGTCGAGGCGCAGGTTGGCCCCCGCACCATGGAAGCCGCCGTCCCCCCCGGTGTCGGTCACGCGAACGGCGATGAGGTTGTCGCCTTCTCTAAGCAGGCCAGCCTGCACCGCGTAGGCACGCGGCGTGTCCCAGCCGCAGGTCCTGCCGACGGGCTGGCCGTTGACGAAACTTTCGTCGCAGTCGTCGACAAGGCCCAGGTGCAGCGTCGCCGCACCCGCCGCCTCGGCGGCCGTCAGCGTGACGTGGCGGCGCAGCCAGACCTGGCCATCCAGGCCCGGCAGGCCTTGCGCTTCCCAAACCTGGGGCGCGTTCAGCGTGGACCAGGCGCGGTCGTCCAGCCGGGGGTCTGCACCGGCGATGTCGAAAGGCTCGCTGCCCTGGAAACGCCGCACGCGCTCCAGCAGGCGGTCGCGGCGGCGCTGCACGAAGGTGGCCGCATCGGCGGGCATGGCACGCACCGTGTCGGCGAGGTCCGGGTCGGCCGCTGCGGCGCGCGGGCTGGTCCAGGTCTCGACATGGGTGCCGCCCCAGCTGAGGTTGAGGATGCCTATGGGGATATTCCGTACCTTCGCATCGGCCTGCAGGCGGCGCGCGAAGTGCCAGGCCACGGCGCTGAAGTCCCCGGCAGTCGCCGGCCCACTGACGTCCCAACGCAGGGGCGGCGCGTCCTGCATGGGCTCCAGGCTGACCCGGTGCGGCATCTTCGCGTGGCGGATCTGCGGATGCGCGCCTGCGGCGGTGATCTCGGCGCCGGCATGGTTGGTGTCGGCCAGCCGCCACTCCATGTTGGACTGGCCGGCGGCGATCCAGACGTCGCCGATCAGGACGTCCTCCAGCCTGCGCAGCTCAGATCCGGCGCTGACCTGGAGGCGGTGCGGCCCGCCCGCGCGCAGCGGCGCGAGCTCCGCTCGCCAACGGCCGTCGCGGTCCGTCACGGCCTCGGCGCTGCGGCCGGCCAGTTGCACCCGCACCTTCTGGCCTGGCCCGGCGCTGCCCCAGACGCGCAGCGGCACGTCGCGTTGCAACACCATGTGGTCGGCGAACACGCCGGCCAGCTCCAGCGCCTGCGTTGAGGTGGAAGCGGCCAGCAAGGCCGCGAGCAGAGCGGCGCGCATCACCAGATGAAGGTCACGACGCCGCTGGCCGGCAGCTCGTAGCCGAAGCGCTGGCCCGGAGCCTGTACCGTGAAGCGGCGCGGCGCGGCGGCGGAGTTGCTGACGATGAGGACGGTGCCGCCATCGGGGTTGGCGAAGGCGACGTGATCCAGCCCTGTCTTCGTGTCGGCGCTGCCCCCGGACTCGACGCGTCGCGCGCCCTGGTGCACGAAGCGGCTGGCGTGCCCGAAAGCGTAGTACTCGATGTTGCGCGTGACGGTGCCGTTCTTGGGGTCGATGGTGACCACGCCGCGGCAGTCGTTGCAGCCACCCAGGTGCGGGCCGTACTTCGGGTCCAGCGCGATGTTCCACATCAGCACGCCGCGCGCGCCGTGCCGTGTACTGCCGATGATGAGATTGCGCATCATCCACGGCAGCGTCTCGGCCCACTGCGGCTTCCACTCGCCGCCGGAGCACTCGGTGAACCAGACATCCAGCTCGGGGAACTGCCGGGCAACCTGCGACTGCGCGGACACGTCGCCTGCATAGCAGTGCCAAGCCACACCAGACACGTACTTGCGCGCTGTCGCGTCGGACAGCATGGACAGCGGGCTCCAGGGCTCGTCCCAGTTGTGATCCCACTCCAAGATCTGCGTCTTCAGACCCTTGGCCAGCAGCAACGGGCCGAGGTGCTTGCCGACCACCTCAGCGCGCGTGCGCGGCGGCATGCGCATGCCGGGGTAGTCGCCCGGCTCGAAGTGGGGTTCGTTCTGCAGCGTCAGCGCGAAGATGGGGATGCCCTCGGCCTTCATCTCCTCGACGTACCGCACCATGTACTTTGCGAAGCTGCCGTAGTGCTCGGGCTTGAGCTGCCCCTGAACGAGGCTGTCGGTCGTCTTCATCCAGCCCGGCGCACTCCACGGCGAAGCCATGACCTGCAGCTTGGGGTTCAGCGCCAGCGCCTGCCTGGTCGCGGGGATAACGTCTTCGCGCTCGGGAGCCAGTGAGAAGTTCCGGAGATCCGGGTCGGTCTGGCCCGGCGGCATGTCGTCCAGGCTGTAGTGCCGGCGCGAGAAGTCGGAGGCGCCGATGGTCAAACGCGTCAACTCGAAGCCCAGGCCATCGCCGTCGCGCGTGAACAGCTCCTTCATCAGCGCGTCGCGCTGCGCCTCGGTCATGCCGTGGCGCATCAGCCAGGCCGAGCCTTCGGTGATGGCGGCGCCGAAGCCGGCCATGCGCTGGTACTGGCGCTTCGGGTCGATGCGGATGACGAAACCGGCCTTGACCGGCGCCGAGACAGTGCTCGGCGAAAGCAGGTTTTGTTGGTCGCCCGTGGTCAAGAAGGCCCGTACAGGAGACGCGTTAGCACCGATGGCGCATGCGGCTGTCACCGCCCAAAGGAGTTGTTTCATGGCTTAGCTCAGTCGGAGTTCGCTGGTCGCGTCAAAGACGCTCAGCAGGGTCTCGTCGATGTCGAAGGCCAGCGAATCGCCGGCGGTGATGCGGCGGCC
>NZ_DASWYS010000104.1:0-3311 GCF_036404855.1 Roseateles sp.
CTCGGGGCGGTTTTGTTTGGGTGCATTCAAGCACCCAGTCGAACGTATTTTCCAATGAGGGGATGCGGGGCTGATGCCTCGCATGCAAGACAGGCAAGACCTCTTCAGCAGCCTCAGACGGTCAGCTTGTGCAGCATTTGCTGCCCGCCCAGCACGGCCAGCACGCGTTTGACGTTGTAGGCCAGTGTCGCCAGCGCGATCTCTGTGCCCGCCCCCGTCAGACCCCGCATCAGGAAGCGAGGCTTGCGTATTTCGGCGAACGTGACCGGTCATTTCGGTCATCGTGACCGACACCGATGAAGGGTGTCGGCGAGGTCGTTTCGGTATCGTGACCGCCCGTTTCGGCGATCGTGACCGCCGGGCCGGCGGCGGGTGCTGCGAAGAGGTTTGAGTTTAGGGTTGGGACGGCTGATCAGGTCATGGTTGGGCCTCCGGAGCTGTCTTGTTGGGCTTGGTTGGCGCGCGTGCAGCGCGCCCGGTCCGGCGCGACTCGCCTTCAAGGCTGAAGCGCCGGCAGTGCTGCATCAGCCGGTCCAGGATGGCGTCGGCGACCGTCGGGTCGCCCAGCCACGCGTGCCAATGCTCGATCGGCAATTGGTGCGTGATGATGGTGGCGCGCTGCGCGCTGCGGTCGTCGATCATTTCCAGCAGGTCAGCACGCAGGGCCGCGTCGATGGGCCCCGTTCCCCAGTCGTCCAGCACCAGGACGTCGATCTTGGCCAGCGCCTGCAGCCAGCGCCGGAAGCTGCCTGCACCGTGCAGGATGCGCAGCTCCTCGCCCAAGCGCGGCACACGCAAGTACAGCGCCGAGCGCCCCTGTCGGCACGCGTACTGCGCCAGCGCACAGGCCAACCAAGTCTTGCCCAGGCCGGTGGCTCCGGCGAAGCAGATCGTCTCGCCGCGCTCGATCCACGTCGATAGCGCCAGGCTCATCAGCGCCGAGCGATCGATGCCGTGGATGCCCTCGAAGCTCGCGTCCTCCAAGGTAGCGCTGGGGTACTTCAGCTGCGCCCGCTGGAGCAGCCGGGTGCGCTTGCGGTCGCCGCGGGCGTACACCTCGCGCTCGACCAGCAAGGCCAGACGTTCTTCGA
The DNA here is from genome assembly GCF_036404855.1 of Roseateles sp. Classification (GTDB taxonomy): domain Bacteria; phylum Pseudomonadota; class Gammaproteobacteria; order Burkholderiales; family Burkholderiaceae_C; genus Pelomonas. The sequence continues at coordinate 1,092 of NZ_DASWYS010000104.1, forward strand.
AGGACAAGCCTAGGCAGTCGCCCTGGTCTTGTTGCTGTTGCAGGGCGTCGGCGAAGCCTTGGAGCTTGAGGGCGCGCAGTTGGGCGATGGTGGCGTTGTTGAGCATGGGAGTCAGCGTTCGTTGCTTGGCGGCGGGTGTCGAGGCGGGGTGCGTCATTGGTAGTAGTCCGGGCCACGCACATTGGCGTGCGCCGGGCTGGTCCACTCGGCAGCGCTCTCCTGGGCGACGAGGTCACGGTTGTTGGCCAGCAGGTCACGCACATGCCGGTAGCGCACCGTCCCCAGCGCCAGGGCCCGTTCGCACGCCGCCTCCAGGCGTTCCTTGCCGTAGCTGCGTGACAGGCTCAGCAGTCCCAGGCAGGAGCGGTACCCGTGCTCGGGATGCTTGTAGGTCTGCAGCAGCCGCGTGACGAGCTCACCGCAAGCCATGCCGATCTGCTGGCCCCACTCGATCAAGCGCTGAGGCGTCCATTCCAAGTGCGCCCGGTGCGCGGCCGGCATGTGGGCGTCGACGGTGGTGAACTTGCCGCGAAGGCTGCTGCGCACATGGGCTGCCACGCGCTGCCCGCGCAGCAGCAGCTCCACGCCGTGTTGGGTCAGCCGTGCCTCCAGCACCTGGCCCACCAGCGGATGGGGCACGCTGTAGCGATGGCCGTCGACCTCGACGTGGTAATCGATGTGGACCTTCACGGTCTTGAAGCGCGCGAGCTCGTAGCGCTGCGACGGCAGCGGCATCAGTGCCGGCTTGTCCAGCTCCGCGAACACGCTGGCGCGGCTGCCGGCCAGCTTCTGGAACGGGCGGTCGTTCACGCTGGGCAGCAGCTCGGCAATGGCCGCATCGACCTGCGCGACGGTGTCGAAGCGGTGGTGGCGCAACCGCGCGAGTACCCACCGTCCGATGACTTGGACCGAGCTCTCAGCGGTGGCTTTGTCCTTTGGGGAACGCGGGCGTGCCGGGAGGACCGAGGTCCCGTAGTGGCGGGCGAAGTCCTGCACCGTGTCGTTGGCACGCGGCTCGTAGCGGTCGGCCGACGCGATCACGGCCGTGGCGTTGTCCGGCACCACGAGTTGAGGCACGCCGCCGTAGAAGTGCAGCGCGCGCACCATGCCGGCGATCCAGTCGTCTAGGCGCTGCGCCGGCGTGGCACAGGCGAACACGCAGCTGGAGGCGGCCATGGCCGAGACGAAGACCTGGGCGCGGGCGCCGTCGCGCAGCGGCACTGTCGAGCCGGCGTAGTCGACGAACATCTTTTCCCCAGCACGACGGTGCTGGCGCATCGATCGCTTGAGCGTGGCCGCGAAGGCCTTGTAGTGCTCGCAGAACTGCGTGTAGCGCCAGGTGCGGCCCTGCGGGTTGGCCTCCACATATTCCTGCCACAGCAGCATCAGCGTCATGCCCTTGCGATCGAGCTCGCGGTGGATGCGAGCCCAGTCGGGAACAACGATGGGAAGGGCTGCGCTGGAGCGGGGCTGCAGGGCGGTCGAGAGCTGCTGGTCGCTCCAGTCCTGGACGGCGTCCCAGTCCAGGTCGGCGGCGGTGGCCAGGCTGACGTACTTGGCGACGGCGCCCTTGGAGATCTTCAAGGCGGTGGCGACCTGCTCGTGAGAGAGCTTCGCGTGCCACTTCAGGCGGATGACATCTTTGATCATGCGTAGAGAGAGTTGTTGCTTGGGCATTCCGCGGCTCGAAGGCAAAAACCGTCGAGGGTAGGAGGCCCGGGTTGCGTTCTCTACGCAGCACTGCCGGCACGACCGGCGCGACCCTTACGAGGCGCCGTCACTGCGGTCACGATCGCCGAAATGGGCGGTCACGATGCCGAAACGGTCGGTCACGATGAGCCGAAATCGACTGCCGGTCACGATGACCGAAATGACCGGTCACGATGCCGAAATCGGCGGTCACGTTGGGCCGAAATACGCAAGCTCGCGCAGGTTCGCTGCCCGAGCTTCTTTCAATTCAACGGCGCGATATTGGCGGGCGCGAAGCGCCTCTCACGCTGCTTGAACCGGCTACGCCTTGCTTGCCTCATGCGCCGGCAAGGCGAAGGAGTACCGCTGCGCCAGCTCACCGTACTTCAGCAAAGTAACGAGCGGCACCGGTTCGACGCCTTCGAAATGCAGCTGCTTAAAGCCAGCATGAAGCAGGTCGAGCAACTGCATCTTGCGCGGGTTGGTCGCGAACAGGCTGTTCTCAGTCTCGCCATCCCAGAACACGTCGTT
>NZ_DASWYS010000105.1:0-19846 GCF_036404855.1 Roseateles sp.
GAATGAGGCGCACGGTGCGGCCTTACAAAGAACGACGTTGACGACTTACTTCAGGTTGTAGAACGCAGCACGGCCCGGGTAGCTGGCGATGTCGCCCAGGTCTTCCTCGATGCGCAGCAGCTGGTTGTACTTGGCCATGCGGTCCGAGCGCGACAGCGAGCCGGTCTTGATCTGGCCGGCGTTCAAGCCGACGGCGATGTCGGCGATGGTGTTGTCCTCGGTCTCGCCCGAGCGGTGCGAGATGACGGCCGTGTAGCCCGCGCGTTTGGCCATCTCGATGGCGGCGAAGGTCTCGGTCAGTGTGCCGATCTGGTTGATCTTGATCAGGATGGAGTTGGCGATGCCCTTCTCGATGCCCTGCTGCAGGATCTTGGTGTTGGTGACGAAGAGGTCGTCGCCGACGATCTGCACGTTCTTGCCGAGGCGGTCGGTCAGCAGCTTCCAGCCGTCCCAGTCGCCTTCGGCCATGCCGTCCTCGATGGAGATGATGGGGTACTTGTCGACCCAGGTGGCCAGCATGTCGGTCCACTCGGCCGCGGTCAGCTGGATGCCGCCCTCACCCTCAAGCACGTACTTGCCGTCCTTGTAGAACTCGCTGGCGGCGCAGTCCAGGCCGATGGCGATCTGCTCGCCGGCGGTGTAGCCGGCCTTGTCGATGGCCTGGAGGATCAGCTGGATGGCAGCCTCATGGCTCTCGACGCTGGGGGCGAAGCCACCCTCGTCGCCGACGGCGGTGGAGATGCCCTTGTCGTGCAGGATCTTCTTCAGTGCGTGGAAGACCTCGGCACCCCAGCGCAGGGCCTCGCGGAACGAAGGCGCGCCCACGGGGATGATCATCAGCTCCTGCAGGTCCAGGCTGTTGTTGGCGTGGGCGCCGCCGTTGATGACGTTCATCATCGGCACGGGCAGCTGGCAGCCGTTCATGCCGCCGAAATAGCGGTACAGCGGCAGGCCGGACTCCTCGGCGGCGGCGCGGGCCACGGCCATGGAGACGGCCAGCATGGCGTTGGCGCCCAGGCGACTCTTGTTCTCGGTGCCGTCCAGGTCGATCAGGGTCTTGTCGAGAAAGGCCTGCTCGGAGGCGTCCAGGCCCAGCACGGCCTCGGAGATTTCGGTGTTGATGTGCTCGACCGCCTTAAGCACGCCCTTGCCCAGGTAGCGGGCCTTGTCGCCGTCGCGCAGCTCGATGGCTTCGCGCGAACCGGTGGAGGCACCCGAGGGCACGGCCGCGCGGCCCATGACGCCGGACTCCAGCAGCACGTCGCATTCGACGGTGGGGTTGCCGCGGCTGTCGAGGATCTCTCGGCCGACGATGTCAACGATGGCGCTCATTCAATGTCTCCAGAAAGTGAAAAATTCGGGCGGGCGCAAGTTTGCCAAGTAGGCGTTACCGCGTCACATCATTCGGGGGGCTCAGAGCCCTTCAATCAAGACCATGCGCATGACGGCGATGTTCTCGCGGGCCTGCCGCGCGGCACCATACTCGGGTGAGTCGTGGAAGGCCCGGGCGGCTTCGGGCGTCGGGAACTTCAGCAGCACGACCCGCTCCGGCGCCCAGTCTCCCTCCAGCACCGTCACCTCGCCACCGCGCACCAGCACCTCGGCGCCGTGCGTCTTCATGGCCAGCGTCGAGAGGCGGCGGTAGTCCTCGTACTGTTCGGGGTTGTTGACCGTGACGTTGGCGAGGATGTATGCACAGGGCATGGCGACTCAGCAGGAAAAGTCATTTTCCAGGAGGGGTTGCTGCTTGACGACGCGATCCAGCGCCACCAGTTGCTCCAGCAGGGTCTTCATGTGCTTGAGCGGCACGGCGTTGGGGCCGTCGCTGAAGGCTTCGGCCGGGTTGGGGTGCGTCTCCATGAACAGACCCGCCACGCCCACACCCACGCCGGCCCGGGCCAGCACGGGCACCATCTCGCGGGCACCGCCGCTGGAGCCACCGAGGCCTCCGGGCTTTTGCACGGAGTGGGTGACGTCGAACACCACCGGCGCGCCGGTGTTGCGCATCTCGGCCAGGCTGGTCATGTCGGCGACCAGGTTGTTGTAGCCGAAGCTGACACCGCGTTCGCAGGCGAGGAAGAGGTCCTCCGACAGGCCCACCTCGCGGGCGGCGGCGCGAGCCTTGTCGATGACGTTCTTCATGTCCCAGGGCGCGAGGAACTGACCCTTCTTGATGTTGACGGGCTTGCCCGACTGCGCGACGGCACGGATGAAGTCCGTCTGGCGGCACAGGAAGGCCGGAGTCTGCAGCACGTCGACCACGCTGGCGACCTCGGCGATCTGGGTGGCGTCGTGCACGTCGGTCAGCACCGGCAGACCGGTCTGGCGGCGCACCTCGTCGAGGATCTTCAGGCCCGCCTCCATCCCGACGCCGCGTTTGCTGGTGCCGGAGGAGCGGTTGGCCTTGTCGAAGGAGCCCTTGTAGATCAGCGGGATGCCGAGCGCCGTGCAGGCTTCCTTCAGACGGCCGGCGACGTCGAGCGTCAACTCCAGCCCCTCGATGGAGCAGGTGCCGGCGATCAGGAAGAAGGGTTTGTCGATGCCGACGTCGTATCCGCAGAGCTTCATGATCAGGCCTCGTGCTTGTGGTTCAGGGCCGCCTTGATGAAGGCCGTGAACAGCGGGTGACCGCCCCACGGGGTGGACTTGAACTCGGGGTGGAACTGCACACCGACGAACCACGGGTGAACGTCCTGCGGCAGCTCGATCATCTCGGTCAGCTTCTCGCGCTGGGTGATGGCCGAGATGACGAGGCCCGCCTTCTGCAGGCGGTCAAGGTAGTGCTCGTTGGCCTCGTAGCGGTGGCGGTGGCGCTCGTTGACGACGGGACCATAGATGTCGGCGGCCAGCGTGCCCGGCTTGACGTCGGAACTCTGCGCGCCCAGACGCATGGTGCCGCCAAGGTCAGAGTTGGCATCGCGCTTTTGGATGCTGCCGTCGGCGTCCTGCCACTCGTCGATCAGGGCGATGACGGGGTGGGGGGTGGCGGGGTCGAACTCGGTGGAGTTGGCGTTTTCCAGGCCGGCCATGTGGCGGGCGTACTCGATGGTCGCGACCTGCATACCCAGGCAGATGCCCAGGTAGGGGAGCTTGTGCTCACGGGCGTACTGTGCGGCCAGGATCTTGCCTTCCACGCCGCGCTTGCCGAAGCCGCCGGGCACCAGGATGGCGTCGAACTTGCCGAGTTCGCCGACCGTCTCGTGAGTCAGCGTCTCGCTGTCGACGTACTCGATCTTGACGCCGGCATGGTTGTGGATGCCGGCGTGGCGCAGCGCTTCGTTGAGCGACTTGTACGAGTCCGACAGATCGGTGTACTTGCCGCACATGGCGATGGTGACCTGTTCCTTGGGGTTCTCGACCTCGAACACGAGGTTGTCCCAACGCTTGAGGTCGGCACTCTTGGTGTTGAGCTGCAGCTTGGTGCAGATCAGCTGGTCCAGTCCCTGCTCGTGCAGGACGCGCGGCACCTTGTAGATGGTGTTCACATCCCACATCGAGATCACGCCGTACTCGGGCACGTTTGTGAAGAGGGAGATCTTCTCGCGCTCGTCGTCGGGAATGCGGCGGTCGGCGCGGCACAGCAGCGCGTCCGGCTGGATGCCGATCTCGCGCAGCTTCTGCACCGTGTGCTGCGTGGGCTTGGTCTTGAGCTCGCCGGCGGCGGCGATCCACGGCACGTAGGTCAGGTGCACGAAGGCGACGTTGTTCGGGCCCGCTTTCAGGCTCATCTGGCGCGCTGCCTCGAGGAAGGGCAGGGACTCGATGTCACCCACCGTGCCGCCGATCTCGACAATGGCCACGTCCACCGCGTCAGGTGTGCCTTGGCCGGCACCGCGGCGGATGAACTCCTGCATCTCGTTGGTGATGTGCGGGATCACCTGAACCGTCTTGCCGAGGTAGTCGCCGCGGCGCTCCTTCTCCAGCACCGACATGTAGATCTGGCCGGTGGTGAAGTTGTTCGCCTTCTTCATCCGTGTCGTGATGAAGCGCTCGTAGTGGCCCAGGTCCAGGTCGGTCTCTGCGCCGTCATCGGTGACGAAGACCTCGCCGTGCTGGAACGGCGACATCGTGCCGGGGTCGACGTTGATGTACGGGTCCAGCTTGATGAGGGTGACTTTGAGGCCGCGCGATTCGAGGATGGCAGCCAGGGAGGCCGACGCGATGCCCTTGCCCAAGGAGGACACCACACCGCCGGTGACGAAGACGTATTTGGTCATGTCTTGCAGCACGCCAGAACAGCATGCTGTGGTGGGAAATTGCGATTGTACGAGACGGTCAGACCGGCCCCAGCAGCTCCAGCACCAAGTCCGCCGTCTCGTCAGGCTTCTCGAAGGGGAAGAGGTGGCTGCCCTCCATCCAGCGCCAGAGGTCGCCCGCCAGTTTCATGGACGCGGCGGCGCCGGCCTGGCGCAGCTCGGACGAACGCGTGCCGCCGACGAAGGCCACCGGGCACTGCGGCGGGCGCAGGCGCAGCAGCAGCGGCAGGTGGTGGGGCAGCGTCCGGTAGATGTGGGCCTCGACCTCGCGGCGAAAGCGCAGGCGCACCTGGCCGTCGTCCTCGGCTTCGAAACCGGCCGCGATGTAGTCGGCCAGCACCCGCGGGTCCCAGCGGGCGAACATCTTCTTGCCCGAGAAATGCTTGTGGACGGCCTCGCGGTCCGGCCAGGCATGGCGGCGCTCGCGGGCGATCTTGGACGGGCCATAGCGGTGGATCAGGCCGGTCGTCTTGGCCATTGCGACGGCGGCGGCCTTCCAGCCGGTGACGACGGGCGAGTCCAGCATGACGAGCTGGGACACCAGTTCCGGCCGGCGGCAGGTCGCCAGCAGGCTCACCATGCCGCCCAGCGAGTGGCCCACCAGGGCCACCTGGCCTTCGGGTTTGACCTCGGTGTCGATGAAATGCAGCAACTGGTCGCGCAACTTGCGCCAGTCGCCCGTGACGGGGAAGCGCGGGTCGTGGCCGAAGCGGTCCAGCGCTTCGACGCGCCAGCCGGCCGCGCGCCAGCGCTCGAACAGCACGCGGTAGCAGCCTGCGGGGTAGCTGTTGGCGTGGGAGAAGACGAGGGTGCGTTGGGGTTGGGCGGACATGCCGGCATCTTCGCAGCCCGGGCATGCGCCCCCAACCTTGGGGGCGACTACGCGTCGCACTTGCCCGTGCATGCCCTTGCCGGGTGCAGGCGATGCGCGGGTGCGCATCGCCCGGACAGGGGGATGGCGCTAGAGCTGGCGGCTTGCCGCGGCCAGGTGCTTGAGCTTGTAGAGCGCTTCCAGGGCCTCTCGAGGCGACAGGGCGTCTGGATCCACCTTGTCCAGCGCCTGCACCAGCTCGCTGGGCTCGGGGGCCGGCGGCGGGGCGGGCGGGGCGGCGAAGAGGTCGAACTGGTCGTCGGCCGCGTTGGAGCGGGCCTCCAGCGCTTCGAGCGTCGCGCGTGCCTGGCGCACCAGGCTGGCGGGCATGCCGGCCAGCCGGGCGACCTGGACGCCGTAGCTGCGGCTGGCCGGACCGGCCTGCAGCTCGTGCAGGAAGACGATGTCCTCGCCGCTCTCCACGGCCGAGACGTGCCAGTTCTGAGCCATCGGATGTTTGGCGGGGAACTCGGTCAGTTCGAAGTAATGCGTCGCGAACAGCGTGAAGGCACGGGTCTTGTCGTGCAGGTGGCTGGCGATGGCGCTCGCCAGCGCCAGACCGTCGAAGGTGGAGGTGCCGCGCCCGATCTCGTCCATCAGCACCAGTGACTGGTCGGTCGCCGAGTGCAGGATGGCCGCGCCCTCGGTCATTTCCAGCATGAAGGTGGACTGCGCATTGGCGAGGTCGTCGGCCGCGCCGATGCGGGTGTGGATGGCATCCATCGGTCCCAGGCGGCAGCTTGCCGCCGGAACATAGGAGCCGATGGCCGCCAGCAGCGCGATCAGTGCCACCTGGCGCATGAAGGTGCTCTTGCCGCCCATGTTGGGGCCGGTGATGACCAGCATGCGGGTGCGTGCATCCAGCCGACAGTCGTTGGGCATGAACTCGGTGCCACCCGTTTCAGCCAGGCGCGCCTGTACGACCGGGTGGCGGCCGGCCTCGATCTCCAGGCACGGCTGCGCCACGAACTCGGGCCGGCACCAGTTCAGCGTGACGGCGCGCTCGGCCAGGGCCGCCAGCGCATCCAGCCCGGCCAGTGCCCGGCCCAGCGCCGTCAACGGCTCAAGCCTGCTGATGAGGGCATCGATGACCTGTTCGTACAGCAGCTTCTCGCGGGCCAGCGCCCGTTCATTGGCAGAAAGGGCCTTGTCCTCGAAGGCCTTCAGTTCGGGCGTGATGTAACGCTCGGCATTCTTCAGCGTCTGCCGGCGCTGGTAGTCCATCGGCACCTTGTCCACCTGGCCCTGCGTGACCTCGATGTAGAAGCCGTGCACGCGATTGAACTGCACGCGCAGGTTGGCGATGCCGGTGCGGGCGCGCTCGCGGGTCTCCAGGTCCAGCAAGAAGCCGTCGCAGTTCTGCTGAATGCCGCGCAGCTCGTCCAGGTCGGCATCGAAGCCGTCGGCGATGACGCCGCCGTCGCGCGGCAGCAGGGCCGGCTCGGCGGCGATGGCCCGTTCCAGCAGCTCGAGGATGTCGGCCGGCGGATTCATGGCTGCGTCGCGCAATGCGGCCGGCGTGGCTGCGCGCAGCGCGGGCAGGGCCTGCAGCGTCGCGCGCAACCCGGTCAACTCGCGAGGGCGCACCTGGCGAAGCGCGATGCGGGCGGAGATGCGCTCCACGTCGCTGACCGACTTCAGTGCCTCGCGCAGCGGCTCGAAGCCTTCGGCATGCAGGGCCGCGATGGCGTCATGGCGTGAGTGGGCCTCGGCACGCTCGCGCTTGGGGCTCAGCAACCACTGGCGCAGCATGCGGCTGCCCATGCCGCTCTTGCAGGTGTCCAGCAGCGAGAAGAGGGTGGGGCTCGACTCGCCGCGCAGCGTCTGTGTCAGCTCCAGGTTGCGCTGCGTGGCGGGCGGCAGGTCCATCAGCTCGCTGGCGCGCTGCACGCGCAAGGAGCGGACATGGGCCAGTGCCCGGCCCTGCGTGTGCTCGGCGAACGCCAGCAGCGCACTCGCGGCCGCATGGGCCAGGGGCAGCTCATGCGCGTTGAAGCCCTGCAGGTTGGCCACGCTCAGCTGCTCGCACAGCTTGCGCTGACCCAGGGCGCCGTCGAACTGCCAGCCCGGCCGGTTCGTGACCGGGAAGCGGGCCCGCATGACACCCGCCGGCTGCTGCTCGCGGTTGACCAGGATCTCGGCCGGCATCAGCCGCGCCAGCCAGCCCGGGAGCTCCAGGTCGCTGCATTCGGCCAGGCCGATCTCGCCCTGCGTCAGCGACAGCCAGGCCAGTCCATGCCGGCGGCCATGGCCGCTGACGCTCAGCAGCACCGCGTCCTGCTTGTCGGCCAGCAGCTCAGTGTCGGTGATGGTGCCCGGCGTGACGACGCGCACCACCTTGCGCTCCACCGGCCCCTTGCTCGCGCCGACCTCGCCGACCTGCTCGGCGATCGCCACCGCCTCGCCCAGCTTGATGAGCTTGGCGAGATAGCTCTCCAGCGCGTGCACCGGCACGCCGGCCATGATGACGGGCTGGCCAGCGCTCTGGCCGCGCTGCGTCAGCGTGATGTCCAGCAGCGCATTGCATTTGCGCGCGTCGTCGTAGAAGACCTCGTAGAAGTCGCCCATCCGGTACAACAGCAACGTGTCCGGGAAGTCGGTTTTGAGGCCCAGGTACTGGGCCATCATGGGCGTGTGCGCGCTGAAGTCGGCGGGCTGGCTCATCGAGATCTTTTTAGGAATAGCAAAGCCCTCGGCGGAGGGCTTTAATCGGCGGGGCAGTTTAAGCGGGCGGCACGGGGTCGCCCGCACGGAGGACACGGACATGACAGCTTCCCTGGTGCCGCGCGGTGCGCGGCTGGCCTGCGCAATGGTTGCGCTGGCCTGCATGACGGCACAGGCCGGGCCATCGGTCTGTGCCGACGTGGCGGCCCAGGCGCGCAAGCTGCCGGATTCGGCGTGGAATGCCCCCGAGCCGCTGGCGCCCTGGCTGCGGCGCCAGGAGCCGCGTCATCCGCGCGCGTCGCTGTCGACGGTCGAGGAAGAGGTGCTGGAGAACCCGCGCTGGCGCCAGGCCCTGGGGGCCGCCCCGGAGCAGACGCTGTCCATCGAACGTCTGCAAGGCACACCGGTCCATCGCGTGGACCAGGTGGCCGGCACCGCCAACTGCCAGAGCTACGTGCTGATGGAGGCCCGGCCCGGCCTGCCAACGCGGGCGCTGGAGACGCCGATTCGGGCTGAACAGCCCATGGGCCTGTGCGTGACGCAGTCGGCGTTTTTCGCCATCGTGCAGGGGCAGCCGGCGCTGGTAGTGGGTGGGGCGGATTCCATGCTGGGCCTGGACCAGCACTACCGGGTCTCGACCTGGGACGGCAGGGGCTGGACCCCGGCCTGCTCGCTTGCGCTGAAGCTGCGGGAGCGGCTGCGCCAGACCGAGCGGCGCTGCCTGGGCGACACCGGCTGGTGCGATGCAGCCGAGGCGCTGGCGCACGACCTGGCCCGGGCCTACGACGACGACCGCCGCGGTGGTGCCGGCCTGGAACCCCTGGCCTTTGCCGCTGGACGCGAACCCGACCGCTTCTTGCGCGCGTCGCTTCGGTTGCCCGATGCCGGTCCCGGCGCTGCGGGAGATCCGGCGCTGCAACTGCCCGTGATGGGTGGCGAGAGCCGCGAGTCCAACGCCTTCTTGTCCAGCTATGCCAATGTGGACCTGCGCCGCCTGGCCGTGTGGCTCGACGGTCGTTGGTGGCTGGCTGTGGTGGGGCGGGCGGGGGTGGGCTGGCGGGAGTCCACCAGCACGTTGGTGACGCTATACGCCCCTCTGGGCCGCGCCGTCGACGTCCGGGCGGGCTTTCGCTTCACGCTGGAAGCGTCGGGGCTGGCTGCGGCGACGGCATCGGATTAGCCCACCAATGACAGAGGCCCGCTTTCGCGGGCCTCGATCCTTGCGCATGCCGGCCGGCTTGCAGGCCAGCGGGCGTTCGTCGTGTCTTGGACAGCGGCGCTGCCCTCGGCCGCGACTCAGTCTTCCGACTTGAAGACCAGCTTGACTTCGTGCGTCTGCGAGGCGCCCGTGCCTTCGAACTTCCACTGGCTCAGGGCGTCGATGGCGGCGCGGTCGAAGATGCGCTTGGGTTCGGCTTCGACGATGTCGACGCCCGAGACCTTGCCGTCGCCGGCGATGGTCATCTTGGCGCGCACGCTGCCCGCGCTGATGTTCTTCTTGATGGCTTCGCCGGGGTATTCGGGGGCAACCTTCTTCAGGACCTTGGCGTCGGCATGGGCCAGGGAGGCGACGGCGGCGAGGGCGAGGGCGACAGCGGTACGGGCAAACATCTCAGGGCTTCTTTCGGCGATTTGGATCGATGGAATAAACGGCTTTTGGCCGTGTTGCAAAACGTATTCTGGCCAGTCGAACCCCCATGGGTAAGGGGGGTCGCCGTGCATAAGTCACGCCGCAATGCTCGGGTTTGCCCGTAGATGTCACCCCTGTCAACTCCGTCACGGCGCGCGCAAGGAAAAAGGGGGCGAGCGGGCCGGTTCGGCCGGCTTCAGGCTGCGGTGTCGTCGCCGATCTCGTCCTTCTTGATGCGCACGGGGCTGCGCTTCTTAGGTGTGGCCGGCGCCGGCGCGGAGGCAGCCTCGGCCGTTGCCGTTGCCGGTGCCGCTGCCGGCGCGGCGGCGTCTTCATCCTTGATGACGCGGGTGTAGGGCGAAAGCATCGTCACGAGCTGCGCGTAGATCTTGGGGTTGCCCGCGACGACTTCGCGCTGGTGCAAGAAGTCGGCCTCGCCGGTGAAGTTGCCGATCAGGCCGCCGGCCTCGCTCACGATCAGCGACCCGGCTGCGACGTCCCACGGCTGCAGGCCGGTCTCGAAGAAGGCGTCGTAGTAGCCGGCGGCGACGTAGCAGAGGTCCAGCGCCGCAGCGCCAGGGCGACGCAGGCCGGCGCAGTGCTGCATGACCTCCTCGAACATCTTCACGTAGCGCTTGAAGTTGTCGCCGCGGCGGAAGGGGAAGCCGGTACCGATCAGCGCGTCGCTCATGCGGGTGCGCTTGGACACGCGCAGGCGGCGGTCGTTCAGGAAGGCGCCGCGGCCCTTGGTGGCGTAGAAGAGGTCGTTGCGGGTCGGGTCGTAGACGACGGCCTGTTGCACGACGCCGCGGTGGGCCAGCGCGATGGACACGCAGTACACCGGCAGACCGTGGATGAAGTTGGTGGTGCCGTCCAGCGGATCGATGATCCAGACAAACTCGGAATGCTTGGCGCCGTGGGTGCGGCCGGACTCTTCGGCCAGGATGCCGTGGTCGGGATAGGCGCCCAGCAGCGTCTCGATGATCACCCCTTCGCAGGCATGGTCGACCTCGGTGACGAAGTCGTTCGGGCTCTTGGTGTTGATGCGCAGAGCTTCGAGGTCCAGCGAGGCGCGATTGATGATGGCGCCGGCCGCGCGCGCCGCCTTGATGGCGACATTGAGCATGGGATGGAGAGACGTCTGCTGCATGCGGTGCACTCGCTGGGAAGAAGGGGCTGACAGGAGGAAAGAGCGGCGGGGCGGGCCCCGGATAATTGCGCGATTCTAGCCGCTCGCTCCGTACAAACCCGTGGAATCCACACGCTTCGTTCTCATCAACACCAGCCATGCCGGCAACGTCGGTGCCACAGCGCGGGCGATGAAGGTGATGGGTTTTCGCGACCTGGTGCTGGTGGCGCCGCGCTTTGCCGACGTGCTTTGCCACGAGGAGGCGGTGGCCATGGCCAGCGGCGCGGCCGACATCCTGGCGCGTGCCCGGGTCGTGCCGACGCTGGCCGAGGCCCTGGACGGCGTGGACTTCGCCTGCGCCACCGCGATGACGCCGCGGGACTTCGGCCCGCCCACCCGCGAGCCGCGTGCGCTGTTCGCCGAGCTGGCTGCCCGCGACGCCACACCGCGCCTGGCCTTGGTGTTCGGCTCCGAGCGCTACGGCATGAGCAACGAGGACGTCTACCGCTGCCACGCGGTGCTCAGCATCCCGACGCATCCCGACTACGGCTCGCTCAACCTCGCCCAGGCCGTGCAACTGCTCGCCTATGACCTGCGGCAGGCCCTTGGCGGATTCGACGTCCAGGCTCGTACGCCCGACCCCGGGCTGGCCGACGCCCGTGCCGTGCAAGGCCTGCTGGAACACCTGCAGGCCGCCCTGACCGACATTGGCTACCTGGACCCCGCCGCGCCCAAGAAGCTGATGCCGCGGCTCAACCAACTCTTCAACCGGGCCGGCCTGACGAACGAGGAAGTCCACATCCTGCGTGGCATCGCCCGGCAGATGCAGAAGACCGCAGTCTCAGCAGGCCCAAGGTAGCCCCACCTACACTGAGCTGCCTTTTCCCACCGGCAGCACCATGTTCCAGCGCCTGCGCGAAGACATCGCCCTCATTCTCGAACGCGATCCGGCCGCCCGGTCGGCGTGGGAGGTGCTGACCTGTTATCCGGGCCTGCATGCACTGATGCTGCACCGCAGGGCCCACTGGTTCTGGCAGCGTGGCTTCAAGTGGCTCGGCCGCTGGATCTCCCACTGGAGCCGCTGGCTGACCGGCATCGAGATCCACCCCGGCGCCAAGATCGGCCGCAAGGTCTTCATCGACCACGGCATGGGCATCGTCATCGGCGAGATGGCCGAGATCGGCGAAGGCTGCACCATCTACCAGGGTGTCACGCTGGGCGGCACTTCGCTGGTCAAGGGGGCCAAGCGCCACCCGACGTTGGGTCCCGGCGTCATCGTCGGCGCCAATGCCAGCGTGCTGGGCGGCTTCACGGTCGGTGCCGGCGCGCGCATCGGCTCGGGCGCCGTCGTGACCAAGCCCGTGCCGGCAGGCGCGACGGCGGTGGGCAACCCGGCCCGCATCATCGAGGCCGCCAGCGATCAAGCCCGTGAAGAAGCCGCAGCCCGGATGGGCTTCTCTGCTTATGGCGTGACCCAGGGCGACGACCCGGTCGCGCTGGCCATGCGCGGGCTCATCGACAGCGCCTCCGGCCACGAGCACCAGATCGCGCTGCTGTGGAACGCGGTCTGCAAGCTTTCGACGCAGGCGGGCCGACCCATCGGTGACTGCGTGCCGGACGATGCCCAGCGCGACGAGACTTTTGACGCGGTGGAGATGAATCGACTCGTCAAGTGAAACTGCCCGTTCGCGGGCAGCCGCGAGCTGGATGAGAATCGCGGGTCCGGGCCCTGATGGCCTGCCCTCTGCGACGACCTGTTGTGCTTGTGAGCGAGTTACGACTGCGGCTTTCCTCCGGCTGGCGATGGCTGCTTGGTCTGGCGGTGGTCGTCGTCGTCGCCACCGCCAGTGCGGCGCCGCAAGGCAAGCGCTGGTCCGGCCTGGCCGACATCACCTTCCAGCACCTCAGCCAGGAGCAGGGCCTGCCCAATGCCATCGCCACCGCAGTGGCCGAGGATGGCCAGGGTTTCCTGTGGGTGGGCACGTTGGGCGGTCTGGCGCGGTGGGACGGCTACCGCTTCAAGGTCTACAAGGGTGGCCTCCAGCAGCCCGGCGCGCTGCCGGACAACTACGTGCAGTCCCTGCATGGCGACGCAGCCGGCCGGCTCTGGGTCGGCACCAGCGCGGCAGGCCTGCTCAGGCATGACCCGGCAACCGACCGCTTCGTCGCCATCCCGGTCGGCGGGCCGCAGGGCCTGAGCCATGTCAGCGTGCGCCAGATCGCCGATGACGGCGCCGGTGGGCTGTGGGTCGTCACGGACGGCGGGCTGGACCATCTGGACCCCGTCAGCGGGCGCGTGCAGCACGCCAGCGCCGCAGGCGCCTGGGCCGAAGCGGCCGGCCCCCGCGTCTGGACCGTGCTGCTCGACCGCCGCGGCCAGCTCTGGATCGGCAGTGCGGCGGGTCTGTTCCGTCGCCCGGCGGCGGGAGCGCCCCTGCAGGCCGTGCCGCTGGCATCCGGCCGCACCGTGCAGCCGCAGGCGCTGGCCCAGGATGGATCGGGTCAGATCTGGGTCGGCAGCCTGCACGAGGGAGTCTTCCTGCTCGGCCGTGACGGTGACGCGCCGGCCGTCGAGGTGCGCGAATCCGGCACGGGCGGGAAGGGAGATCTCTTCGCCAACAACCAGATCACCCGCCTGCTGGAAGTGCAGCCGGGCGAGATGTGGGTGGCGACGCTCGGCCAGGGCGCCGTGGCCGTGGACATCGAGAGCCGCGAGACCCGCCGCGTCCGCCATGTCCCGGCCTGGCCGGTCAGCCTGGCTGACAACGCGTTGCGCACCCTCTATCGTGACCGCGCCGGCCTGGTCTGGGTGGCCTCCGACCGTGGCCTGAGCCGTTACGACCCGCGCCAGGGCGGCGTGCTCACCCGGCTGGGGGCCAGCGCCGACATCGGCGACGCGCTGGATCCGCGTTTCATCAGCACCGAGATCAGCTGGATCCTGCCGATGCCCGATGGCCGGTTGTGGCTGGCCACGCACAAGAGCGGCATCGACATCCTCGACACCAGCGGTGCCCGCGTGTCGGCCCTGCTCCCCGATGCCCGTCGGCCGGACAGCGCGCTGCCCTCTGACATCGTGCTGGGGATGGCGCGGGTGGGCGATGGCAGCGTGTTCATCGCCACCAAGCGCGGCCTCTATCGGGCCGACCCGGACGGACGACGCGTGAAGCGCGTTGCCCTGGCGGGCCGAGACCCTGCCGCGTCGACCTGGGCCTTGCTGGCCGACGGTGACACCTTGTGGATCGGTGGTCAATTCGACGGCTTGTGGCGGCTGGACCTGGTCAGCGGCCGCGGCGCGGCAGTGGTCCCGGCGGCGCCAGGCCTGACGGACCAGCGCATCATGGTGCTGGCCCGCGGTGCGGGGGGCGAACTCTGGGTCGGCACGCGCAACGGGCTGAATCGCGTCGACCCCGTCAGCCACAGCGTCGCGCGCTATCCGGCCGGGCCCACGCAGCCGCTCGGACTGTCAGCTGGTTTCGTGACCGCGCTGATGCTGGATGCCGGGGGGCGGCTGTGGGTGGGCAGCTATGGCGGAGGCATCGACGTGCTGCCGGCGCCAGGCCGTGGCGATGCGATGCGGCGCCTGGGCATGGCCCAGGGCCTGCCCGACAGCACGGTCAACGCGCTGCTGCAGGACTTTCAGGGCCGCGTCTGGGCCAGCACCGACGACGGCCTCGCGCGCATCGACGCCGAGACGATGGCGGTGCATGCACTGCGCCGTGCCGAGGGCGTCGTCTTTCCGACCTACTGGACTGGCGCCGCGGCGCGGACCGAGCGCGGCGAGCTGCTGTTCGGTGGCGCCGGTGGCATGACGGTGGTGTTGCCGGAGAAGCTGCGGGCCTGGGACTACCGACCCCAGGTGCTGGTGGCGGACGTCCAGATTGGCGGCCGATCTGCGCCGCTGGCACCGGGCGGCTCCGGGATGCTGTCGGTGCCGGCCGACGGCAACAGTCTGGCGGTGGAGTTCTCATCCAGCGACTTCTCGGCGCCAGAGCGCAACCGCTATGCCTACCGCCTCGAGGGTTTCGATGCGGGCTGGATGGCGGCCGATGCTTCGCGGCGCCTGGCGGCCTACACCAACCTGCCGCCCGGCTCCTACAAGTTGCGCCTGCGGGCCTCCAATCGCGATGGCCAATGGGGCGAGCGCGAGCTGGTTCTGCCGGTCAGGGTGGGCGCGGCCTGGCACCAGACCTGGTGGTTCCGGGCGGTGCTGGCTCTGGTGCTCGCGCTGCTGCTGATGGCGGCCGTGGCGGCGCGGACGCGGCTGCTGCGCCACCGGCAGCTGGAGCTGGAGCACAAGGTGCGGGAGCGCACCGCCGAGCTGCGGGCGCTGCACCAGGCGCTGGAGGAGAAGTCGGCGCAACTGGAGCTGAGCAGCGTGACCGATCCGCTGACAAGCCTGCACAACCGTCGCTTCCTGACCGACCACATCGACCAGGACCTCGCGGCCAGCCTGCGCCGTTCGCAGGAGACGCTGGCCGCGGGCGGACAGCCGCTGGATACCGACAACGTCTTCCTGCTGCTCGACATTGACGCCTTCAAGCGCATCAACGACCGCCACGGCCACGCGGCCGGCGATGCGGTGTTGGTGCAGTTCGGCGCGAGGTTGCGCTCGGTGCTGCGTGAGTCCGACTACCTGGTGCGCTGGGGCGGCGAGGAGTTCCTGGCCGTTGCGCGCGACACCGATCGCGCGCGGGCCGAGGAGCTCGCCGAGCGCATGCGGGCCGTGGTTGCCGCCACGCCCTTCAGACTGGACGACGGCAGCGAGCTCCCCGTCAGCTGCTCGGTCGGCTTCGCCTGCATGCCCTTCGAGCTGGAGCGGCCGCAGGCGCGCAGCTGGCAGCAGGTTGTCAATCTGGCCGACTTGGGCCTGTACGCCGCCAAACATTCCGGCCGCAACGCCTGGGTGGGTGTGCATACGGCCGTCGGGCGAGGGGCCCTGGGGCAGCGCATCGTGGGGGAGTTCGGCATCAGCAGCAGCCGCGAGCTGGAGGACGTGGTCGTCGCGATACGCTCGTCTTCGACACCCGATGCCGTTGTGGGTTGACGCAGGTCTGCCCGCCGGCACGTGAGGCCGTGGCCATCCTGGGAACACCCCTAACTAGACATGCCCGACGAGGCTTGATGCAATGCAACATCATTTTTCACCCCGTGCATGAAACTCATTGGTTTTTGGTTGCTGGTTCTCCTCGCCGTGCTGGTGCCGGCGACAGCCTCCATTGCCACATCGATGATCTGCCCGACGGTGTCGGTCGCCAAGGCACACGCCCGAGGGATGTCCCTCCAGGCGGAGAGCGGCACCAAACATGCGACGGCATCGGGATCACACGCTCGGGTTGCACTGGCAAAGGCCAAGTCCTCCAAGCCGTCCGACAGCACAGATCAGCAAGCCGACCACTGCTGTGACGCAACACCGTGCAGCCAGTGCGCGGGTTGCGGCACCTGCGCCTCGATGGTTGCAGCGAACTTCGGCGCACAGGTGCGCCCACTCGCCATGGCGCCATTGCTGGACAGCGGTGGGCCGCGCGCGGAGTTCCTGCTCTCCGGCCAGGAGCGCCCCCCTAGAAGCAGCTGACTCAGCAGACCGCCAGCAGGCGGCAGGCACGAACGTGCTTGCCGGCCGTGCCGGCCAGGAACGGCTGAGTTGCATGCCTCGATCGACGGGCCGGGTCTGCTGACCTTCCAGCCTTCTGCGAAGGCTGTCCCGCCCCGTCCATCGTCATGTGCTCGCCATCGAACAATGGGTTCGAAGGTGCTCTGAGTTCGTGCTGAGCCATCCCGAGGATGGCAGCGCGCGGCACCCAACTGGATGTACATGATGTCTACGAAACTTTCGCAAACTGCGGTCGCCGCGGCCGTTCTCCTCTTCATCAACAGCGCCGATGCGCAACAGGCCCCGGAAGCCGGCGCGGGGCAGACCTCATCTCTCGAGAAGGTCCAGATCACTGGCAGCCGCATCAACCTCAAACAGGCCCAGATCTCGGGCGTCGGCCCGGTCACCGTGATCGATGCCGAGACCATCCAGCGCACCGGCGCGATTTCCGCCGAGACGCTGCTCCAGAGGTTGCCGGCCTCGGCTGGCGGTGCCGGCAACCAGACGAATGCCTACTGGACCGGCAATGGCTATGGCACCACCCAGGTCAATCTGCGCGGCCTGGGTATCAACCGGACGCTGGTCCTGCTCAACGGCCGACGCGTCGTCAACGGCGGAACGGGTGCCAACAGCGCGGTCGACCTGAACATGATCCCGGTCGCCATGATCGAACGGGTCGAGGTGCTCAAGGACGGCGCCTCCGCCATCTACGGCGCGGATGCCGTGGCTGGCGTGGTCAACATCATCACCAAGACGGGTCTCAAAGGGGGCGAGGCCTCGGTGCGCTATGGCGAGACATCGCGCGGCGACGGCAGCGAGACTGCCGTCGACCTGGCCTGGGGCCTTCAGTCCTCGAATGGCTCGTTGGTCGCTGGCATCAACTATTCCGAGAGCGGTGCCATCAACATGGCCACGCGTGCGCCCTGCGGTCTCGGCGAGGTCAGCGGCAAGCTGGAATGCGCGGGCAGCTCGGCCACCATCGGCGGCCGCGCGCGCCTGGCCGACGGTCAGCGGATCAATTTCAACCAGACGCCGGGCGGCAACCCCAGCGCCTACGAGACTTACTCGGCAAGCAAGCACAACTACAACAGCAACCCGGCGCTGAACGCGGTCAACCCGATCAAGCGCCTGGGCATGAGCGCCTTCGGCACGCTGAACCTGAGTGAGAACGCCCGGCTCTTCACCGAGATGCTGTTCTCGCACCGCGAGTCGAATCAACTGGCCACGGCCGGCTCGCTGGGGGTCTATCGGACGATCAACATCGCCGCCAACCATCCCACGAATCCGACGGGCCAGAGCCTGGTGCTTGAGCGCCGGCGACTGGAGGAGGGCGGCACCCGCACCTTCTCGCAGGAGTCCAACATCTTCCGCGTCGTCGCCGGGGTCAAGGGCAGCATCGGCAATGATTGGGAATGGTCTGCCGCCGTGAACTGGGGGCGCAACACCGGCTCGGACGGCACGACCAATGTCGCCAACCTGGATCGGGTAGACCTGACGTTGGACCGCAGCAAGTGCAGCACCACGCCTGGCGCCGCCATCCCCTGTGGCAACTATCTCGGCTACGGGAACCTGACGCCTGAAGTGCTGCGCTACATCATGGCGACGACCCGGGATACCGGGGGCAATGACCAGAAGGGCATCAGCGCCAACGTCAGCGGCGAGCTCTTCTCGCTGCCAGCCGGCCCGGTCGGATTCGCCGCAGGCGCGGAGGCCCGCAGGGAAAGCGGCTGGCGCAACCCGGACAACCTGACGGTGCTGGGCATCGCCAACACCAACCGGCAGGACCCGATCGCGGGCTCGTATGACGCCCGCGAGGTCTACGCCGAGCTGGCGGTGCCGCTGCTCAGGCGGCTGCCCTTCGTCGACTCGCTGCAATTCAACACGGCCGCGCGCTATTCCGACTACAGCCTGTTCGGTTCCAAGAGCACCTACAAGGCTGGCCTGGACTGGCAAGTTGTGCCCAGCCTCAAGCTGCGCGGCAACGTCTCATCGGCCTTCCGCGTGCCCAACATCCCGGAGCTGTACGGCGGCGTCTCCGAAGGCAACCTCACGACCACCGACCCCTGCAGCAACTGGAGCGCGCTGCCCACGACATCGGTCGTGTCGCAGAACTGCAAGGCCGCCGGCGTGCCGGCCGGCTTCAAGCAGCTGGGCAACACCATCCTGACCACGGTGGGAGGCAACCCCAGGCTGGAGCCGGAGGACGCCAAGACCATCACTGCCGGCGCGGTCTGGTCGCCGCTGAAGACGCTGACCCTGACGCTGGACTACTACAGCATCAAGATCACCAACGCGATTCAGAGCGTGGCCGGCTCGACCAAGCTTGCCACCTGCTACAACACGCCGGGCTTGGCCCACATCTTCTGCAGCCCGGCCAGCTTCACCCGCAACAAGGCCACCGGCGAGATCGATTTCTTGTCGTCGCAGCCGGTCAACGCGGCGGACGAGAAGATCTCGGGCATCGACGTCGGGGCCTTGTACGAGTTCAACCTGGCAGGCATCACGACCACGCTCAACGCCGAGCTGTCGCACCTGAGGAACTACCAGGTCCGTCCGTTCCCGGGCGCGGCTGCCATCGAGTACACGGGCAAGATCACCGGTGGCCGCGGCAGCTACACCCAGTGGCGCTCGCTCGGCTCGCTGACGATGGCCAAGGGACCCTGGTCGGGGGCGTACACGGTCCAGTACATCGGCGCGGCCGACGACATCAACGCCGCGGCGACCGACATCGGCGCCAGGGCGCCTGCCGTGACCTACCACTCGGCCCAGCTGAAGTACGCCTACAGCAAGCAGCTGGACTTCGCCGTCGGCATCGACAACCTGTTCGACAAGAAGGCGCCGTTCATCAAGTCCTACACGGATGCGAACACCGACACGATGACCTACGACCTGCAGGGCCGTCGCTGGCACGTTCGCGCCGGCTATCGCTGGTAAGTCCAGCGGGGCGCCGCGGTTTGCCCCGCGGTGCCCCGTGACGTATCAAATGCAGTGAGACATCTCCTATGAACCTACCCTTCTGGGTGCGCCGAGCCCACAAATGGATCGGCCTCGTCATTGGCGTCCAAGCCTTGCTCTGGATGCTCAGTGGCGTCTACATGACGGTGATCTCGCTGGACGTAATCCACGGAGACCATCTCGCCCATGTCTTCGATGAGCCACTCGAGCGCAGTGCAGAGCGACTCGATATCAATCAGCTGGCCAAGCTGCGCCCGGGCTTCGAGTCACTCAAGCTGAAGAACTTCCTGGGCAAGGAGGTCTATGAACTCCGCGCCGGCGGCAAGACCAGCTTGGTGGATGCCCGGTCGGGCGACCTGTTGAGCCCGCTGCCGCGCGAGCAGATCGTGGCCCGTGCCAAAGACATCTACCAGGGTGAAGCTGAGATCCGTGAAGTGACCTGGATCACTCAGGCACCGCAAGAAGTGGCCAAGCGCCCGGTACCGATGTGGGCCGTGCGTTTCGACGACCGCGCCAACTCGACGCTTTACTTTTCACCGGACAGCGGCGATCTGCTCGCCCGTCGCCACGACCTGTGGCGCTGGTTCGATTTCCTGTGGATGTTCCACATCATGGACTACGACACCCGTGACGATGTCAACAACAGCCTGTTGCGGATCGCAGCTGGCGTCGGCCTTGTGTTTGCCCTGAGCGGTGCATGGCTGGTGTTCTACAGCTTTCGGCGGAGGGCACAGGCATGAGCCCCTGGATG
>NZ_DASWYS010000106.1:0-26494 GCF_036404855.1 Roseateles sp.
ACGGTGGACGTGTCCAGCACACGGCCGGTGTCGGAGACTACGGCCACCTTCACGCCTGTGCGGATGCCCGGATCCAGCCCCATGACGACGCGCTTGCCGGCTGGTGCGGCCAGTAGCAGGTCACGCAGGTTCTCGGCGAAGACCTTGATGGCGGTGGCTTCGGCGGCCTCGCGCAGTCGGGCGAACAGGTCGCGCTCCAGGCTGAGGCTGAGCTTGACCTTCCAGGTCCAGGCGACGGTCTTGCGGATCAGCTCATCCGCCGGGCGGTTGGCGTGGCGCCAGCCCAGGTGGGAGGCGATGCGACCTTCGGCCAGGCCCGGCTTGCCGGCCACGGGCTCCTCGTCCAGCACCAGCTTGGCGTCCAGCAACTCCTGCGTGCGGCCGCGGAACACGGCCAGCGCCCGGTGCGAGGGCACCGTGCGGATGGGCTCCGCGTAGTCGAAATAGTCGCGGAACTTGGCGTTTTCCGGCGTGTCGGGGCTCTTGCCGTCCATGATCTTGGACTGGAACAGGCCCTCGGCCCACAGCCACTCGCGCAGCTTGCCCACCAGCACGGCGTCTTCCGCCCAGCGCTCAGACAGCAAGTCACGCACGCCGTCCAGCACGGCGAAGGCGTCGGCAAAGCCGGCTTCGGCGTTGATGAACCTGGCGGCCTCGTCCATCGGCACGAGGGTCGGGTCGGCGAACAGCTGGTCGGCCAGTGGCTCCAGGCCGGCTTCGCGGGCGATCATGCCCTTGGTGCGGCGCTTGGGCTTGTAGGGCAGGTAGAGGTCTTCCAGCTCCTGCTTGGTGGGCGCGGCGCGCACGGCGGCCTCCAGTTCGGGCGTCAGCTTGCCCTGCTCGGCAATGCTCTTGAGCACGGCCTCGCGGCGCTCGGCCAGCTCGCGCAAATAGCTCAGGCGGGCGTCCAGCTCGCGCAGCTGGATGTCGTCGAGGCCGTCGGTGGCCTCCTTGCGGTAACGGGCAATGAAGGGCACGGTGGCCCCGCCATCCAGCAGTTCGACGGCGGCTTGCACCTGGGCGGGCCGCACCTTCAACTCGGCGGCAATCTGGGAAACGATCAACTTGTCCAAAACTGGCCCTCGGGGCGGCTCTTCAGCCCGGCAAAAAACGCGTGATTTTGCCAGGGCCTCAGCGGCCGGCGGTGCCCCGGCGCCAGCGCTCCTGGATGGCCTTGGCCGAGCCGTTGGCGTTGATGATCTTCATGCCTTCGTCGAAGGCGGCCAGGGCCGCGCGTCCGTCGGGGTGCCGGCGCGAGAAGGTCGTGCAGATGCCGAAATGGCTCAGCGCCCCGACGACCTTGAACTGGCGCGCCAGCTCCGGGCGCCGCTGAAGCAACAGCCGGGTGTTGGCTTCCGGAGCCAGGGTGTAGCGGGCCCGCCCGCGCAGCAGCAGCTGGAAGTTGTTCTCGTCGTGGCTGGTGACGACGCGCAGGATGCGCGGGTTGGCGTCGAACTCGCTGCCGTACTCGTAGCCCCGCGTGACGGCCACCTGCTGGCCTTCCAGGTCGCGCACCTGCAGGGGCGGGCCGGTGTGCGGGTCGTCGGCGCGGGCGTAGATCAGGAAGCGTTCGCTGAACATCGGCCGGGCCGGCCAGAGGTAGTCATCCTCGATCAGCGCGGTGCGGGTCGTGTTGAAGCAGCCCGCCAGGGCGCCACTGCGGGTCTGGGCCATGCAGCGCGCATAGGGCAGCAGCTCGAGCCGCACCTCGACCCCCATGGCCTCGAAGGCGGCGGTGACGAGCTCCACCGTCATGCCCTGGGCGCGGCCGTCGCGCTCACCCGAGTAGGGAAACCAGTCGTTCTCGGCGCCGATGGTGACCTGGACCAGCCGACCCGCTGGTTGGGCGGGTACAGCGGCCGCCAGCAGGGTGACGGCGGGAGACAGCAGCAGGTCGCGCCGCCGCATGGCGCTCATGCGGCCTGCAGCCAGCGT
The DNA here is from genome assembly GCF_036404855.1 of Roseateles sp. Classification (GTDB taxonomy): domain Bacteria; phylum Pseudomonadota; class Gammaproteobacteria; order Burkholderiales; family Burkholderiaceae_C; genus Pelomonas. The sequence continues at coordinate 1,936 of NZ_DASWYS010000106.1, forward strand.
GTCAGGCCCTGGGCCGCAGCCCGGCCGCTGGCAAAGCAGGCCGTCAGCAGATAGCCGCCGGTCGGTGCCTCCCAGTCCAGCATCTCGCCAGCGACGAAGACACCCGGCAGCGCAGTCAGCATCAGGTCGTCGGTCAGCGCCTCGAAGCGCACCCCGCCGGCGGTGCTGATCGCCTCGGCGACCGGGCGAGGCGCCTGCAGCGTCAGCGGCAGCGACTTCAGCGCGGCGGCGAGCTGGGCCGGGTCCAGCATCTGCTCGCGCGTCAGCAACTCATGGAGCAGCCCGAGCTTCAGCGCGCCCAGGTTCAGCCGGCTTTTCAGGTGCGATGACAGCGAGCGGCTGCCGCGCGGATGGCGCACCTCGGCGAGCACGCGTTCGTGCGCGAGCTGCGGCAGGAGGTCCAGTACCAGCTTGGCCTGCCCCTGGCGCGCAACCTGCTCGCGCAGCGCGCTGCTCGCGGCGTAGACGAGAGAGCCCTCGATGCCGGTCGCCGTGATGACGAACTCGCCGGGGCGGCCGGCGAAGCCATCGGTGGCCAGCGCCACGGGCTTGACCGGTTGGCCGGCGAACTCGGCGGCGAAGCGTTCGCTCCAGCCGGGCGACGCCGGATGGGCGGCGGTGGCGCCGACGTCGAAGCCGCAGTTGGACGGCTGCAGCGGCGCGACGTCCACGCCGCGGGCGGCCAGCCAGGGCGCCCAGGCGCCGTCGGAGCCCAGCTGCGGCCAGGAGGCGCCGCCCAGGGCCAGCAGCGTCGCACGGGGCGATGCCCGTCGCTCGCCGTCGGGCGTCTCAAAGCGCAGTGCACCGTCGTCGGTCCAGCCCGTCCAGCGGTGGCGCATCGCGAACTTCACGCCGGCCGCGCGCAGCCGGTGCAGCCAGGCGCGCAGCAGCGGCGCGGCCTTCAAGTCCTGGGGGAAGACGCGGCCCGAAGTGCCGACGAAGGTGTCGACGCCCAGTCCGGCGGCCCAGGCGCGCAGAGCGTCGGCATCGAAGCCGCGCAGCAGTGGCTCGATCCGGGCGGCGCGTGCGCCGAAGCGGGCGACGAAGGGCTCGAAGGCCTCGGAATGGGTGAGGTTCAGGCCGCCCTTGCCGGCGAGCAGGAACTTGCGGCCGACGCTGGGCTTGGCGTCGTAGACGGTCACGGCGTGTCCGGCAGCGACCAGCACCTCGGCGGCCATCAGGCCGGCGGGGCCGCCGCCGATGACGGCGATGGAAATCGGGGAACTCATACCCCGATTGTCCCCGCCGGATTACTCGGCGCGGAGCTTGGCCTTCAGCGCCTCGCCGATGTCCGGTCGCGCGGCGTACGGGTCGGTCGGATTGCGCTGCAGCATTGCATCCTCCATCCGCGTCTGCACGCCGGCCAGGGCTTTGGGATGACTGAAGATCCAGAACTTGTTGTGGTCCATGGCATCGAACACCATGGCCGCCACGTCCGCGGCGGTGAGCTTGCCCGAGGACACGGCCTTGTCGGTCTGGGCCTGCGAGACGAGCTGGCTGACGGTCGGCCGGTTGCCCGGCATGTCGCTGGGACGGTTGCGGTGGCTCTGGCTGATGCCGGTGGGCACGTAGAAGGGGCAGAGCACCGAGGCGTGAACCTGCTCGGTGACCAGGGCCAGGTCGTGGTGCAGCGTCTCGGTGAGGGCCACCACGGCGGCCTTGCTGACGTTGTAGACGCCCGACACGGGCGGCACCAGCAGGCCGGCCATGGACGCCGTGTTGACCACGTGACCCGAGTAGCCCGGGTCGGCCTTGGCGGCGGCCAGCATCATGGGCGTGAACAGGCGCACGCCATGCACGACGCCCATCACGTTGACGCCCATGACCCAGTCCCAGTCACTGAGGGCGTTCTCCCAGATCAGGCCGCCGGAGCCGACGCCGGCGTTGTTGAAGACGAAATGGGGCGCGCCGAAACGGTCCTCGACGGCCCGGGCCAGCGCTTCCATCTGGTCGGCCTTGGCGACGTCGACGATGCGAGACAGGACTTCGACGTCCCCGAACTCGGCAGCTGCCTTGTCCAGCGCATCGGCCTGCACGTCCACGAGGACGAGGTTCATGCCGCGTTGGGCGGCGATGCGGGCGGCCTCCAGGCCGAAGCCGGAGCCGGCGCCGGTGATGACGGCGGTCTTCTTGGGGGTCATGCTCGAGTCTCCTTGCGCATCTCCTGATGGGGGATGCCGTCTTCCATGTATTGCTCGCCAACGGGCGTGAAGCCGAAGCTGCCGTAGAACGGCTCCAGATGGGCCTGGGCGTGCAGCGTGATCGGATGGGCCGGCCACAGGCGTGCGCACTGCGCGAGCGCCTCGGCCATCAGCGCGCGACCCGCACCGCCGCGACGGGCGGACGGCGCCGTGACGACGCGGCCGATGACGGCATCGGCCGCCTTCAGGCCGGGCGGAATGAGCCGCGCATAGCCCAGGAGCCGACCGTCATCGCCGCAGCCCAGCAGATGCCATGTCTGTGGGTCGACGCCGTCGATGTCGAGGAACACGCAGTTCTGTTCGACGACGAAGACCTCGGAGCGCAGGGCCAGCAGGTCATAGAGCTGGCTCACGCCCAGCTCATCGAATGGCACGCAGCGCCAGTGCATCAGACCAGCTTGACCAGCTGCTTGCCGAAGTTCTTGCCCTTGAGCAGGCCCATGAAGGCCTCGGGTGCCGCGGCGATGCCGTCGGCAATGGACTCGCGGAACTTCAGCTTGCCCGTGGCGACGAGCCCGCCCAGCTCCTTCAGCGCCTCGGGCCACACCTCCATGTGCTCGGAGACGATGAAGCCTTCGACCTTCATGCGGTTGGTGAGGATGAGCTGCGGGTACTGCAGCGGGATGGGCTCGCCGTTGTAGCCGGAGATCATGCCGCACATGGCGATGCGGCTGAAGGCGTTGGCACGCAGCAACACGGCGTCCAGCGTCATGCCACCGACGTTCTCGAAATAGCCGTCGATGCCGTTCGGGCACTCGGCCTTCAGCGCGGCGGACAGAGACTTCAGGTCGGGGTGCTGCTTGTAGTCGACGCAGGCATCGAAGCCCAGCTCCTCGACGACGTAGCGGCACTTGTCCGCGCCGCCCGCCAGGCCGACCGCGCGGCAGCCGCGCGCCTTGGCGAGCTGGCCGACCACCGAGCCGACTGCGCCGCTGGCGGCGCTCACCACCACGGTCTCGCCGGCCTTCGGGTTGATGATCTTCACGAGGCCGTACCAGGCCGTCACGCCGGGCATGCCGACGGGACCCAGATAGGCCGACAGCGGGATGTGCGTCGTGTCGACCTTGCTCAGCACGCCGCGCTGGGTGGCGTCCACGGTCTGGAACTCCTGCCAGCCGCCCATGCCGACCACCTTGTCGCCGACGGCGAAATTGGCGTTCCTCGACTCGACCACCTCGCCGACGGTGCCGCCGATCATGACTTCGTCCAGCGGCTGCGATGCGGCGTAGCTCTTGCTGTCGTTCATGCGGCCTCGCATGTACGGGTCCAGGCTCAGGAAATGGTTGCGCACCCGCACCTGGCCATCGGCCAGCGGTTCGAGCGGCCTTTCCACGAGGCGGAAGTTGTCGGGGCTGACCTCGCCCTTGGGACGGGAGGCGAGCAGGATTTGGCGGTTGGTCTGGCTCATGATGGTGACTCGGTTGAAACTTGGTCGGGATTGAAGCACCCTGCGGAATTCTTGCGCGTCCCAGGTGCGACAGGGCGGTTCCGCAAGAGGCCGATCCGCCCCCTCTCCCAGAAAGGACTCCCATGAAGTTTGCTGACCAATCCCTGCGTACCAAGCTGCTCGGCGGCTTCGGCGTCGTGCTGCTGGTCGCGGTCTTCGTCGTACTGTTCTCCATCCTCCAGCTCAAGCGCGTCAACCAGGCGTCCACGGAAATCGCCAGCGGTCATCTGCCCGCGGTGCTGCTGACGAGCGAGATCAACACCAACACGGCGGACTTCCGCAACGCCCAGTTCGAGCATGTGGTGACCGAGGTGCCGGCCAAGATGGCGGACTTCGAGAAGGACATGGTCCGGGTGCTGGATCGGCTGGACGACAACCGCAAGCGCTACGCGGCCCTCATCAGCAGCGATGAGGAGCGCCACCTGTGGGAGCGCTTCGAGGCCGATTGGCGCAAGTACATGTCGGTGCACCCGGAGCTGCTGAGGCTGTCCCGTGCCCAGCAGATGGCCGAAGCCCAGACCCTCCTCGACGGCGAGGCCGGCAAGGGCTTCCATCGCTCCAGCGACGTGCTGGAGGAACTGATCAACTTGAACCGCTCCCGGGCCGACCAGGCCAGCCAGGCTGCGGACAGCCTCTACGACCGCGCCCGGCTCATGCTCGTCATGGCGCTGCTCATCATGCTCGGCGCGGGCGGCGGCATCGGTTGGCTGCTGAGCGGGCGCATCGCCGGGGACGTGGGTCGCGCCCAACGTGCGGTGGAGTCGATTGCCGACGGGAACCTGACCAACGACATCCGCTCGACGAGCCGCGACGAGGTCGGCCGCATGCTCACGGCGCTGGCCGGCATGCAGGCCCGACTGGCCGAAATCGTGTCCGGCGTGCGCAGCAACGCCGAGAGCGTGGCGACGGCCAGCGGCCAGATCGCGCAGGGCAACAACGATCTCAGCCAGCGCACCGAGGAGCAGGCCAGCGCGCTGCAGCAGACTGCGGCGACGATGGACGAACTGAGCTCCACCGTGCGCAACAACGCCGACAACGCCCGTCAAGCCAACCAGCTCGCGCTGGGAGCGTCCAACGTGGCGACCCAGGGCGGCGAGGTCGTCGGCCAGGTCGTCGAGACCATGCGGGGCATCAACGAGAGCTCGCGCAAGATTGCCGACATCATCGGCGTCATCGATGGCATCGCGTTCCAGACCAACATCCTGGCGTTGAACGCTGCCGTCGAGGCGGCCCGTGCCGGCGAGCAGGGCCGGGGATTCGCGGTCGTCGCGGGCGAGGTGCGCACCCTGGCGCAGCGCAGCGCCGAGGCCGCCAAGGAGATCAAGGCGCTGATCGTCACCAGCGTGGAACGTGTCGAGCTGGGCACCGACCAGGTGGACAAAGCCGGCGCAACGATGACGGAGATCGTCGGCGCGATCCGCCGCGTCAGCGACATCGTTGGCGAGATCAGTTCGGCCAGCAGCGAGCAGGCGACGGGCGTGGGCCAGGTCAGCGACGCCATCACGCAGATGGACAAGGTCACGCAGCAGAACGCTGCCCTCGTCGAGGAAGGTGCGGCGGCCGCGGTGAGCCTGCGTGATCAGGCGGCGGCGCTGGTCAATTCGGTCGCGGGCTTCAAGCTGGGATCGATGGCCAGCGTGACGGTGGCGCCGACGCCGCGTCCTGCAGCCGCTCCGTTGTCGAAGGCCGCGCGGACCAGGCGGCCGGTACCGGCTGCAGCACCCGGGCCAACGCCGTCTGCAGCTCCGGTGGTGGCGTCCAAGGTGGCATCCAAAGTGACATCCAAGGCGGCGCCCGCGGTGGCGCCTGCCAAGGCCGCGGCCCCGGCCACCCTCGACGCGGACGACTGGGAAACCTTCTGAGCGCCGCTGTGCCCCTGCCGTCAGGCGGGTGAGGCGTCCAGCGGGTAGTTCGTGCAGCCCAGCCGCTCGGAGATGTCGCGGCTGGCGGCCTGCAGCATCTTGACGACCTCGGGTGCTTTCGCCTCGTCGAAGCGGAAGGTCGGGAAGGACACGCTCAAGCCGGCGATGGGCTGGCCCAGGCGGTCGAAGATGGGCACGCCCAGGCAGCGGATGTGGTCGTCGAATTCCTCGCGGTCCTCGCCGAAACCCTGCTTCTTGACCTGCTGCAGCTCGGCCAGGAAAGCCGGGCGGGTGGTGATGGTCTTGTCACGAAAGCGCTTGAACTCGGCGCCATCCAGGATGCGGTCGCGGCGCTCGGGGTGCTCCCAGGCCATCAGCACCTTGCCGATGGCCGTGCAGTGCAGCGGCGCGCGGCGGCCGATGCGCGAGTACATGCCCAGCATGTGGTGCGAGTCGACCTTGTGGATGTAGATGATCTCGCTGTCGATGAGGCTGCCCAGGTGGACGGTCTCGCCGGTGGCATCGGCCAGCATCTGCATGGGGTGCTTGGCCAGGTCGACGAGGTCGGGGGAGGGCAGGGCCTTGGCGCCGATCTCGAACATGCGCATGGCCAGGCCATAGCGCTCGCTGTCCGCCTCCTGGCGCACATAGCCCAGGCTTTTCATCGTCTGCAGAAAGCGGTAGACGGTCGCCTTGGGCATGGCCAGGCGTACGGAGAGGTCCGTGATACCGATGTCGCTGCGCTCCCCTAGCGCATTCAGGATGGCGAACACCTTGAGTACCGCGGCGACCGATTCCGGCTGTTTCGAATCACCAGTGTCTTCATCCATCGTTCTGATTCTTTCGGACGCTTGTTCCAGGATGTGAGAGCCTGATTCTGACTCACGGCCGCCGCGGCCCGGCGCCGGCGCGGATTTGCTCAACAAGACGATTGGGTTCCGCGGGTCGCAGCGGGACCGTGTCATAGAAGGCATCGGGCGCCCAGCCGACGTCGGCCGACAGGGTGTCTCCCGGGTGGGTGGCGTGCCAGGCGGCCAGCAGGTCCACCGGCTGGCCGTTCAGGCGGCTGCCTCGGTCGACGAAGGTGTTGCCCTTGAGGCGTCGGATCAACTGGTCGGCGCGGATGCCGGCGGGCAGCTCCCAGGCGTTGGACTCGGCGACGAGGCGCGACTGGATGCCGACGCCCAGCGAGTAGCCGAAGTCCTCGGCGCGGTCGGCGCTGAACAGGTTGCTGACGACGTGCACGCGGCCGAAGCGCACCCGCGGCGTGCGCTCCTTGCAGCCGTGGAAGTGGTTGTGGTGCAGCGTCACGCGCAACTTGCCGTCGTCGCCGGTCTTGCTGTCGCTGCTGCCGATCAGCATGGTCTTGTCGTGGGCCTGGAAGCGACACCAGGAGACGGTGACGAGGTCGCTCTGGTTGGTGATGTCCAGCAGGCCGTCGTGGTGCTGCACGCGCTGGCCGAGGCGGATGGGCTCGAGCCGGTCGGGGTGGTCGCCGTCGTCGAAGTGGCAGTGATCCACCCAGACGCGCTCGGCCGTGCGCAGCGACAAGTTGTCGTACTCCGAGTTCCATTCGCCGTGGCCGTTGTCGCGCGGCTGCCATTCGGGGAAATGGTCGTAGGCATCGGAGAAGCGCAGGTCGCGGATGACGATGTTCTGCACCTTCTCGAGCAGCACCATGCCGTGCTGGAAGCCGGCGCCCGGCGCGGCGCCCAGCAGGGTGGTGTTGGAAGGCAGGCGCACGGTGCAGGCCTGCGCCTGGCGCCGGGCGGAGCGCTTGCGCGCGTCTTCCAGCGGCCCTTGGGGATCTTCGCGGCCCCAGGTGGCGGGATCGAAGGCGCGGTCGAAGGCGTCGACGTTGAATCCCGGGTCACGGAAGGCGTCCGCTCCGCCGGGGCAGAGGTCGATGAAGGCGTGCAGGCGCACGATCTTGGGCATGTCGCCCAGGCTCAGGGCCCGGTCCAGGCCGGCACGATCGTGCACGTCAAAGACATGCTCCGGCCTGGCGTCGCCGCCGCCAGTCGTTTTGCCCACGCCGGCCCAGCCCAGCGGCAGGCCGGTCGGGGCGGTCGCCGGGGTGGGTAGGGTGGCTGGGGTGGTGGCGCAACCGCCGAGCGCAGACAGGCCTGCGAGGGCCAGGACGTGGCGACGAGGGAGGGTCATGGGCGGTTGTTGTATTCGCTCAGGCGGTTGGTGGCGGCGTCGAAGGGGCGGCGCGACGTGCTGGTCGACCAGGGGCCGACGTGGGCGCCGATTTCGCTGTCGCGCACGACGGCGATGCCGTTGGGGCTGCTGCCGGCCTGCCAGGTTCCCGCCTTGACGCCCGCGTCCCAGGCGCGGCCGATGGCCGTGGCGCCGGGCGCGATGCCGGGCTCGCCGACGAGGCGGCTGTGCGTGACGAGGAAGCCCTGGGACACGTCCGGCGCCGTACTGGGCGCGAGGATGATGCCGCCGTGGCCGGGGGTGCGGCGGTGGGCGCGGGTCAGGAGGGTGGAATGCTCGATGACGAGCACGGCGTTGCCGAAGATGAAGTCCACGTCGCCGGCGATGAGGCTGTGGCGGATCAGCTGGCGGGCCGGCGCATCGGGCGCGCGGCGCTTGGCGTAGAGGGTGTCCTGGTGGCCCAGCAGGCGCACGCCCTCGAGCTGGATGCGGTCGCCCATCAGCGTCAGCGCCACGGCCTGGGCGCCGCCGCTTTCACCCACGCCCGGCGGGTAGACCTCGCCGCGGCGCACGCCATCCATGGCGTCGTTGGCGATGGTCAGCGAGATCAGCTGCACGTCGTCGCTGGCCACCAGCATGCTGGTGCTGCCGCTGGTGCCGATGGTGGCCTTGCCCAGTTCGGGCCAGCAGGGATGGGCGGCCTCGTCCTCGCCCTTGGGCTTGCCGGAGAAGCGGTTGTCCACCAGCACGACCGCAGCCGCGTCCAGCGCCGAGCCGATGAGGGCGAGGGGCGCCTTGTCCTTGATGCAAACGGGACCGCGGTAGGTGCCGGGCTGGATCTGGATGACCCAGCGCCTGGTGCCGTTGGCGGGCACTTGGTCGATGGCCGCCTGCACGGACTCGCCGGGCTTGACGACGAAGTCCGGTGCCGCGGGGGCAAGGTCGGCCAGCGCAGCGGGCTGCCAGTCTCCGAGGTAGGCGGCCGTCGTGTGGGCGGCGGCCTGACCGGCGGTCAGCTGCGGGCGGGATTGCGCCTGGCTCACGCCGGTGACCAGGAGCAGGGCCAGCGCGAGCAGGGGCTTCACAGGTCGGCCAGGTAGAGGGCCGGCTCGACGCCCTGGGCGCGTTCGGCGTCGCAGCTGAACAGCACCTGCTTCTCGTCGGGCGTGAAGCTGGGATGGGGGTGGGTGACCTGGCGGCTGTCCTTGTAGACGTCCCAGCCGCTGTCGTGTCGGGCGATGGGGCGCGTCGTGCCGGCCTTCAGGTCGAACAGGTGCAGGTAGGGGTCGCCCACCAGCATCTCGTTGTCGCCGCTGCTGGCCTTGCCGCAGCCGTCGCCGACGATCAGCGTGCCGTCGTGGTTGCTCATCAGGTGCGAGCACTGCGGCATGGCGGTCAGTACCTTGTTCTCCAGCGTGACGGGGTCCAGGCTGCAGATCCACCGCTCGGGGGACTTGTCGTTGTAGCTGACGTAGATCATGGCGCTGCCGTCCGGCACCCAGAACTCGTGCGTGCAGCTCTCGCCGTCCGTGTGCGCCTTGCCGCAGCGACGCTGGGTGCCGTCCTCGTTGACGAACCACATGCGCGCGTCGATGAGGTCGTGCGGGCCTTCGTGGCAGTAGGCGACGGTGTTGTCGTCGAACGGGCGGTACTGCGGGTGGCCCAGCCAGCCGCGCTGCTCGAGGATGACGCTGCGCTGGCCGGTGGCCAGGTCCACGCTGAAGAGCCGGCACAGCGGCTTCTTGTGGAACATCTCGTTGAACTTCTGCCAGGTGTTCAGCGGGAACCAGTCGGCGGCGGCGATCTCGATGCCGACCATCTTGGTGCAGGCACTGTTGGCCACCCAGGTGCCGTACCCCACCCAGCCCTCCGGCACGACGTAGGCGACTTCTTCCTTCAGTGTGGCCAGCTCCAGACGGATGAGGTTGCGGTCGCCACGCACGAAGTAGACGAAGCGGTCATCGGGGCTCATGAACGCGCCGAAGGTGTTCTCGCGCGCGCCGTCGGTCAGCTGGATGGCCGTCTGCGAGGGCAGGTCCAGCAGGTGCAGGTTCCAGTTGGGGCTGGGCTGGGGGCCGAACTCGCCACCGAACATCAGCTTGGAACCGTCGTTCGTGAAGCACTTCTGATAGAAGTAATTGCGGTGGCAGGTGACATCGGGCGGCGTCAGGCGCGTGACGCGGGCGCCGGTGTCGGGGTCCTCACGGGTGAGGAACTGGAACTTGCGTTCAGTGGACTTCATGATGGTCGGGCGGGCTGAGGTGGGTGTTCCGGGACGTTGTCGGTGCCGCGATGAGATGGTGCCGGGACGGGGCCGGGTGCCACGGGGCCGTGTTCCCCGGGAGCCCTCGCTCGTCGCGACTTGCCGCAGTCATTGAATCCTCTGCAGCAGGGCGTTGCCCTCGTCGACGAGCCGGCGGGCGGCCTCGGCGTCGGTGGTCTTGTTGTAGGCGATGGTCTCGAAAACCTCGCGCATGAACTTCTGGAAGCGCGCGTGCTCGAACAGCGGCGCAGGACGGATGAGGCGGCCCGCATTGCGCTGGGCCTGGATCTGGTCGTGCGCGGCCAGCTCCAGCGGCGGCAGGCCACCGGCCTGCTGCAGCACGGCCAGCGCGCCCTTGGCGCTGGGCAGGCCACGGGTGCGGCCGAGCAGGCGTGCGGCCTCGGGGTCGGTCAACAGGAAGTTCATGAGCTTGGCTGCCAGCTCGGTCTGCTTGCAGTTGCGGCCGATGGTGTACATGACGGTCGGCCGGCCGAAGAGGCCGCTCTCCTTGCTGCCCTCCAGCGTGGGGAACGCGCCCAGGGCCAGCTTCTCGCCCGGCGCCAGCGTGGAGCCGCGCAGCGCGATGACCGAGTCCCAGGTGTAGTTGCCAGCCCAGCGGCCCGACACCCAGTCCGGCTGCTGTTCGGTGGGCTTCTCGGCGCCCCCCAGGCTGGCCCGCAACGGCAGCGGCGTGGCGACATGGCTGTCGACGATGCGCTTGTAGGTCTTGACCCATTCCAGCGCCGCGGCCGGGCTCATCGCGACGCGCGGCTTGGCCGGGTCGACGAAGGGCATGCCGTGCTTTTGCTGGATGTAGCTCTGCGACAGCAGGATCATGTCGTACAGCTCGCCGTCCAGCGGATAGGCCGAGTCGCCCAGCTTGGCGCGGAAGACGGGGCCGGTGGCGAAGAGGTCGTCCCAGGTCTGCGGCAACGCCAGCCCCGCGCGGCCGAAGGCCGTCTGGTTCCACAGGAAGATGCGGGCGCTGAATGAGGTGGGCAGCGCATTGAGCTTGCCGGCGACGCGGCCGTAGGCGAGGTCGTCTTCGGTGAACTGGTCCAGCGCAAGCGCTCTGGCGACGCCGTTGAGGTCGGTGAAGCCGTTGCCGCGCTTGCTGAACATCGCCAGCCAGGCCCAGTTGATCTGCATCACGTCAGGCTCGGAGCGGCCGGCGATCTGGGTCGTGAGCCGTTCCAGGTAGCCGTTGAACCCCATGTACTCGGCCTTCACGCGCACGCCGTAACGCTGCTCGAAGACCTTGAGCGCCGCCAGCGTGGCCTGGTGCCGGCTGGCACCGCCCCACCAGGCGAAGCGCAGCACGGGGCGCTCCTGCGCATGGACGAAGGGCGCGGCCAGCGCGGCGCCGCTGGCGAGGACGAGGCGGCGATGGATGCTCATGCCAGGAGACTCGCGCCTTGATCGTCGGCGACGAAGAGATGGGCGTGGCTCATCTGGAAATGCAGCGTCAGGGCCGAGCCCCGGGGCAGGGCGGCCAGGGCCGCGCCGTCCTCTGCGGGCAGACGGGCGCTGAAGGCCACGGCGCCGACGTCGACATAGGTGAAGACCTCGGCCCCCATGTGCTCGCAGAATTTCAGCGTGGCCTGCACGGCGACGCTGCCGGGCTTGGGCGACAGGCCGATGTGCTCGGGGCGAAGGCCGAACTGCACGGCCCCGTTGGCCGTGGGCTTGAAGCGCTGGGCTGGCAGCGCCAGACGCACGCCGCCCACCTCGACACTGCCGTCGGCCAGCGTCGCGTTGACGATGTTCATCTCGGGCGAGCCGATGAAGCTGGCGACGAAGGCATTGGCCGGGCGGTCGTACAGCGCCGTCGGCGTGTCGACCTGCTGGATGACCCCGGCCTTGAGCACGCAGATGCGCTCGCCCATGGTCATGGCTTCGGTCTGGTCGTGCGTGACGTAGATGGTGGTGGCCGGCTGGCCGGCATCGCGCAGCGAGCGATGCAGCTCGGTCAGGCGCACGCGCATGGCGGCGCGCAGCTTGGCGTCCAGGTTGGACAGGGGCTCGTCGAACAGGAAGACCTCGGGCTTCTTGACGATGGCACGGCCGACCGCCACGCGCTGGGCCTGGCCGCCGGACAGCTGCTTGGGATAGCGGGTGAGCAGGTGCTCCATCTCCAGCAACTGGGCGGCGTGGCGCACGCGCTGGTCCAGCTCGGCCTTGCTCGTCTTGGCCAGCTTCAGGCCGAAGGCGAGGTTGTCGTAGACCGTCATGTGCGGATAGAGCGCGTAGTTCTGGAACACCATCGCGATGCCCCGGCCCTTGGGCGGCAGGTCGTTGACGACGCGGCCGCCGATGTGCAGCTCCCCCCCGCTGATGGACTCCAGCCCGGCGACCATGCGCAGCAGGGTGGACTTGGCGCAGCCCGACGGGCCGACGAAGACCATGAACTCGCCGTCACGCACGTCGAGATCGACGCCGTGCACGGCCTTGAAACCATTGGGGTAGGTCTTCTCGACCTTGCGCAAGGAAACAGCGGCCACGGCCTTACCCCTTCACGCCACTGGAGGTGGCGCCTTCGATGAAATGCTTCTGGGCGGCGAAGAACACCGCAACGGACGGGATCAGCGCGACGACCGAGATCGCGATGACGTTGGCCCACTCGACTTCCTCGGTGGCGCCGATGCTCATCTTGAGCGCCAAGCTGACCGGGTACTTCTCGACCGAGGCGAGGTAGATCAGCGGGCCCATGAAGTCGTTCATCGTCCAGATGAACTGGAAGACGATGACGCTGATGATGGCGGGCTTGAGCAGCGGCACGATGATGTGCCAGAGCAACTGGAGCGCGTTGCAGCCGTCGATCAGCGCCGCCTCTTCCATGTCGCGCGGGATGCCGCGCAGGAACTGCACCAGCATGAAGACGAAGAAGGTGTCGGTGGCGAAGGCCGAGGGCACGATCAGCGGCAGGTAGCTGTCCAGCCACCCGAGCTCGCGGAACACCAGGTACTGCGGCAGGCGCAGCACGATCAGCGGCAGCATCATCGTGCCGACCATGATGCTGAACAGGATCTTCTTGCCCCAGAACTCGAAGCGGGCGAAGGCATAGGCCACCAGCACGCAGGAGATCACGGTCACGATGATGCGCGGGATGGTGATGAGGAAGCTGTTCAGGAAGTATGTGGCGAAGGTGTACTCGGTGCTGGTCTTCCAGCCCTTGGCGTAGGCGTCCAGGGAGAACCTGCTCGGCCAGAAGCCGGCCGACGTGAAGATCTCGCTGTTGCTCTTGAAGGAAGCACCCACCAGCCACAGCAGCGGGTAGAGCATGACGATGGCCGTCGCACCCAGCATCAGGTAGCGCAGCCAGGGTGTCTTGCCGTCGTCGCCGACGGCGCGTTCGTTCATCTCTGCGGCGGCGCTCACTTGCGGCTCTCCTTCTCACCGGCGTAGAACACCCAGTACTTGCTGCTCCAGAACGAGATCGCGGCGAGGCCGGCCACCAGGGCGAACAGCACCCAGCTCAGCGCGGCGCCATAGCCGAGGTTGAAGAAGCGGAAGCTCTGGTCGTAGATGTAGAGCGCCAGCACATAGGTGGAATGCAGCGGACCGCCCTCGGTGATGAGGTAGGGGCCGTTGAACTCCTGGAAGGCATGCACCATCTGCATGATCAGGTTGAAGAAGATGACCGGCGTGATGAGGGGCACGGTGATCTTCCAGAACTGCTGGCCCGTGCTGGCGCCGTCGATCTCGGCCGCCTCGTAGAGCGACTTGGGCACGTTCTGCAGAGCCGCCAGGAATATCACGCAGGCCGAGCCGAACTGCCAGGTGAAAAGGAGCACGATGGTCCACATCGAGTAGTGCTCGTCGGCCAGCCAGGGGATGGGCTCCAGGCCCAGCTTGGCCAGGATGATGTTGACCAGGCCGTACTTGGCGAACACGAAGCGCCACAGCACCGCCACGGCGATGGAGCCGCCCAGGATGGACGGGATGTAGAAGGCGGCGCGGAAGGCGTTGATGCCCCTCAGGCGGAAGTTCAGCACCTGGGCGACGACGAGGGCGAAGCCCACCCGCAGCGGCACGGCCAGCAGTGCGAAGGTCAGAGTGACGCCCAGGGATTTGCGAAACAGCGGGTCGCCGCTCAGCATCTCCTCGTAGTTGCGCAGACCGACCCACTCGGGTGGGTCGATCAGGTCGTACTGCGTGAAGCTGAGCGCGAAGCTCATCACGAAGGGAAAGGCCTTGAACAGCAGCACGCCCAGCACGAATGGCAGGACGAACATGAAGCCAAGTTTCTTGTTCTCGTACATCTCACCGTGTCTCCGTCGGTGACTTTTCTGAATCCGCCATGTTGGCAGGCGGATCATCCAGCGGGAGCCGCGGAACCGGCCTTGCCGGGCCGCTGGCTCCGCCCCCTCGAAGGGGCGCGCATCAGCGCGTAGGAGGCTTATCTCGCCAGCCAGCCTCCGTCCACCGCGACTGTGTAGCCGTTGACGTAGTCCGACGCCGGCGACGCCAGGAACACGACCGGGCCGGCCAGGTCCTCGGGCTTGCCCCAGCGGGCGGCCGGGATGCGCTCGAGGATGGCGCTGTTGCGCTGCTCGTCGGCGCGCAGCGCGGCGGTGTTGTTGGTGGCCATGTAGCCCGGGGCAATGGCGTTCACGTTGATGCCGTGCGATGCCCACTCGTTGGCCATCAGCCGCGTGATGCCCATGACGCCGCTCTTGCTGGCGGTGTAGGAGGGCACGCGGATGCCACCCTGGAAGCTCAGCATCGATGCGATGTTGACGATCTTGCCGCCCGTGCCCTGTGCCATGAAGACCTTGGCGACGGCCTGCGACAGGAAGAACACCGACTTCAGGTTCAAGTCCATCACGTCGTCCCAGTCGGCCTCGGAGAACTTGATGGCGTCCTCGCGGCGGATGATGCCGGCGTTGTTGACGAGGATGTGCACCGCGCCATTGAAGGCCTTGGCCTGGGCGACGAGGTCTGGGATGCAGCTGACATCGCCCAGGTTGGCGCGCAGGTCCAGGAAGCGACGCCCCAGCGCCTCGACGCCGGCCTTGGTTTCATCTGGCTCGGAAACGTTGACGCCGACGACGTCGGCACCTGCCTGGGCGAGCGCCAGGGCCATGCCCTGGCCCAGGCCCGTGTTGCAGCCGGTCACGATGGCCGTCTTGCCGGCCAGATTGAAGTTCTGAAGAACCATGTCTTTATCCAAGGTGATGGGGGGCACCGGTTGCGCGAGCCTCGGCGTGGCCGCAGGGGAGGGGAATTGGTTGAAACGCAGTTCCACTTTTTCCGACAGCGTGACTCTAGTCACGCCGCAAGTGTTGCGGAATCATGGTTTCTAATTAGTGAACCGATGTTCCGAATTTTGCATCTTCCCCCTATCATCGTCCACAAGGCAGGCCAAGCAAGCACAACCGTGAGCAGTTGCTTCCCCAGTGCTGACATGTCCTGCCGCTCGACCCGTTTTCCCCTCGTCGCGACGGCTACCTGTAGCCGTCAGTGACAAGCGCCGGCGTTCGCACTGCAGCGTCGCCGGATCAGAAATCGAAGGGTGCCCTGCGTGCGCCCAGGCTGAATTGCCCTCGCACAACCCGAGAGCCGCCAGCGCATCGCGCCCAGGTGGCCTTGCATCAGGAGACACCCCATGCCCTCGTTCCGTCCGTCCCGTCGCCGCCTGGCCCTGAGCCCGGTGGCTCTGGCCGCCACCCTCGTCACGCTGTCTGCCGCGCCGGCCTCTGCCCAGAACGCGTCGGCCGATGCGGCCAAGAACCAGCTGGAAACCGTCACCGTGACCGGCATCCGCGCGTCGCTGGAGAGTGCGCTGAATGCCAAGCGCCAGGACAAGGGCATCGTCGACGTCATCAAGTCCGAGGACATCGCCAAGTTCCCCGACACCAATCTGGCCGAGTCGCTGCAGCGTGTGCCGGGCGTCGTCATCGACCGCGATGCCGGCGAAGGCCGCAACATCACCGTGCGCGGCCTGGGCGCCGACTTCACCCGCGTGCGCATCAACGGCATCGAGGCGCTGGCCACCACTGGCGGCACCGACAGCTCCGGCGGCGCCAACCGCAGCCGCGGCTTCGACTTCAACGTGTTCGCGTCCGAGCTGTTCAACAGCCTGACGGTGCGCAAGAGCAACCAGGCCGATATCGACGAAGGCTCCCTGGGCGCCACGGTCGACCTGCAGGCCGCACGGCCCTTCGACCTGAAGAAGTTCGTCGCCACTGCGTCGCTGAAGGGGCGCTACAACGACCTGATCGGCAAGACCGACCCGCGCGCCGCCTTCCTCGTCTCCAACACCTTTGCCAACAACACCTTTGGTGTGCTGGTGTCGGGCGCGCTGTCCAAGCGCCGCCTGTTCGAAGAAGGCTTCTCCACCGTCCGCTGGGACAACGGCGCCTCCTCCGGCGGCTGGTGCGCTCCCGGCACCGGCAACTGCGGCACGGGCGGCGTCGCGTCGATCCCGAGCTCGCTGCCGCCTGCCAAGCTGCCTTCGACAGCGAACAACCTCGCCACCTACACCACCGCCAGCAGCGCCGACAACTTCCACCCGCGCCTGCCGCGCTATGGCCGCCTGACGCACGACCAGGACCGCGTGGGTCTGACCGGCTCCGTGCAGTGGCGCCCCGCCGACACCACGCTGGTCAGCCTGGACATGCTGTACTCCAAGCTGAAGGCAACGCGTCAGGAGGACTTCCTCGAAGCCATCTCCTTCAGCCGCACGGCCGCGCAGGGTGGCAAGCCGCAGACGAGCGTTGTCGAGGCCCAGTATGACCCCAACGGCGCACTGCTCTACGGCAAGTACAACGGCGTCGACATCCGCGCCGAGTCGCGCTACGACGAACTGTCCACCACTTTCACGCAGCCCACGCTGACCGTGGAGCACGAGTTCAGCGACACCTTCCGAGCCCAGGTCAAGCTCGGCCGCGCCAACTCCAAATTCCGCAACCCGGTGCAGACGACGACGACGCTGGACGCACTGAACGTCAACGGCTACGCACTCGACTTCCGTGGCAACGACCGCCTGCCGGTCATCAGCTATCCCTTCGACGTGACGTCGACCAGCGGCCCGCTGCAGATCGTCGGCGTGCCTGTTGCGACCAGCGGCACCCAGGCCACTACCGTCGCCAACGCGACGACGAGCGAGATCCGCATCCGTCCGCAGGGCGCCAACAACCGCAATGACGTTGCCCAGATCGACCTGACCTGGGAGCCGACGGACAACTTCCTGCTCAAGGGCGGTCTCCAGAGCAAGAAGTACAAGTTCGACACCTACGAGTTCCGTCGGATCAATCAGAACGACACCATCTTCGCGCCGTCCTCCACGGCTGGCCTGACAACGACGCTGGCCGGCTTCGGCAAGGGCCTGTCCCTGCCGGCCGGCGTGCCCACCGCCTGGGTCATCCCCGATCTGAAGGCCATCGTCGCGGCCTACGACATCTACTGCAACTGCCTGAAGAGCGGCCCCGTCGGCGGCCCCGGCGACTTCACCCTGTCGTCCACCACCAACGGCAACGCCCGTGGCAACAACCGCGCCGTGCAGGAAACCGACCGGGGCGGCTACCTGATGGCCGAGTTCAGCCAGCGTCCCTTCGGCATCAAGGTGGATGGCAACGTCGGCGTGCGCTACGTGACGACCGAGCAGATCGCCACCGGCTACCAGTCCATTGGTGGTGGCACCGAGGTGACCACCGTCAACAAGTACAGCGACACGCTGCCGGCGCTGAACCTGGCCGCTACCGTCGCGCCCGACGTCATCCTGCGGTTCGCGGCCGCCAAGGCCATGGCCCGTCCGCAGCTCGGCAACCTGAACCCGGGCGGCTCCATCGCGACGACGGGCACGCTGAGCATCACGGCCGGCAACCCCTACCTGAAGCCCTTCCGTGCCAAGACCTTCGACTTCAGCGCCGAGTGGTACCACGACCGCAACGGGTTCATCGGCGTTGGCCTGTTCCAGAAGAACATCGACACCTACATCCAGAGCCTGCGCACCAACATCGCGTTCAAGGACTCCGGCCTGCCGCTGTCGCTGCTGCCGTCCAACTTCACGGGCGACGAGATCTTCCAGTACACGACGCCGATCAACACGCCTGGAGGCAAGCTCAAGGGCTTCGAGATCAACTTCCAGCAGCCCTTCAACTTCCTGCCTGGCTGGGGCAAGAACTTCGGTGTGCTGCTGAACTACACGAAGGTCCAGTCCAAGATCACCTACCTGGTCTCGCCCACCAGCAACAGCGTCATCGTCGACGACCTGATCAACATGTCGCCCACGTCCGCCAACGGCACGCTGTACTACGACGACGGCACCTTCAGCGCCCGCGTGTCACTGTCCAAGCGTTCGTCCTTCCTGACGCGCGTGCCCGGCCAGAACAACAACGACGTCGAAGGCAAGAACGGCACCAAGAACGTGGACCTGTCGCTCAGCTACAAGGTCACGCCCAACCTGGACCTGACGCTGGAAGGTGTGAACCTGACGAACGAGGCCAATGACCAGTTCATCAGCCGCGCCCGCAACAGCTCGGTGGTTTACCACGTCACTGGCCGCGAGTACCTGATCGGTGCCCGCTACAAGTTCTAAGCCACCCATGGCCTAGAGAAGAGAAGGGCGCCGACCTGTCGTCGGTGTCCCTTTTTTGTGGGCGGGACCCTGCTGGTCCCCGGACTTGAGCAAGAAGCGTCGGCCCCCCACCCCGGGGTGAGCCAGGCCTCAGTACGGAGACAAGCATGACCCCCAAGACCCTTGCGGTCGCGGCCGCCGCATGGCTGGCCTTGACCGGCGCCCAGGCCGCCGACCGCCTTCCGGCGGGCACCCTCATCACCGGCCAGGTCAGCGGCGCCAGCTCGACGCTGCTCGGCCTGGACCATCTGTTTGCCGATGAACCCGGCACCAACGCCACCGTGCTGGCCCCGGCGGACCTGGAGTTCATCACCGGTGACGCCAATGTCGCGATCGATTTCTTCGCCGATGGTCGCGTGGAGGTCTGGAACAACAGCGGCTTCGCCAGCCTGGCCGGCAGCTACACGCTGACCTTCAGTTTCACCGGCCTTGCCGCGCCCCTCGCGGGCTTCACGGCGCTGGACCTCTCGGGCGTCAACGGCGGCGCCGTCGGCCTGCAGCTCACGAGCCCCAACAGCATCAGCCTGACGCTGAACAACGTCAGCTTCACGACCGAGTTCGGCAGCTTCACGACGCAGCTGGCCGTCAGCGCCGTGCCCGAACCCGCCAGCCTGGCGCTGCTCGGCGCCGGCCTCGGTGTGCTGGCGCTGCGCCGTTCCAGGAGGACCGCATGAACCTCTTCAGGCAACTTGGCGCCTTCGGCGCGCTGTTCGCACTCGGCCTGCCCGCCCAGGCGCTGGACGCCGCGCTGCAGACCGCACCCAGCGACGGCTGGGGGGCGGGCACCGTCGGCGGAAGCGCCGCCACACCCGACCACATCTACACCGTCCGCAATCGCGCCGAGCTGCTGAACGCGCTGACAAATGCCGGCAACGCGCCCAAGATCATCAAGGTGGCCGGCACCATCGACATGACGGAGGGCACGCCGTTCGCCAGCACGGCCGACCAGAAGGTGCGCGCCCGCGTCAAGCTGACGAGCAACACCACGCTGATCGGCGAAGGCCCCGGCGCCGGCTTCGTCAACGCCTGGATCGACATCGCCAGCGTCAGCCAGGTCATCGTGCGCAACCTGCACCTCGTCGCCCCCTGCGACGTCGGCCCCGTGTGGGACCCGACCGATGGCGCGCTGGGCAACTGGAACTCGCAGTACGACGCCATCGGCATCGTCACGGCCACACAGGTCTGGATCGATCGCAACACCATCACCGACGCGCCCGTCACCGACGACACGCTGCCCGTTGAGAACGGCAAGACCAAGCAGTGCCACGACGGTGCCATCGACATCACCAAGGGGGCGGACCTCGTCACCCTCTCCTACAACGTCGTCACGAAGCATGACAAGTCCATGCTCATCGGCGGCTCCGACAGCCTGACGAGCGATGCGGGCAAGCTGCGCATCACGATTGCCAACAACGTCTTCGACGGCACGACGCAGCGTGTGCCGCGCGTGAGGTTCGGACAGGTCCACGTCTTCAACAACTACTTCTCCGGCAGCAAGACGGCCAACCCCTACCCGCATTCGTACAGCATCGGTGTGGGCAAGCAGGCCAACATCCTGTCGCACAACAACGTCTTCGCCATCGACGGTGCAGCGGGGTGCGACAGCGTCGTGACCTACCCGAGCAGTGACCGCAGCGGTGCTTTCCAGGACAGCGGCTCCACGCTGAACGGCGCCCCCCTGGGGGCCTGCAGCGCGCAGCCGGGCACAGTCTTCACGCCGGGCTATGTCTACAAGCCCCGGCCGGTGGCGCTGGTCAAGGCCAATGTGCTGGCGCAGGCCGGTGCCGGCAAGCTGACGACGCAGATCAGCGGTACCGGCAACGTCTACGACGTGGCCGGTACCCGCTCGCCCGCGGCCAACGAGACCGGCGTGCCGACGGACACGCGCATCTCGCTGTCCTTCGATGCACCCCCCGCCATCGGCACGACGGGCAAGGTCAGCATCTACCGTGCCAGCGACGACGCGCTGGTCGACAGCGTCGACGTCAGCATCGCACCCTCCGCCGGCGACACGCAGACGCTGCTGGCCCGCACCAACCTCGAGATCGACGCGTTGGGGCTGGGTGCCATGCCCGACGGCGCCACGTTCGCGCGCTACGTCTGGTACCGCCCGGTCAGCGTCAGCGGCGCTAGGGCCACGGTCAAGCTGCACAGCAACAGGCTGGACTTCGGCACGACCTATTACGTGACCATGGACGCCTCGGTGCTGCTGGGCACCATCAAGGGCGCAAGCTTCGCCGGCGTCGGCAAGGCCGACAACTGGAAGTTCACGACCCGAGCGGCGCCTGCCAGCTTCACGACGGTGAACGTCGACGACAACGGCACGACGGCCGATTTCCGCACGCTGCAGGGCGCGCTGAACTGGGTCATGAAGAACTGCTCGACCAACAGCCCGACGGCCAACGGCTGCAACACCGTCGCCACGCCCAAGACCATCCATCTGGCCAACGGCACCTACCCCGAACTCAACATCCTGCGCAAGGTGTCCAACTTGACCATCGTCGGCGAGAGCCGCGACGGCGTGGTGGTGGGCGACGTCAATTTCGAGTCGCTGAACTCGGGCAGCGGCGCCAGCGCGGCGGCTGCCGGAACGGCGCTCAGCACCTCGGGCAAGACCGTGGGCCACCGAGTGCTCGGCGGCGGCCGGGCGTCTTTCCTCGTTGAGACGTCCGATCTGCTGACGCTGCAGAACTTCACGCTGCACAACCCCCATGGGCGCAGCAGCAGCTGGGACAACCAGGCTGAAGCCCTCTACTTCAACACCAGCACGACGGCCGCGGCCGCGCGTTTCGTGGCCCGGCAGATGTCCTTCCTGAGCCAGCAGGACACGTTGCAGCTCAAGGGCTACAACTGGATCTACCAGTCCCTCGTCGCCGGCAACGTCGACTTCATCTGGGGCAGCGTGATGGCCAGCCTGTTCGAGGAGAGCGAGATTCGCTCGGTCGTCGACACCGGCAGCAGTTCGGCGGGCTTCATCCTGCAGTCGCGCGCAACGGCAGGTGACAAGGGGTTTGTGTTCCTGAACAGCGAGCTGACGGCGGAGCCAGGCGTCACGCAGGCCTACCTGGCCCGCAGCGGCGGCACCACGTCGACGACCTATGTCGATCACATCGCCTTTGTGAACACGAGGATGGGCGCCCACATCCTGCCCGTGGGTTGGTGCGTAGGCAACGGGACCAGCAAGACGGGCGCCGGCACCGGCAACTGCGGCAGCAACCCACCGTCCTGGGCCGGCACGGCCGATGGAGGCGCGACCGACGGCGCCGGCTGGCGCGAGTTCGGCAGCATGGACTTGAGCGGCGCGCCGCTGGACGTGAGCGGTCGCCTCGGCCTGGCCTCGGTCAAGGTCGCCAACGTGCCGACCACCGTGCAGCTGGCCAAGCCGCTGGCCTCCGCCGACGGCCTGACCACGCGTGCCGAGATCTTTCACAACTCGACCATCGCCACCGGTGCGCCCGGCGGGTGGGTCCCGGCGCCCTGAAGGCTCGGGCCTCACTTTCAACATAGAAGAACCACGGAGACACGATGAACTTCAGACGCCTGCCGACCCCCGCCCGACTGACGCTGTGCGCCAGCGCCGCGTTGAGCCTGTGCGCCGGGGCCTATGCCCAGACCGCCGATGCACCCGCGACCCTGGAGCGCATTCAGGTCACCGGCTCGTCCATCAAGCGCTTGGCGGGCGAGACCGCGCTGCCGGTGTCCACGGTCAAGTCCGAAGAGCTGGACGCCCGGGGCCACACCGAGCTCAAGGACCTGGTGCTGGAGCTGCCGCAGTCCCAGTCGTTGGGTACCAACTCCGGCGCTGCCGGCCCGGTGCTGAACCTGCGCGGCCTGGGCCCCATGCGCACGCTCACGCTGCTCAATGGTCGCCGCATGGCCAACGAGCCCCTGCAGGACCAGTACGTCAGCGTCAACGTCATCCCGCGCATGGCGCTGGACCGCGCCGAGACGCTGCGTGACGGCGCCTCGTCCATCTACGGCTCCGATGCCATCGGCGGCGTGCAGAACTTCCTCACGTACAGCCAGTACAAGGGCGCCAAGATCAAGGTCGACCAGAACTCGCCGGAGCGCGGCGGGCACGGCGCGACCTATGCCGTAGGCCTGATCGGCGGCATGGGCGACCTGGTGGCCGATGGCTGGAACGTGTATGCGGCGTTCGATCACCAGACCAAGTCGGCCCTGTTCCAGGGCGACCGGCCGGAGCTGTACGACGGCTCAGCACTGAACCAGCTGGGCCTGCTCGTCACGCCCAGCAACAAGAACCAGAGCCCGATCGCGAACTACGGCTTCAGCGCATCCGCAAACAGCAACTACAACTCCAGCTTCGCGAGCGGCTGCGAGGCGCCGTACTCGCTGCCCACGCTGGGGGCGGGCAGCGTGGCGAGCCCGGTGTCGTACAGCAATGCCGGCTGCTACCGCGACCCGAACTACTACACCGCGATCACCGATGGCAGCCGAATCAACACCCTGTTCGGCAAGGCCAGCCTGAACCTCGGGAAGGGCCACAGCCTGAGCCTGGAGATGCTGCACTCGGCCTTCACTGTCGAGAAGTACCGTGGCCTCCAACTGCCCAGCAGCAACGAGCCGGCCACCACCTACACCATCCCGTCCACCAGCAAGTACTACCCCGGCAAGGGCATCACGCCGCTGGTCAACGTGGTGGGCAGCAACACCGGCGCCAACTCGCCGTCGATGTACATCGACGCCACCAAGACGCCGGGCACCGTCACGCCGCTGAACATGAACAATCGGCTGGTGTACTTCCAGTGGGGGCCGGCCGAGCTGGGCTCCGCCTACCGCAACGACGAGCAGGTCAACGACCGCCTGGTGCTGAGTGCCGAAGGCACGATCTGGAACACCGACTACCGCGTGGGCCTGAACTACGGCCATTCGCAGCGCGACACCCGCACGGGGGGCGGCTACATCCTCTACAGCAAGGCGCAGGAGGGGTTCACCAAGGGCATCCTCAACCCCTTCGGCCTTCAGGACGCCGCCGGCCTGGAGTACCTGAAGAGCATCGAGGTCCGCGACTACACCTACCGCTACAACGAGGCCTTCAACAAGGCCGTCGACGCCACGCTGACGCGCGAGCTGATGGACCTCGGCGGTGGACCGCTGACGCTGGCGGTGTCAGGCGAGCTGCGCCGCGACGAGGCCAAGGTGCGCGCCGCGCCGCTGGACTATGTCGGCAGGCTGGCCGACGGCAGCTACAACATCAGCAGTGCGGGCGTCGTGCTCAAGGATGACATCGTCGGAGAGAACCCGACTGGCGTCGCCGCAACGCTGCATCGCAACATCCGCTCCGCCGTCGTCGAGCTGGATGCCCCGTTCACGAAGGCGTGGAGCGTCAATGGCGCCGTGCGCTCGGACAGCTACAGCGACCTGAAGAGGACGACGGTCAACCCCAAGGTGTCGGTGCGCTTCCAGCCGTCAGCGGAGGTGATGCTGCGAGCGTCGGCCAACACCGGTTTCCGCGCGCCCTCCATCATGGACATCCAGAACCCGACGCCCGAAGTGCGCCAGGTGGCGATGGATGACCCGGTGCTCTGCCCCAGCGCAACGCCCACTACAGCCAACACCGGCGTGCCGGTGGCATCCTGGTCCGCGCCGGACAAGGTCGGCCTGGTCTGCAACGTGGTCACCGACTACTGGACCAAGTCGCCCGACAACAGCCACCTCAAGCCCGAGAAGTCCAAGGGCTGGAGCATCGGCGGCGCCTTCGAGCCGTTCCGCGGCCTCTTGGTGACGGCGGACTACTGGAGCATCAGGCTCAATGACGTGCTGGGCGCGCTGACGCTGGCCGAAGTTCAGCAGTCGCCGACCAAGTACGCCGCCAACATCCTGCGCAAGGCTGACGGCACCATCGACCATATCCTCACCAGCCAGGCCAACCGCGGCGACATGAACATGCGTGGCCTCGACGTCGCCGCCACCTACCAGCTGCGCACCGGCAGCTGGGGCACCTTCAACTTCAAGCTGGACGGCACCTACTACGACAAGTACGCGTTCTCCGTGGAGAAGGGCGGCGAGATGCTCGACGAC
>NZ_DASWYS010000107.1:0-2507 GCF_036404855.1 Roseateles sp.
AGCGCCTGGTCCAGGCTGTGGCAGACGGTCGGGATCTTCGCGTCTTCCTCGGGCGGCAGGTGGTACAGGTCCTTGGTGGCAGCTTCGCCCGGGTGGATCTTGTTCTCCACGCCGTCCAGGCCGGCCATCAGCAGCGCGCTGAAGGCCAGATAGGGGTTGGCGGAAGGATCCGGGAAGCGCGCCTCGACGCGGCGACCCTTGGGGTTGGCCACATAGGGGATGCGGATCGAGGCCGAGCGGTTCTTGGCCGAGTAGGCCAGCTTGACGGGAGCTTCGAAGCCGGGCACCAGGCGCTTGTAGCTGTTGGTACCGGGGTTGGTAATGGCGTTCAGGGCACGGGCGTGCTTGATGATGCCGCCGATGTAGTACAGCGCGAACTCGCTCAGGCCGGCGTAGCCGTCACCGGCGAACAGGTTCTTGCCGTCCTTCCACACGGACTGGTGCACGTGCATGCCGGAGCCGTTGTCGCCGACCAGGGGCTTGGGCATGAAGGTCGCGGTCTTGCCATAGGCGTGGGCGACGTTCTGGATGATGTACTTCTGCAGCTGCGTCCAGTCGGCGCGCTGGACCAGCGAGCTGAACTTGGTGCCGATTTCCATCTGGCCGGCGTTCGCCACTTCGTGGTGATGCACTTCGACCGGGATGCCCATCTGCTCGAGGATCAGGCACATCTCCGAGCGCATGTCCTGGCCGCTGTCGACCGGGGGCACGGGGAAGTAGCCGCCCTTGACGGTGGGGCGGTAGCCGCTATTGCCGTGCTCGTACTCTTTGGACGAGTTCCAGGCGCCTTCTTCGGACTCGATCTTGAAGAACGAGCCGGACATCTCGTTGCCCCAGCGCACGCTGTCAAAGATGAAGAACTCGGGTTCCGGGCCAAAGTAGGCGGTGTCACCCAGGCCGGAGGCCTTCAGGTAGGCCTCGGCGCGCTTGGCCAGCGAGCGGGGATCGCGCTCATAGGCCTTGCCGTCAGCCGGATCCACGACGTCGCAGGACAGGATCAGCGTCGGTTCTTCAAAGAAGGGGTCGATGTTGGCCGTGTTGGGATCGGGCATCAGCAGCATGTCCGAAGCCTCGATGCCCTTCCAGCCGGCGATCGAGGAGCCGTCGAAGGCGTGACCCGACGTGAACTTGTCTTCGTCAAAGTGAGAGACGGGCACGGAAACGTGTTGCTCCTTGCCACGGGTATCGGTGAAACGGAAGTCGACGAACTTGACTTCGTTCTCCTTCAACATGTTCATCACGTCGGCGACGGTCTTGGCCATCAAAAGCTCCTAGCGGGATCGAGGGTGGATTGCCGCCGCCAGCGCACGCGCCAGCGGCCACAGGGGATTCAAAGCAGGTTGCATGCCAGATGCACCGACATGGGTTGTCGCCCGCTGCTGCGGACATTATGTGGCGCCATCCGTGACAGCGCGACCTCTATCGCACCAGTTCGGTGCTGATTGATGCACCAGACTGGATCACGCCCCGTTTCAGGGCATCGTAGGCGGGGGCCAACTGTTCCGCACTCCCCTTGACGCCCAGTTCGATGCAGCGGCCCCAGCGGGGATGGTCCACGCTGGGCAGGCTGAAGACCTTGATGCCGGCGAACTCCGCCTCGACCGCTTCCATCAGCGGCGTCAGGCTGGCCTCCATGGCGCCCAGAAGGACGAGGGAGCGCTCCTGCACACCCACCTGACGGTGCAACTGCGGATAGCGGTCCAGCACCCAGCCCATCATGGGATGAGCCATGACCGGAAAGCCGGGCACGAAGTGCACATGGCCGACGCTGAAGCCGGGAATCTTGTTGTAGGGGTTGGGAACGAGGCTCGCGCCTTCCGGGAAGACACCCATCTGGAAGCGCCGCAGCGTGTCGGGGTGGTCGGCATCGGCCGTCGAGCCCTGCTCGACCGCCATCTGCTGCACACGCTGCCAGATCAACTCGCGGGCCTCGGGGTGCAGCACCAGCGGCCGGCCCAGCGCCGCGGCAGCGGCCTGGCGGGTGTGGTCGTCGGGTGTGGCGCCGATACCGCCACAGCTGACGACGAGGTCGCCGCCGGCGAAGGCTTGGGCCAGCCGCAACGTCAGCAGCTCGCGGTCGTCGCCAAGGTACTGCGCCCACGCAAGCTGCATGCCGCGCTGAGACAGCAGTTCGATGAACTTGGCCAGGTGCGAATCCTGGCGCTTGCCGGACAGGATCTCGTCGCCAATGATGAAGAGCCCCACTTGCATCGTTCAGACCTCCATGACGACGGCTGACTCCGCCACCGGCTCGGCCGCCCGCCTGGCCTGCAGTGCGGCAAGCGCATAGTGCGTGAACCAGGCCGTGGAGAAGGCGAACACCAGCGTGTAGAGCCAGATCGCCAGGAGCACGACAAAGGGCGCGAACACGATGGTCAGCGCACTGAAGGCCCAGATCAGCGACGGCGCAGCCCCGAGGTAGCCGCAGATGACGCCCATGGTCAGCATAGGGATGCGGTGCTCCTTCAGCAGCGCCCGGCGCTCTTCGGCCGAGGCGTGCTCGGCAA
>NZ_DASWYS010000108.1:0-11355 GCF_036404855.1 Roseateles sp.
TGAGATCGTCGGCAAGAGCGCGATGGACTCGGTGCTCTATGAGCAGCGCGATGCCATCGCGGCCGAGCTGGTCAAGTCCATCCAGGCCCAGCTCGACCGCCTCAAGGCCGGCATCCAGATCAAGAACGTCAACGTGCAGAGTGTGCAACCGCCCGAGCAGGTGCAGGCCGCGTTCGAAGACGCGTTCAAGGCCGGGCAGAACCGCGAGCAGACCAAGAACGAGGCCCAGGCCTACGCCAACGACGTGATCCCGCGTGCCCAGGGCGATGCGGCCAAGCTGCGAGAGCAGGCCGAGGGCTACAAGGCCCGCGTCATCGCCGCCGCAGAGGGTGACGGGCAACGCTTCAAGAGCGTGTTGGCCGAGTACCAGAAGGCGCCGCAGGTCACGCGCGATCGCATCTACATCGACACGATGCAGCAGGTCTACAGCAACGTCAGCAAGGTCATGGTGGACAGCAAGTCGGGCTCCAACCTGCTGTACCTGCCCCTCGACAAGCTGCTGCAGCAGGGCAATTCGGGCACGGTGACGGTGTCGCCGCCGCAGCCCTCCAGTGCCTTGCCCGACCCGCAGACGCTGCCGGGCTCCAACGACCTGCGCAGCCGTGATAACCAGCGCAGCCGAGACGGCCGCTGACCGAGGATTCCCGAATGAACCGTATTGCCGCCATCCTCGCCGGTGCACTCGTCGTCCTGATGCTGCTGTCGTCGATGCTCTTCATCGTCGACCAGCGCCAGTTCGCCGCCGTCTACGCATTGGGTGAGATCAAGGAAGTCATCACCGAGCCGGGCCTGAAGTTCAAGCTGCCGCCCCCGCTGCAGAACGTGGTCATGCTGGACCGCCGCGTGCAGACGCTGGACAGCCCGGAGTCCCGTCCCATCTTCACGGCCGAGAAGAAGAGCCTGGTCATCGACTGGCTCATCAAGTGGCGCATCACCGAGCCGCGTCAGTTCATCCGCAACAGCGGCATCGACATGCGCAACGTCGAAAACCGTCTCGCGCCCGTCGTGCAGGCCGCCTTCAACGAGGAAGTGACCAAGCGCACCGTGCTGGCCGTGCTGGCCACCGAGCGGGAGAAGGTCATGCAGGACGTGCGCAAGCGCCTGGCCGACGAGGCCAAGCAGTTCGGCATCGAGGTGGTGGACGTGCGTATCAAGCGCGTGGACTTCGCCTCCAGCATCACCGATTCCGTCTACCGCCGCATGGACTCCGAGCGCAAGCGCGTGGCCGCGGAGGCGCGTTCCACGGGTATCGCCGATGGCGAGAAGATCAAGGCCGACGCCGACCGCCAGCGCGAGGTCATCGTCGCCGAGGCCTACCGCGACGCGCAGAAGATCAAGGGTGAGGGTGATGCCAAGGCGTCGGCCCTCTACGCCGAAGCCTTCGGTCGCGACCCGCAGTTCGCCCAGTTCTACCGCTCGCTGGAAGCCTACCGGGCCAGCTTCAGCAAGAAGAGCGATGTGATGGTCGTCGACCCGAGCAGCGACTTCTTCAAGGCCATGCGGGGCTCTGGCGCCGGAGGCGCCGCACCGGCACGCAAGTGAACGAACTGCTGACCGCACTCGCGCTGGTGATGATCATCGAGGGGCTGATGCCCCTGATCAGCCCCGGGCGCTGGCGTGAGGTCTTCAGCCGCATCCTCGCCATGAGTGACGGCCAGATCCGCTTCATCGGGCTGGCCAGCATTCTGATGGGCGTGTTCGGACTGCTCTGGTTGCGCTGATCCGAACGCTGGCGGGCCGCAGGCCGGGGAGGGCACCGGTACAATGCCGTTTTTAACCGCCTAGCCTGCGCCCATGTCCTCTGCTTGGCTGCTGCCCGAGCACATCGCCGATGTCCTGCCCTCGCAGGCGCGCCGCATCGAAGAGCTGCGTAGAGAGCTGCTCGACATGGCCCGCAGCTACGGCTGCGAGCTGGTCATCCCGCCGCTGCTGGAGCACCTCGATTCCCTGCTGTCCGGCACCGGAAGCGGCTCCGAGATCAAGCTCTTCAAGCTCGTCGACCAGATCTCCGGTCGCAGTCTGGGTCTGCGCGCCGACACGACGCCGCAAGTCGCGCGCATCGACGCCCATCTGCTCAACCGCCGGGGTGTGACACGGCTGTGCTACTGCGGCCCCGTGGTGCACACGCGCCCCGACGGCCTCAATACCAGCCGCGAGCCGCTGCAGTTCGGCGTGGAAATCTATGGCCACGCCGGCCTGGAGGCAGACCTTGAAGTGCAGGACCTGGCCCTGGACGCGCTGTGCCGCGCTGGTCTGTCCAAGGTGATGCTGGACCTCGGCGACGCACGGCTGCTGCAAGGTGTCCTCGACGGCGTGCCGCTGGCCCCTGAGGCCCTGGCCGCGCTGACGGCGGCGCTCGCCGCCAAGGACGTGGCCGTACTGGCCGACCTCACGGCAGACTTGCCCGCACCGACGCGCGACGCCCTCATGGCATTGCCCGGCCTGTTCGGCGGCCGCGAGGTGCTGGACGAGGCGGCGCGCCGTCTGCCCGACCATCCGCTCGTGAAGGCCGCTCTGGCGGACCTGGCCTGGCTGGCCGGGCAGCTTGCCGCGGTCCACCCCGAGGTCAATCTGAGCTTCGACCTGGCCGACCTGCAGGGCTACGCTTACTACACCGGCATCCGCTTTGCGGCCTATGCCGAAGGTTGCTCCGACGCGGTGCTGCGCGGTGGCCGCTACGACGAGGTGGGTGCGGTGTTCGGCCGCCGCCGCCCGGCCGTGGGCTTCAGCCTGGACCTGAAAACGCTTGTAGGCCTGGTGGCGCCGACGCCGCTGCGCGCGGCCATCCGCGCGCCCTGGGGTGAGGACGCCTCGCTGCGCCAGGCCGTGCGCGAGTGGCGCGAGAAAGGCGAGACGGTGGTGTGCGTGCTGCCGGGCCATGAGGCCGAGGCTGACGAATTCGACTGTGACCGCGAACTGGTTCGCGGTCACGCTGGCTGGGAAGTCCGCTCGCTCTGAGCGGTGCCCGCAAACTCTTTTCCAAAAGCAGGCAAACCAAATGCAAAGCCAAACCGCGCGTGGACGCAATGTGGTCGTCGTGGGCACCCAGTGGGGTGACGAGGGCAAGGGCAAGGTGGTGGACTGGATGACGGACCACGCCCACGGCGTGGCGCGCTTCCAGGGCGGCCACAACGCCGGCCATACGCTGGTCATCAAGGGCGTGAAGACGGCGCTGCAGCTCATCCCCAGCGGCATCATGCGTGACGGGGTGCCGTGCTACATCGGCAACGGTGTCGTGCTGGATCCGACCCATCTGCTGTCCGAGATCGAGCGTCTGGAGGCCGCTGGCGTGGAGGTGCGTTCGCGCCTCTTCATCAGCGAGAGCTGCCCGCTGATCCTGCCGTTCCACGTGGCCGTGGACAAGGCGCGCGAGCAACTGCGCGAGAACAGCGGCAGTGGCAAGATCGGCACCACCGGCAAGGGCATCGGCCCGGCCTACGAGGACAAGGTGGCTCGCCGCGCGCTGCGTGCCCAGGACCTGAAGCACCCCGAGCGTTTCGCCAAGAAGCTGCGCGAGTTGCTGGAGCTGCACAACTACGTGCTGAAGGGCTACCTCAAGGCCGAGGAACTGTCCTTCGAGCCCATCTTCGAGCAGGCCATGAAGATGGCCGAGCAGATCAAGCCCATGCTGGCCGACGTCGGCTACATGATCCACAAGGCCCACCTGGCCGGCCAGAACATCCTGTTTGAAGGTGCCCAGGGCACGCTGCTGGATATCGACCACGGTACCTATCCCTACGTCACGTCCAGCAACTGCGTGGCCGGCAATGCCGCCGCGGGGGCCGGCGTCGGCCCGCAGTTGCTGCACTACATGCTGGGTATCACCAAGGCCTACACGACGCGCGTGGGCTCGGGCCCGTTCCCGACGGAGCTGGACTGGGAAAAGCCCGACACCGTCGGCTACCACCTTTCCACCGTGGGTCAGGAGCGCGGCACCGTGACTGGCCGCGCACGCCGCTGCGGTTGGCTGGATGCCGCCGCGCTCAAGCGCTCGATCATCATCAACGGCATTACGGGCCTGTGCCTGACCAAGCTGGACGTGCTGGACGGACTGGCCGAGATCAAGATGTGCGTGGGCTACCAGCTGAACGGCAAGACCCTCGACATCCTGCCGCTGGATGCCGATGAAATCGAGGCCTGCACGCCCATCTATGAGACCTTCCCGGGATGGACCGAGACCACCTTCGGCGCCACGTCCTGGGACGCGCTGCCGGCCAATGCGCGCAGCTACCTGAAGCGCGTGGAAGAGGTGATCGGTGCGCCCATCGACATGGTCTCCACCGGCCCCGACCGCGAGCACACCATCGTGCTGCGCCATCCGTATTCTGCTTAAACCAACCTCTCATCACGGAGACGCCCAAACATGCTGACCGACGACGGCAAACACCTCTACGTGTCCTGGGACGAGTACCACCTGCTGACCGAGCGCCTGGCGCTCAAGGTGCACGCCTCTGGCTGGCAGTTCGACCAGATCCTCTGCCTGGCCCGTGGCGGCATGCGCCCGGGCGACGTGCTGTCGCGCGTGTTCGACAAGCCGCTGGGCATCATGTCCACCAGTTCCTATCGCGCCGAGGCCGGCACCATCCAGGGCCGCCTGGACATGGCCAAGTACATCACCATGCCCAAGGGCGAACTGGCCGGCCGCGTGCTGCTGGTGGACGACCTGGCGGACTCCGGGGTGACACTGAAGGCCGTCGTGGAGCGACTGCGCGGCATGCCGGCCATCACCGAGTTGCGCTCGGCGGTCATCTGGACCAAGAAGGTCTCGGCCTACACGCCGGACTACTACTGCGAGATGCTGGAAACCTCGCCGTGGATTCACCAGCCGTTCGAGGAATACGACGGCATGGGGCCGGACCTGCTGGCGAAGAAGTTCGCTGTTTGAGAGCCGGCGTGTGGCGCGGATCGAAAGTAGCTCGGTTTGTGCCACCACTCGACGAAGCGCCCATCGAGGGCGCCTCGTCGGGGACTCGGTCGCGTTTCGCGGCGTCAGCGTCCGGCTTCGCGCATACAGGCGCCACGCCTTCATGGAGTCCATCCAGGCATCGGACAATCCGCAGGGCGTGGCGCCAGTTCTCGGTGGCGTGGCTTTCGAGGCCGCTGTCGGAGCGCCAAAAGCAAAAAGGCCGGCGCTTTCGCGTCGGCCTTTTTGCTTTTGTTTTGGTGCCCAGGAGAGGACTCGAACCTCCACGGAGTTACCCGCTAGTACCTGAAACTAGTGCGTCTACCAATTCCGCCACCTGGGCAAGGTACTCAAAACTTCTTGTGAAGTCCTGAGCCGTTTCAGGAAAACAGAGACTATATCATCAAAAACTTGAAGAACACAAATTCATCGCCTCCGGGCGACGGCGCGGGCCTGCTGGGCGAGGTCGAGGGCACCTTGCAGGGCCATCGCGATGGCCACGGCTTCCTGATCCCCGACGACGGTTCGGCTGACATCTATTTGTCGTCGCAGGAGATGCACGCTGTCATGCACGGTGACCGTCTGCGCGTGCGTGTCGTGCGCTTTGACAAGCGCGGGCGCCCAGAGGGACGCGTGCTGGAGATCCTCGAGCGCAAGAAGCGGCCACTCATCGGTCGCCTGCTGCTCGAATCCGGCGTCTGGCTTGTCGCGCCCGAGGACCGGCGCATGGGACAGGACATCCTCATTCCCAAGAACGGCATCGCCAACGCGACGGCCGGGCAGGTGGTGGCCGTTGAGCTGACCGAGCCGCCCTCGCTGTACTCGCAGCCGGTGGGGCGCGTCGTCGAGGTATTGGGAGAGATCGATGACCCCGGCATGGAGATCGAGATCGCCGTGCGCAAGTACGACGTGCCGCACCGCTTCAGCCCCGAAACGCTGGCGCAGAGCGCCAAGCTCCCCGAGCGGCTGCGCGCGGCGGACCTGAAGCACCGCATCGACCTGCGCGATGTGCCGCTGGTCACCATCGACGGTGAGGATGCTCGTGACTTCGACGATGCCGTCTACTGCGAGCCCTTCAAGCAGGGACGCGGCAAGAAGGCCTTCGAGGGCTGGCGCCTGCTGGTCGCCATCGCCGACGTGTCGCACTACGTGAAGCCCGGCGAGCCGCTGGACGCTGATGCCTACGAGCGGGCCACCTCCGTCTACTTCCCGCGCCGTGTGATCCCCATGCTGCCGGAAAAGCTGTCCAATGGACTGTGCTCGCTGAATCCGTACGAGGACCGGCTCAGCATGGTCTGCGACATGCTTGTGTCCACCGACGGTACGGTCACGGCCTACCAGTTCTATCCGGCGGTGATCTGCTCGCATGCGCGCTTCACCTACACCGAGGTGGCGGCCATACTAGCCAACACGCATGGTCCCGAGGCCGCCAAGCGCGGCGAGCAGGTGCCGCACCTGCTGCACCTGCACGAGGTCTACCGGGCCCTGCTGGCCGAGCGCCACCGCCGCGGCGCCATCGACTTCGAGACGACCGAGACGCAGATCGTCTGCGATGACAACGGCCGCATCGAGAAGATCATCCCGCGCACGCGCAACGATGCGCATCGGTTGATCGAGGAGGCCATGCTGGCCGCCAACACCTGCTCGGCGGACTTCATCCAGGGTGCCAAGCACCATTCGCTGTACCGTGTGCACGAAGGGCCGACGCCCGAGAAGCGCCAGACGCTGCAGGCCTACCTGCGCTCGCTGGGCATAGGCATGGGCATCTCCGACGACCCGACGCCGCGGGAGTTCCAGCAGCTTGCCGAGGCGACCAAAGACCGGCCCGACGCCCAGCAGATCCACACCATGCTGCTGCGATCCATGCAGCAGGCCATCTACACAGGCAGCAACTCGGGCCACTTCGGCCTCGCCTATCCGGCCTACACCCATTTCACCAGCCCGATCCGGCGCTACCCCGACCTGCTGGTCCACCGTGTCATCAAGGGTCTGCTGACCGGCAAGCGCTACACGCTGGACGCGGCCAAGATGAACGTGCCGCAGGCGCCCAAGCGTCCCGGTCGCGCTGCGCCGCCCAACCCCGCCGAAGCTCGCAACGAGGCCGAGCGCTGGGAGGTCGTCGGCGCGCACTGCAGCGCCAATGAGCGCCGTGCCGACGAGGCCAGCCGCGACGTCGAAGCCTGGCTGAAATGCCGCTACATGCGCGACCGCCTTGGCGAGGAGTTCGCCGGCACCGTCAGTGCCGTCACCAGCTTCGGCCTGTTCGTGCAGCTCGATGCGCTCTACGTCGAAGGCCTGGTGCACATCACCGAGCTGGGCGGCGAGTACTACCGCTTCGACGAGGTGCGCCAGGAGCTGCGGGGCGAACGCACGGGCATCCGCTACGCGACTGGCGCCCGCGTGCAGGTGCAGGTCAGCCGCGTGGACCTGGACGGTCGCCGCATCGACTTCCGCCTGGTGCGAGACGGTGATGAACAGCGGGCCAGCGGTCGTGGCAGTGCGGCCAAGCCCGCGGGCAAGCCGTCGGGCAAGGTGGCTGCCAAGAAGCGAGCACCGAAGACCGCAGTCGAAAAGCTCGAAGAGGTGCGGCAGACCGACCGTGACGTGAAGAAGAGCCGCAAGGAAGTCGTTGCCGCTCTGCATCCGGTCAAGGCGGCGCAGCAGGCCGCCAAGCGGGCGGCCAGCAAGGCGTCCAAGAAGACGACCGCCAAGGCAGCGCCGCGCAAGCGCCGCTGAGGCGTGGCTTCAGCGCTGCGCGGCCAGGCGAGCTATGAGGTCGCCGGCCCGCAGCACCTGGCCTGTCTCGCCGGCGCGGCCGTGCGCATCCACGCCGGCGCAGGCGATGACATGGGCGCTGGACGTCGACTGCTGGGCCCACAACCCGCCCAGCCAGCCGGCCAGCACGTCGCCGCTGCCGGCGGTGGCCAGCGCCGGGCCGCCACTGGCGCATATGGCCGGCCGCTCGCCGGGGGAGGCGACGATGCTGCCCGAGCCTTTCAGCACGATGCTGCAGCCGAAGCGCGTGGCTAGATCCTGTGCTGCGGCCAGGCGGTCGGTCTGTAGGATGGTGGTGTCGCGGCCCAGCAGCCGGGCGGCCTCCAGGGGGTGCGGCGTCAACAGGGTCGAGCCCGGCGACCGGGCTCGCAGCAAGGCCTGCAGGCCGTGATCTGCGGCAATGGCGTTCAGCGCGTCAGCGTCGACGATCACACGCGGCAATTGGTGGAGCAGGTCGGGCAGCGCGCCTGCCAGGCCCGGGCCGGCGCCGCAGCCCAGCACGCCCACGGCCTGCGGCAGCTCGGCCAGGGTGCCGCGCATCAATTCGGGCCGGCCAGGGTCGGCGGGCTCGCTGGCCGTCTGGCCCAGCAGATCCACATAGACCCGTCCGGCGCCGCAGGCCAGTGCCGCGCGCGCGGCCAGCCGTGCCGCGCCCTGCATGCCCGGCGCGCCGCCGACCACCAGCACCTGGCCGTGGCTGCCCTTGTGGCTGGTCGGACTGCGCCCGGGTCGGGCCGTGGGGCCGAGCAGGTCCGCGGTCGGCGCCTCGTCCGGCCCAATGCCCAGATCATCGAACCAGATCCGTCCGCAGTGCGCGCGGCCCTCGCCAGTGAACAGGCCGGGCTTGAGTGTCAGCAGCGTCAGCGTGTGATCGGCCCGCACGGCACGTTCGCCGGCGGGCTGGCCGGTATCGGCGAGCAGGCCGCTGGGCAGGTCGACGGACAGGATGGGCGCGCCGCAGGCCTGCATTGCCGCCATCGTGGTCAGCAGCTCATTGTCGGGGGCGCGGTTCAGTCCCAGGCCCAGCAGCGCATCGATGACGAGGGTGGGGTGGGAAGGGGCGTCGTGGCCGATGTGGACCGGCACCCCGTGTTGTGCCAGCCATCTCGCGGCCACCCGGCCGTCGCCGCCGTTGTTGCCGGGGCCGCAGGCCACCCAGACCGGGCCGTCGCCACGCCGCAGCGCCAGCGCCAGCTTGGCGATGGCCAGGCCGGCCCGCTCCATCAGGTCAGGTGAATGGGAGAGGGCGCGCGCCTCGATGCGCCGGCTGGCGGCGACGTCGAACAGAGGCAGCGAGGAGGTCGTGGGCAGCAGCGGGTGCATGCCCGGGAGCTTAGGCCAGTCTTTGCGGGCCGAGTTCGGCGATGTCCTGGGCCGGAGCCTGGCCGGCGATCAACTGGGCCAGAACTTGAGCGCTGCCGCAGGCCAGGCCCCAGCCCTGGCCGCCGAGCGAGAGGTTGAGCCACACGCCGGGCTTGCTGCTGGCGCCCAGCAGCGGCAGGCCGTCCGCGCTCATCGCGCGGCGGGCCTGGCCCTGCTGCACCTGCTGGTGCAGCACCGAGCCGGGGAACCAGTGTTGCAGCCCGCGGTGCAGGGCCTCGAAGTCGGGGCTGACCTTGGCGCGGGTGCCGGTGACGGTGAGGCCGCCGGTCACGCGCACCCGCTGGCCGGTGCGCGCCACGGCGAGGCCGCGGGACGGATCCAGCCAGCCGGCCTTGGGTCCCAGCTCGGGGTGGGCCTCCAGCAGCCGCAGCGGCGCCGTGACGGATGCTTCGTGCCGGGCTGACAGTGGCAGGCGCTGGCCCAGCAGGGGCGGGGCGTCCAAGCCATTGCACAGCACGACGGCGTCAAAGCGAGCATCCTGCGGGCCGACGGGCTGGGGCACGGTGTCCCCGGCTTCGCGGTCGGTGCCACGCGTTGGCGCCTCCGCGGGCGGGGTGTACTCGTGGCGCATCATGAGGCCCGCGCCGTCGGCGGAGATGGCGCGCACGGTGGTGTGGAAGCGGAACTCGACGTCCAGTCGCTGTGCCTGCAGGCGCAGCTGTTGCGCGAACAGGCGGGCATTGCCCGCGCCACCCTGGGCGAGTGCCAGCGCGGCGGCCAGCGTGGCGCCGGCATTGAGGCCGGGCTCCCGCAGGCGGGCTTCGCCGGCCTCGATGAGCTCCACTTGCAGGCCGAGGGCCTTCCAGCCTTCCAGCCGGGCTTCCGCGGTAGCGACGTGCTTGGCCTCGGTGAGTGCGACGAGCAGGCCGTCGCTGGCCTCGTCCTCCAACCCCAGTTCACGACGCAGCTCGGCTGTGCGTGCCAGGCTCAGCTGGCTCAGCGCGGCGAGCTGGCTCGCCGCGTCGCCACCCTGGCGGCCGGAGCGCCAGCGGCGGAAACGAAAGCCCAGTGGCGCAGGTGCGCCGGCTTCCGCGAGGCCGGGCACGAAGGGGGAGAGCAGGGCGCTGCTGGCGAAACTGGCCTGTTCGGCCACGCTGCCGCCGCGCTCGAAGACCTGCACCTTGAAGCCTAGCGCGGCCAGTTCGTAGGCCGTCGTGACGCCCGCCAGACCGGCGCCCACCACCGCGATGGTGCGGCTCACGCGGGCACCCGGCGGGCAATCGCGAAGGACGGGCTGGCGACCGCGGCGGGGCGGTGTCGGCAGGAGAAGGCCATGGGTTGTGTATACTCTGCGGGTTTTGCCGGAGGGGGTGGCTCTTCGAGCTGCTTGATTGACGGCAAAAACGGTTGTGAGGGGTGTGTGGCCGAAGGATCCAAGTGATCACGGCGCCCACTCGTTGCAACAAATCGCAAACCGGCCACGCAAAGGTGTTGCGGTCTGCGGTGTTCAGGAAACAGCTGTTTCCAGGCGCTGCAACGCAATTCGGGCCGGATTTTAGACACAACCTTCGGAGCAAGACCCATGTCTGTCACGATGCGCGAGATGCTGGAAGCCGGCGTCCATTTCGGCCACCAAACCCGCTTCTGGAATCCCAAGATGGCCCCGTATATCTACGGCCATCGCAACAAGATCCACATCATCAACCTCGAGAAGACGCTGCCCGCGTTCAACGATGCGATGAAGTTCGTGCGCTCGCTGGCTGCCAAGCGCGGCACGATCCTGATGATCGGCACCAAGCGCCAGGCCCGCGAATTCATCGCCGCCGAAGCTCAGCGCGCCGGCATGCCCTACGTCGACTCGCGTTGGCTGGGCGGCATGATGACCAACTTCAAGACGGTCAAGACCTCCCTCAAGAACCTGAAGGACATGCAGGCCCAGGTCGAAGCTGGCACCCAGCCCGCGATCAAGAAGGAAGCCCTGCTGTTCCAGCGCGACATCGCCAAGCTGGAAAAGAACATCGGCGGCATCCAGGACATGACCGCGCTGCCGGACGCCATCTTCGTCATCGACGTCGGCTATCACAAGATTGCCGTGGCCGAAGCCAAGAAGCTGGGCATTCCCGTCATCGGCGTGGTTGACACCAACCACTCGCCCGAAGGCATCGACTACGTCATCCCCGGCAACGACGATTCGGCCAAGGCTGTGGCGCTGTACGCCCGCGCCGTCGCCGACGCCGTGCTGGAAGGCCGCGCCAACGCCGGCACCGAGCTGGCCCAGGCTGCCGCTCCGGCTGGTGATGAATTCGTGGAAGTCAACGAAGGCAACTAAGCCCTCGCGACACCCACACGAAGGG
>NZ_DASWYS010000109.1:0-53649 GCF_036404855.1 Roseateles sp.
CGAGCGCATCCCCCATGACACGCTCAGCGAGTGCAGCTACCGCCAGAGCTGGATGCTGCGGGTACCGACGGCGGAGGAGATGGAACTGATTCTGAAGGGCAAGCCGGGGCAGCTGTCTGGACAACAATGCCAGCCGAGCGCGTAGCATCGCCGCCCGTGCGACTCGCCCTGATGCTGCCCCTGGTCGTTTTCGGCCTGGTTTTGCTTGCCACCCCTGCCCTGCCCCTCGGCCTGGGCATGATCGCGTTGGGCATCTGGCAGTACGAGCGACGGGGCCACCGCGGGAGCGATGGCTTCATCACCGTCTTGATGGTCCTGGGCGGCCTCGGCGCTGCGGCCGTGGTCGTCCAGTTCATCGCTCAACGCATCACTGCGTAGCCCTGACGGCCGGCGCCGTCATCACCTGCTTGGCCAGGTCGTTCCGCCGCAGCTGCAGCGCGTCGATCTTCTCGCGCTTCTGGGCCGGGGTGAGCTTCGCGTCGGCGACGATGGCGTCGTGCGCCTTCGAGAACTGCGACAGCTTGCGGCCGGCCTCGGTGACGACCGGCTCCACCGCCAACACCTTGGCGTTGTCCCGGCGCAGCTCGGCCACGCGCTCCAGGTCGCCAGACTTGGCGTGCGCCTTCAGCGTCTTGGCGATCTGCTGGGCCTCCTCGCGCAGCTTGTAGAGGTCGCTCTCGAAGACCGTCGACCTGGCAGGGTCCACCCGATAGAAGCTCTTCACGACCGGCAGGTCGTCGGCGCGTAGCGCGGGACCGGGCGGCTTGCCTTCCAGTTCGCGCACGACCATGTCGCTGACCCCCAGCACGTAGGTGCCCACGGTGCCGAGGTAGCCGCCCACCAGGTACTCCATCCGCTTCGGGCTCATCCCTGTGGCGTCAGCCACCGGCGCCGCCCCTTGGGCCAGCACGCGCATGGTGTCCGAGGTCCTGGCGCTGTAGCGCGATGACGGCAGCTTGCCTTCGTCGCCGATGTTCTCAATGGGCGAGTCCCGGAAGCTGTCGTGGTTCATCGCCACGTTGAGCGCCGGCCGGAACATCTGCGGCACCAGGTCGAAAGCCAGCTGGTCGCGCACGTTGGCCCACGTCCGGCTCAGCGTCTTCTTGCCGGTGTCCAGCCCCTTGATCGAACGCCCCAGGCGCTCGGGGATGGTGGCGAAGAGAACGCCCAGCTCGAACGGCTTGGGCAAGCGGAAGTGATGGCCACCGATTCGGAAGTGCCAGTAGGTGTCGCGGTCCCAGTCCGGCAGCTCCTCATACCAGTCGTCGCCATCGTTGGCGAAGCCGAGCATGACCGTGGCGGCCATCATGAGCGAGCCCACCGCCACCAGGCGCTTCGGGTCGCTGCGCCCGAGGCGATACAGCCCCTGCACCCGGGCATTGAAGAACGGCAGCACGTCGGCCAGCAGCTGGTAGGCCGCCCAGCTGCCGCGGAGGTTGAAGTCCATCAGGTCCTTGGCCTCGAACGCGGCGGCCGTCGCCCCGCGGCCGGCCTTGTCGGCGGCCTCATAGACGGCTTCCCGGTTGGCGTTCTCGATGGCCTCGCCCACGCGGCGGTACTGCTCCCAGAACTTGGCCGGCGTGTCCAGCACCGTCGACACGAAGCCGTCGATGGAGGAGGCATTCATGCCGCGCGAGCGCAGCGCCCGGCGGATGGCGACGGCGGTGCCAGTGGGGTCGGCCGCGTTGACGTTGCCAGACTGGAAGCTCGCGCCGGCAAACAGCATGGCCTCGGACGCGGCCGATTCGGCGAAGCTCTTGGCAATGCCAGTCAGCGAGTGCACGGGGTTGAACCCGTCTCGCGTGATCGCCTGGGCCGCAGCTGAGTCGCGGACGAAGTTGCGCAGCATGAAGTCCGGCGTGGCCGTGACGGTCGCCGTCAGCAGGCGCTTGAAGGCACGCGCCGCCCCGAGGCCGGGGAAGTCGAACGGCACGAAGCTGGTCAAGGCGCGCAGCAGCAGCGGGTCCGCCACGCGGTAGAACTGCGGGCGGCCATCGCGCATCACGCGCACCACGTCAGGGTCGCTCGGCGCCTGGATCGCCCACATGCGCGCCATGCCCTCGAAGGCCTCCGGCGGCACGGCGTCCAGCGCCGGCTGCGGCGTGCCGGCGTCCACCAGCAGGCGCTTCACCTGCGAGGTGGGGATGATGGCCCCCACCATGTCGTAGCCCACCTTCTCGACTGCCTGGCTGTTGCCGTTCTCAAGCGTGGCGATGGTCTTGCGGATGGCGTTGTTCTTCAGGCTGGCGTCCACCAGCCGGCTGAAGTTCATCAGCAGGTTCTCGACCGGGTCGTTCAGCGCGGCCGTGCCGCCCCGCAGCGTGCGCACACCCGAGCTTTGCCCGGCCAGTCCCTTGCGGCCGGTGGGGCTGAAGGTCGATTTCTCGTCGATCTGCCGGTAGAAGGGGATGTAGTCGGCGTGGTCCCAGGCCTTGCGGCCCGCCGGGTCGATGAGGCCGGCGCCCTCGGCGATGTCCAGCACGCTGCGCTTGAAGGCGCTGTACTCCCCGGCGATCTTGACGAACTCGGCCCGGCGGCTGCCGGCCAGGCCCTGCAGCGCCTTGATCTGGTCCGCGGTGAAGTTGTTCTCGCGGCCTTCGTTCATCAGGCGGGCGGCGCGGTTGCCGATCATCCATCCGAAGAAGTCGCTCACGTCCTCGCCCAGCGGCGCCAGGATATCCAGCAGCCCCTTCGAGCCGGGCACCTTCACCAGGTGCTGCATGTTGGGCGACCACGCGGCCTGCCCGTGCAAGAGCAAGCCACGCATCACCGAGCTGGTGCCGCCATTGGCCAGGCGGGCGGCCACGTAGGGGTCCTGGTCCACGCCCAGCGCGCCGAGGTCGCGCTCGATGGCGCGCTTGATGCCGTGGAACTGGTCGAGCGCGCCTTGCCGGAACTCCGCCGTCAGTTCGTCGCGCGAGCGCAGCAGGTCGATGGAGCGGCTGTAGGCGCCGGAAACCCGGGTCTTGATGGAAGGGCCTGCACCGATACCAGCACGGGCTAGAGCTGCGCGCTCCTCCGGCGTCTTGCCGGCAAGGCTGAACCTTACGCCTTCGTCGCCGTCTTGGCCTTGGTCATTCGCTGTTCGAAGTCCACCTTCTGCTTCGGCGTCAGCTTCGCGACGCGGTCCATCATCTCGCGCATCTTCCGATTGCGCTGGTCCGCCAGCGCTTGCTTCATCTGAGCGGGCGTCATCCCGAGATCCTGGGCGGTACGTTTCTGCATTGAGGATTCCGTCGTAGGCATGGCCGTCGGGCAGATTTTGCTCCGGCACGCCGAGTTTGTCCCAGAAGCCCCGGGCCTCCGTCACGATATTGCTGATTGCCAGATCACCGTCGGTGCCGGCGAGGATGGCCT
Source organism: Roseateles sp. (assembly GCF_036404855.1). GTDB lineage: Bacteria > Pseudomonadota > Gammaproteobacteria > Burkholderiales > Burkholderiaceae_C > Pelomonas. Next base: position 3,358 of record NZ_DASWYS010000109.1, read on the forward strand.
CAACGGCCGCGCGCCCGATGCCGGTCTGCCGGCCGTCAGCGTCGACCTCGATGTCCAGCAGTGCCAGCGGCACCCCGTCCTTGACCAGCAAGTCGACGCGGCCCAGCACGCCGAAGCTGTCGGCCGGCATGATGGCGTAGCTCAGGATCTGCTCGCCCTCGTCGGGGATGACTTCCAGGCGCTCGGTTTCGACGGGGAACGCGACGCGGACCCGGTCGTTGGCGAACTCAGGGCGGCCCTCGTCGTCCAGCGCCACGTAGGCACCGTCGCGCAACGACATGCGCGCTTCGCTCAGGTTGCCGATGCCCTGTGACTTGGAGAAGGCGGCCATCGCATCGACCACTGCAGCACGTGCCGCACGCATGTCCTTGACGTACTCATCCGACCCGAATGGGCGACGCTTCAGCACCTTGGCAAGCACGTCGTCGATGAACGACAGGATGGCATCGGCCACGCGGCGGAAGCCGCCGCCATTGACGTGGGCCAGCTCGCGCCAGAAAGCCGGCTCGGTGAACTGGTCGCCGACGATGTCGGCAATGCGCTCCTCGGCCAGCACGTCGTCATTCAACGGCGGGAGCTTCGCCACCTTGCGGCGGGCATTGAGCTTGCGGCCATAGACGGACGCGCCCAGGGTCACCTTGTCCAGGCGGGCCTTCAGGTCGTCGTAGATCGCCGGGTTCGTTGCGCGCAGGACGTGCAGTAGCTCGTGCCCCATCACGGCCATGACCGGCTTCGGAGTGCCAACGTCGATCACGACGGTGTCCTTGCCGCCCGGCTCCATGCGCAGCGTCATGCCGTGGAAGATGGGGCCCTCGGCATTCCGGACGAAGTGCACGGCGTGGCCGAACACTCCGCGGGCGAGGCCGCGAGCGCTTCGAAGTTCAGGGCTGACGTCAGCTCCTCCCACCGGAAGGACCCGGTGTTTGCCAGGTCGACTAGTTGCTCGGTCGATAACGCTCTGAACGCGCGCAGCAACTCGCACGGCCTCGGGGTCGGTGCTGGCGGGGATGTCTTGCGCGGTGGCATTGCTCGATCCTTCGTCGGCCAGCGACAGCTTGGGGTCTGGGAACAGCTCGGCCAGCCGCTCGATGTGCTTCTCACGAATGAACCAGCCGCCGTCCTTCTTGAAGGTGTACTCGTCGACCTGCTTGGCCTGGCCGGGGAGCAGGTCGGTGCGCACGACGCCACGCAGGACATTGCCCTTGCCCGTGGTGTGCTCGACGATCTTCTGGCCGGTGGCCTGGGCCACTTCAGCACCCCGTGCTGCAGCGGCGACTTGCTCGGCCTTCTTGGCTGAGCGCGCCGGCTGCGCGGGTTCTGCTTCCTCGACCATGGCCTTGGTCCGCTTCGGGATCTCGGCGTCCTCCATGCGGTCGAACAGCTCGTTGATGTCCTCGACGCTGCTGTAGTCCCGGGAGACTTGCGCCGGCGCGGCCTGGTCCTTGGCCAGCTTGTCGATCACCACGATGCGGGTGGCCACGTTGGTAGCCGCGCGCTCGAAGGTCACCTGCGGCAGCTTGATGTCGGCCACCAGGTGCATGCCTTCCGTCGGTCGGAAAGTCGTTGTGCGCGGGCCTGTCGGCTGCACGTCGGTGATGCTCTGCGTGGTCACCAGGCTGGTGCCGGTCTTGCCGGCCACCTTCACCATCACGCCGTCGCCCTGGGCGGTTCCGGCGGCCACGCGGCCCTCCGGCGCCCAGGAGGCGCGCGACTTGATGGTGTCGCCGATGTAGATCGGCCCCAGCGTGGGGTGCGTCAGCATCGGCTTCAGCGGCTTCGTCTGCTCCTCGTAGAACCAGGCGTCGAACTTCTTGTCTGCCGCCGGCCCCGTGGGGATCAGCGCCACGACCCGGCCGCCGTCGCGCAAGTGCGTCGCCGCCTTGGCCAGGTGGTCGACGGCCGTGCGGCCGGCGGTGCCGAACGGCGGGTTCATCACGATGGCGTCGAACTTGTTGACGACGTGCAGGTCCTCGAAGGTGCCCCGGACGATCTTGCCGTCGAACACCATCGCCATGCGCGAGCCGAGCGCGCTGCTGGGCTCGACGGCCGTGCGGTTCACGTTCTCAGGGAACCAGCGCGCGATGGCGCCATGCCCGCCGCTGGGCTCAAGCGCGTCTTCGCCCCCGCGCAGGTCGGCCCATTCCACCATCTTGAAGCCCACGGGCTCCGGGGTGGCGAAGTAGTCCGTGCCCTCCTGGGCCTTGGTCTTGGCCGTCTTCTTCTGGGTGCCGAAGTAGAACGACTTCGCCCGGTCGTAGGCCGTGATCGCGGTATTGGCGGCGCGGTCGCGCGCCTTGCCGCCGGTGCCCTCGCCTTCGTGCCCGGCCGGGAAGTCGCCGCTTTCCTCGAAGCCGCTGATGAAGGCGTCCTTCAGCGCGCGGGCGAGTTCGCCGCTACCCAGGTTCTCGGCCGCGCTGGCGCGCTCGGCGATGGTCTGGGCGAACGCCCAGCGCTCCCAGTTGGTGCCGGTGTTCAGGTAGCGGAACATGGCGTTGCTGACCTGGCCGGTGCGGTAGATGCGCCCCTCCTGCTGGATGGACATGGTCGGCTGCGTGGGCAAGCCAAGGTTGAAGAGCACGCGCTGATGCTTGCCGGTCGTGTCGTGCCCGCTCCAGCCCTTGTTCTTGGCAGACTGCACCAGGGCCACGAGCGGGCCGGTGTCGTCGGACTGGAAGGCCTTGTAGCGGTCCAGCAGGTCGCCCGGCTTCTCGTTGCCGTTGATGAGCAGCACGCCGGGGAATTCCTGCGTGAACCGCGTGATGGGCGAAAGCAGGTCGGACAGCAACTGGTCCCCGACGAGGCTGGGGAACTCCGCCCGGAACTGGGCGACGGCCCCGTTGTAGGCCTCGGCCATGGCGGCGCGCTTGGCGCCGTCCTCGTTCTCGATCTGGCCGGGCGTCACGGGCGTGAAATGGAACGGGTTCACCGCCCCGCCCTTCTTGAAGTCGTGGAACACCACGACCTTGCGCCCCATGGCCATGTGGTCGCGCACATGCTGCACGACCTCCTTCGCCTTGATGGCTTCCAGCAGGTAGCGCCGCACCAGATGGCCCTGCTTGCTGTACAGCCGCTCGCGCAGCTCGTTGTCGAGCATGGCGAAGCCGTTGACACCGTCTTCCTGCTTCTTCAGCGTCTCGTGCGTCTGCTTGGTCTGGTCGCCAATCCACTCCATGGCGCGGTCGATCTCGTTGCCGACTGCCGAGTCCACCAGCACGAACTTGCGGTCGTAGTCGGCCGGCACTTCGAGCTGCCGGCCGGACAGCGCCCCGCGCTTCTTCAGCCAGGCGTTGAACTGGCGCTGCATCAGCCCGCTGTCGACCTTGGCGTCGGGCGCGGTGAGCTTGTTGTAGCGCATGCGGTAGCCGAAGTGCTGCATGAAGAACTTGGCCCGCGCGTCGCCCTCGTTGTAGGCCTGGCCGCCGGTGTCGCGCTGCCCGTCGCCGTAGTCGAACAGATAGCCTTCGGCCCAGTCGATGGTCTTCTCGTAGGCGAAGGGGGTGGCAGACAGGAACGTCACGCGGGTGCGCTGGGCCAGCTGGCGGGCCTGCACGTCATCACGCACCGCCTGACGGGCGGCGTCGAGCTTCTTGCTCAGCGCCGTGTGCTGAGCGCGCAGCTTGGTGTTCTCGGCGCGCAGGGAGGCGGCCACTTCCTGCATCGTGTCGTCGTTGCCGAGGATCTTGTCGTTGGCGTCGATCTGCTTGCCGATCTCGGCAAGACGGTCGATGTCCGGCCGGTTCAGCATGGTGTACCGGTCGTGAATACCCCTGGGGTGCAGGCTGATCGCGCGCAACGCCTTCAGCGCCAGCGACTCGTCGCCGTCGGCGCTCTGCATGAGGCTGTGGGCTTCGTCAGGCACGACGAGGTCCCAGCTGCGGCCGGCCAGCGCATCGTTCTGGCCGAGGTTCGCGTAGGTCGTGATCGTCACGCCCTTGCCGGCGTCGCCGGTGTTCTCCAGCGCGGCGATGTCCAGGCCGAGCGCACGGCCCGAATCCACCCAGTCGGCCATGATCTTCGCGTCTGGCACCACGATGAGGGTGTCGGTCTTGCCCTGGCGGGTGAAGCGCTTGACCACGCCCAGGCCGGTGAAGGTCTTGCCGGTGCCGGTGCCGTTCGTGTACAGCATGCCGTAGCCATCGGGCTCGGCGAAGCGGGTTTCAGCCTTGAGCACGTCCTCCTGCTGCTCAGGCAGCAGGTAGGGCAGCGACTCGCGGATGTTGGCTAGGTCCCCCGACTTCGTCGGGACCGACTCGGCTAGGCGCTGGGCGCGCCGCTTGTCGCCGTCTCGTAGTCCGCCAACAGCAGCTTGCGCAACATGCTCTGTTGCGACGGACTCAGCCGGAACTCGTGGCTTGCCAGCACGAGCGCTTCGTTGATTGACGTCAGTTCCGGCAGGGAAGCCCGCAGGCCCGGATTCCCGGACGCCTCCACGTACCGGCTGATCGCCTCGTTCTCCGCCAGCAGCGGCGCCGTCAGCAGGTACGCCCGGATCGAACGCGGGTCGGCCCCCTTCTGCTCCAGGCGTGTCTCCAGGTCCTTGATCGCCGACGGCATCGCCTCGGGGTCCAGGTTCAGCAACCTGCGCCACTGTGGCGTCGCCAGTTCCTGCGTCTTGGCGATCTCGTTCCAGATTGGCAGCGGCGTTTGGTACATCGGTTTCCCCCTGATCGGCGGAGATAGTAGCTACATCGATGGCGTCGACCTCAGCCGCGCCGCTCATGCCGTCGAAGCCCGCAGCGCGCGGGTCGTACCGCACGCCCATGTACCAGCTCTTGAGGTACGGGCGGGCCGAATCGCCCAGGTCCGCCAGCATCGCCTTGGCGTAGGCGGCGAACGTGCGCGCCCCGCGCTCGATGTGATAGCCGGCCAACGTGATGCCGTCCACCAGCGTCTCAGGGTCGATGCCGCTGTTCAGCTGGCCCAGCTTCGACTTGAGGCGAGCGCGCGCCCGTGCAGCTGCGTCTTCCGTGAAGACGGTGTTCTCGCTGACCTTGGGCTTCGCAGGTGCCGGTGCATCGAACAGGCCGCCCTGCCCCGCTGCCGCGGCAACGTCGGCCGCGGAGTCGCTTCCGGTCAGCGTGAACTCGTCGCGCTCGGCGTCGGCCTTTGCCTTGTCGGAGAGCCGCTTCTGTTCGGCGGCATCGCTGGCCTTGGCGCGCTGGTCGCGCCCGGCCTGGGTCTGCAGGTCCTCGCGCGTCGGCGAGGTGAGCGTCAGACCTTCGGCGGCAGCATCAGGCCCCGGCGCTTGGCTTCGAGTTCCTGCAGGCGCGTCCGGTCCTCGCGCGGCATCGCGGCGATCTTCTTCAGCGTCTCGGCGCGCTGAGCTGCCTTGGGCGTCTTGGCGGGCTTGCTGGTCATGGGTGGCCTCATCGTAGGTTTCGCCAAGGAAGGCGGCGAGCGCACGCGGGTCGGTGCTGAAATTGTCGTCGAAGCCGGGGATGTCGTCATCCTCCAGGCTCGCCATGTCTGCCGGCGTGATGCCGGCCTTGGCGGTCAGCGCCTCCCACTCCGCCTGCTCGGCGTGGGAGAGTTCTTCGGCCTGCTCCTGGGCTTCTGCCCCGCGCTGCTCTGCCGAGCGCATCTGCCCCAGCGTGCTCAGGCGCGGCCGGCCGCCCAGCTCGTCGAAGATGGCGGTCTCCAGCTCGATGCGGATCTCGTCGTCGGCGACGCCATCGAAGTAGCCCGCCTCGCGCAGTTGCTCGGCCACGCCGTCGATGGACAGGCCGCCGGTCTTGCGGAACGGGAATCCCTTCAGGTTGCCGACCTGGACGGTGGACTTCAGCTCCTCCGGCTTCATGCCGAACTCGCGCGCCACCTCCTCGCGGTTGAGGCCGCCCATCTTCGCGACCGCCTGCAGCAGCGTGTCGCGCTCCGGGTCCAGCTTGACCCGCTTGGACTTCTTCGTTACCCGAGCGGCTTGAGCGGCAGGGGCTCCCGCTGCGGGAACTCCACCCCCTCCTTCAGGCGCTGCTGCTCGTGCAGCGCTTCCCTGATCTGCCGGCGCTTGTCCGCCCGTGGGGACTGCGTTCTGACTGGCTGCATTGAGTGCCTCGACTGCTTGCTGAACACCCTTGACCCACCTCTTGCCGAACGTCACACCGCGCTTGCCCGCGATGCCCTTGAAGTTCGGCAGGGCTGCCTTGATCGCCTCCGGCTCGCCCAACACCAGCAGCGTGCCGTCGGCCTTGGTCATAGTCTCGAAAATGGGCGACGCGGGTGCTTCACCTGCGCCGGGTTGCGCTGTAGGAGCGGAGGCCTTCCAGCGGACCAGATCGCCCAGCGGCTGCTTCTTGGTGCCGTCCTTCACCCACGACCGAAACGCCGGCATGGGCAGGCGCGTGATGCTGGCCAACCCCTTCCAGTCCTTCGCGTAGTTCGCGCGGTACATCTGCTCGGCCTCCGCCTCGTCAGCGGCGCCGAGCACGACCTTGTGCTCGTCGAACTTGCCAGTCTCCGGGTGCACCTGGTCGACGACGAACACCGGGCCGGCGTAGTCCGGCGCGGTGCCGGGCTTCACGAAGGCGTCGACATGGTCCTTGTCGTTGCCGACGGTGCCCTTGATGTAGCCGTAGTGACTGGCGAGGGTGCTCTCCCAAGCCTTGCCGTCACGGTCGACGCCGCGGCGCACGCTGCCCTCGGGGTTCTCGATGGCCAGGTCCAGGCCGCCGATGCGGACATGCCCCTTCGCGTAGTTGCCGGCCTCCTTCTGGGCCTGGGTGGGCTCGGGCCGCTCGTTCGTCGGACTGGTGGCCGCAGCGTGGGCGCCCTCGTCAACCGAGGTTGCTGCCGACGCTTGTTCAGGGTGGATCGTGGCAATCGCTTGGCCATTCTGAAACGGCCCCTTCTGCCCTTCGGGGACGAAGCCAAGGGTTCCGCTGGTCGGATGGCGCCACAACACCATCGGTTTGCCGGCGGCGTTAGCCTTCTCCTGGTAGGTTTGCACGGCTGCTGCAGCCACGTCGTCAGGCGCACCGGTCGCCTTTTGCGCCTGCCATGCTGCCCTCTTTCCTGCGAGCCTGTCGTCATCTGTGGGGATCGGCGCCGGCACCGGCGCAGGCGTCGGCTGGGAACCCCCCGCCCCTTCGGACGCGACCGCGCCCTGTGCCTGCGCCGGCTGATCGTCGGCCGCCAGCCCGGCGCCGTCGTCGAGCAGGCGCTCCACGGCCTCGGCGCGCAGCTGGGGCGTCACGTCCAGCGGGCCGTGCGCGAGGGCGTCGGTGATCGACGGGTCCACATCACCGCCGCTCAGGCCCTTCTCGCGCGCCGTGCGCGTGAACCGGGCGAAGAACCCGCCGATGTCGCCGATGGGCCGCTGCGCTGCCGCCTTGATGGCGGCCTCGACAGCGCCCGGCACCATGCCCACGGTAGAAGCCGCGTTGCGGAAGATGTCCTCGACCTTCTTCCTGCGCGCGAGTGGCGCGTCGGTGGTCAATGGCGGGTCCACATGGAACCCGCCCTGACGCGCGATGCCGAAAGGGCTGGCGTCGATCGCGCGGTTCAGCGCCTCGTCCGGCGTCTCGTGGATGTCGCCTTCCAACGCCCCGGCCAGGTCGTTGGCCTGGCTCTGGCGGCCGGCCACCTTCTTCACGCCACCCGCGAGGCCGCCGGTGAGCAGGCTCTGGCCGAACGTCACCTTGGCCGTCTCGACGACCTGGCCGAGGTAGTCGTCGAGCGTCATGTTGGGCTGCTGCCCGTGCGTGCCCGCGACTTCGTAGGCCGATTGCAGGGCCGTGGTGACCTGCTCGCCGATCTGCTCCTTCACGAGCATGTCGGCCAGGATGTGCCCCAGCTCCTTCCCGGTCGCCTGCTGGGCGGCGCGCGAGAACAGCGCCTGCAGCTGCGGCATGCCGAAGCGCTCGCCGATTCCTTCGGCCAGCCCCATCCACACCGCACGCTCGGCGGCTGCGTTGCCGTCCAGGCCGCGGGCGCGGCTTTCGCCGTACTCCTGCGCGGCCGACTGCGCCATCAGCGCGCGCAGCGGCGCACCCGGCGCGGCCAGCGCCAGCGGCACCGATGTGAAGGTCGACTCGAACACCTTCGTCGTCAGGCTCTCCGGGTCGCGCTTGTTCGTGAGCCTGGCATTGGTGCGCTGGCCCGCCTTCACGCTCTCGCCGGCCAGGTCGCCCAGGCCCTCGGCGCCCACCGCATCGGCACCAGCCTGGATGGCGCCCCAGGCGGATTGCCCCAGGTTCACGCCGGCACGAGCCACCCCGCGGACGGCATCGCCGCCCGTCTCGACGACGGCGCCTAACAGCGAGTTGTCCAGCGGCTTGCGAACCGTGGTGTCGAGCGCGCGCTGCACGAAGCCCGGTTCGGGCGCGGCCGTGATGCTGGCGCCGCTGCGCGTGCCAGCCTCGTAGCGCATGCGGTCCATGGCCTTAGCCTGGCCCTGGTCGCTCAGGCTGTCCCAGTCAGCGCGGGCGGCACGATCAGCAGCCGTCTCCTGGTGGCCGGGGCGGTCCAGTACCTGATCCGGGCTCTTCGGTGCGCTCGCAGGGCTGAAGCTGACGCCCAGGCTGCGGCCCTGAGGACGGATCGCAGGCGGCGCGGGCGCACGCGGTGCCGGTGCCGAACTGGGCTGCATCGCCTCGATGGGCGCCGGGGTCGGCTCGCTGGCCAGGCTGGCAAAGCTGGGACTCGAGTCCAGCATGCTGCCGCTGGGCGAGGCCGCAACCGGCGCAGGTGCCGGCGGCCTGGGCGCCACGCCCTTGAGCAGACGCGGCAGGATCTCCGCCGATGACCAACCCGCCTTACGCGCGCCGGCAATGTCGAAGTTCTGCTTGGTTGCCAGGTGGTCGGCGATCTCGTCGTCGCTATAGCCCTCGCTGCGGGCTGCTTCGATGTCAAAGCTCATGGGTGGTTCAGCGCTGGAAGTCGTCGAGGGGACGGCGGTTCGCCGGGGCGGGCTTCTGTGCCGGCTGCTGCGGCAGCAGGGTGCGTGCGGTGGCGCGGTTCTCCTGCGGCGTGGCCGTGAGGCCGGACAGGCTCTTGCTGACCGTGTTGGCCGTGGAACCGACCTGCTTCTCGAACTCCAGCGAGGTCAGGGGCTTGCCGTCGTCGCCGGTGGCGATGCGCTGGCTGCCGTCGCGCATGATGACCAGCACGCGGCCGTCGGCCAGGTTCAACGTCTTGGCGACGTTGCCGCCCGTGCCGCTCCCACCGGGCTTGCCGCTGCCACCCGGGCCGCGGATCTCGGCCACCTTGACGCGGCCGTCGAAGTTCATCTTCGCGACCTGCTCGCGCGACGCCGAGCGCAGCTTCTCCACGTCGAGCCGGCCCTCGTTCTGGGCTTCAATCTCGCTGATGCGGTTGTCGTGCTTTGCGTCGTTCGTCTGCCGCTGCTGATCACCGCGGTAGCCGGCCAGCTTCTCCATCAGCGAGTACTTCGCCGCCTGCACCGGATCGAGTGCGAATTGCATGAGCCCTTCGACCTGGTCGGCCGTGATGCGGTCAACCTTCTCCTCACCCGTGCGCGAGTTGCGGCGCTGCACGTCCCAGGCGCGGGGCGCCTTCGGGTCCGGGTTGTTCACCGGCACGACGCCCGACAGGTCGTAGCCGTCGTCCAGGTGGTCATAGACGCCGCGGAGCAGCGGCTCAACGTCGCCGCTGGACTTGAAAGCGAGCATGCCCTTCTCGGCTGCCTGCTTACGGAGCTGACCGCGCAGGCCTTCGTCCTGCAGCCACTGCTTCACTGCGGCATCGTGCCGGCCCTTGGCGAACAGGGTGTCGGTGCGGGCGCGAGCAACAGCCAGCAACTGATCGTCGGTCGGCTTGAACTGCGCCACCGCCGACGGCGTGTCATTGCCAGTCTGGTCCGGCATCGAGCTGTCGGAGCCTCCCAGCGTCAGGTTGTTGCGAGCCCCTGGGCCCTGCGTGCGGTTGAACTCGTCGCGAAACCCCTGCATGCGCTGGACCATGGCGGCGTTCGCCGCCTCCAGGTCCGCATTAAGCGCGTCGTCCCGGTCCTGAAGCGTGCGCTGACGGCCCCGCTGCTCGCGCTGCCAGCGCTGGTCCTCGATGCGCTCGCTCATGGCCTGGCCGTCAGCCAGCCCGCGACTCAGGCCGCCCGCCAGGGCGCCCAGGCCCGCAAGTCCGCTCATTGCAGTGCTCCTTTGCGTTGTGCGAGCGCCTGCACGCGCTGCACGAACTCGTTGACGCGCTTGTCCAGCGCCTTGATCGCGATGACCTCGACGCCGTTCGCGTCGATGGGGTCCTCACCGGAGAGCCCACGACGCACCGCATCGCCCAGGCCCTTGCCGCCGGGCTTCTTCAGCGAGCGCGACGAAGCTACCGTCGCCCCCCGCAGGTAGGCGTCGATGTCGGGGGCTTCGTAGTCGTCCTCCTCGATAGGCCGCTGCTGTGGCGCCTGCGGCTGGGACTGGCCGCCCATGAAGCGCTGCATGTTGGCCAGGCTGAGCTTGCCGCCCACGCCCCCTCCAGCGCCAGCCGACGACGCGCCGTAGCCGGTCGTGCCCGATGCGGACTCGATCAGTGCCGGCGTCCACTGGCCAGATGAGGCGCCGATCTGGCTCATCCCCATGCCGCCGGTGTCCACGAGCAACCCGCCTGAGCCTTCTGCCGCGCCGCCGGCCCCAACACCAGAGCCGCTGCCGGCCCCCGCCAGGCCACCGGCGGCGTAGGCCGCGGCGACGACGTGCGCAAGGCCCTGCATTGCTTTGCCCGTGCGGGTGTCGATGCCCGCCGCCTCGGCCTGGCGGTAGCGGTCCTGCGTGGCGCCGCCCATCTGGTCGACGATGGGCTTGTCGTTAGTGCCGAGGACCTTGTTCCAGAGCTTGGTGCTCGCAGGATCGACACCCGTCAGGAGGCGCGTCGGCTTCTTGGCGATGTCCTTGAGGATCTGCTTGCCATGGAAGCCCTCGAAGTCCAGCAGGCTGCCGAGGCTCATGCGGCCTCCAGTTGCTCGAGGATCTGCATGCCCTGGTCGAGCCGAGACATGAGCGCAGCGATGGCCGACCGGTTGCGGTCGAACGTCGCGCCGACGTTCAACGCCTTACCCTGCGGCGCGACCTTGTCGCCGAACTGGGCGCGCGAGTCCTCGGCATACTCGCCGACGTGGGTCCGGTCGTCGCCCAAACCCTTCTTGTAGCGCCACGACTCGACCTCAGGCATGGCGCGCATGCCGTCGAGCACCGCGTCGTCCAACGTCCGGCCGCCCTTGCGCTCGGTCTTGAGTTTCTTCGAACTCATCATGTACATCATCCCGGCCTGTCCGGCGAGCTGGCCCAACCCCATCAGGCCGCTCATCGCGCCAGCGCTGCTTTGGTTGTTAAGTTGGGCGACGTTCCCGTAGATGTTGCCGGCGGAGCTGTTAGCGCCCGTCGACAGCCCGTAGGCCTGGAAGCCAGGCGCCAGCGACGCGCCGTAGGTGCTTTGCTGCTGGCCCAGCATGCCGCTCGCCGTGCTGCCCGCACCCAGCGCGAGCTGCGCAGCCTGCAATCCGGTCGACGAGATCCCGCGGCCGAGCTTGGCGACGTTGTCGGTCAGGCTCATGCCGGTGGCCTCGACCTTGTCGCGAGCGGCCTGCTCAGCACCCACCGTGGCCTTGGACTGCTGCAGGCGGCTGGCGTTGTCGAGCGTCAGCGCACGGCCGCTGCCCAGCGACACACCGGCTCGGCCCAGAGCGCGGGTCTGCGCTTCGCGTTGGGCATTGCCCTGCTGCTCGACGGCCGCGCCGGCTGCAGCGGCGGCCTCGGCGCGACGCTCGGGCGTGTCGTAGTTCGCCGCCGTCTCCGCGAGCCGCTGCTCCGCCGGCAGGCCGATCTGCTTGTACAGATCCCACTGCTCCGCGCTGCGGTCGTCGGCCGTCTTCTGCGAAGCCATGGCCTGATCGATCAGCGCCATGTACTTCGGGTCGAAGAGCTTCTGCCGCTCCTCGGCAGCCTTCATCTGCTCGCGAGCGATGGCCGCGGTCTCTGCCCCCGTGGCCGCGTTCTGGACGGCCGCAGCGTTCATGCCGGATGTATCCGGCGCCGATGGTCCCCAACCCATGTCAACCTCCGATGGAGTGTTCGCGCAGGTAGTCGTCTAGCCGGTCCGGCGTGGGCGAGCTGCGGAAGTAGTGCGCTGCCTCATCGGCAGCCTTGGCGCCGGCCGCGGCGAGCACGACGGCGACGAAGAACGAATACGGGCTACAGCGCAGCGTGTAGGCCGTGACCAGTTGCTCGCGGTCGCGCGAGCCCTCCATGCGCGTCGCGGCCCACCACTCGGCAACGGCCACTCGCAGGGCCAGTTCCAGGGCACTACGGTGCTCCAGATAGAACGGGTTGCGATGCAGGTCAAACAACGCCCAGGTGAAGGCGCTGTAGATGTCCGCGTCGGGCTCCTGCTTCTCGCCGTCGATGGCGTCGTCCATCACCTCGGCAAAGCGCCAGGCGTCGAAGATCAGACGGCTGGCGTCCTCACTTCCACCACAGAGGCGGAGGACTGTTTCGCGCTGGCTTTCTGGCTGCATGCTTGGCTCCGAAGACCAGCCACCCTAAGGGTGCGCAGCCCATTAATGTTCACTCTGGCGCAGGTGGCCAAGTGATGGCGGCCGGAAACCCCGGCTGCTCCGGCAAGTCGCGCAGCGCCTGGCGGTAGTCGCTCCAGGTCGACGGCATCGGAATTCCGGTTTCGAGCGCGCGGGTCACCATCCAGTCGCAGGCGGCCAGGTCAGCGTCGCGCCGTTCGCGCGCAGCGGCAGCCTTCTGACCGTCCGTGCGCGGGTCATGCCATGTCGGCACACCTCCGACCAGGCGCAGCTCCGCCAGCGGGTGCGGCTCTTGCGGCCAGCCGGCCCAGTCGGCGACTTCGACCGTCTCCACATCGTCGGGCGGCTCGTCGGCCTCGAAGACCTGCACGATGCAGTCGGCAGGCCCCAGTTCAGCAAAGAATCGGGTCATGGGATGGGGCCAGGTGTGCCGTGCGTGGCGGTGATGAGAAACGACGTCTTGGCGGTGCGTCCGTTGGCATCGGTGACGTCGCAGGTCACGTACCCTGTCTGGATGCAGTTGAACCCATAGCCGCTGACCGTAACGGTGGCGGAATCAGCGCCGCTCATGGTCATGCTGCCCGCGGTGCCGTACGCATTGCCGTAGCTCAACGACCAACGGTACGTGAATGGCGCCTTGCCGCCTGATGGCGTGGCGGTGCGACTCACATAGGTCCTATTCGTGTTGCCGCCGCTCGATGTGCTGTTGGAAAGCGCGCCCACCGTGAACGCGTCCAAAGTTGGGTTGTTGATCGTCGGGTTGTTGATCGTTGAAGCCACCACGAGGGCGCCATTGAGGTTCAGCACCCCGTCATGTGTGCCCATCCACAGACCGCGGATGACGCCACCGCCCATGTCCCGGGTAATACCGAGATAGGCGTTTCCGCTCCAGACGCCCAGCATGATGCCGGATCCGGTGTCAAAACTTGGCTTGCCCGAGCTGGTAATCAAACCGCCCAAAGTGATCGCGCCCAGGGTGCCGGTGGCGCCGTTGACGGCATTGGCCGTGATGGTCCCGCGCACGGTGGCCGAGCCGAACTCAGCGGTTCCATCAGCGTTGAGTCTGAAGCCCGTCGAGCCAGGGACGTAGTTCGAGCTCTGGATGTACTGGCTGGCCGCGAGCGAGCCCGCCTGCAGCTTCGCCACCGACAGGCTGGCGATCTTGGCGTCGTCGATGGTCGCGTTCGCGATCATGGCGTTGACGATGGCGCCGTTCTGGATCGCCGCGCTGCCCACAGCGATGGAGTTGGCTGCCAGGTGGGTCGCATTGACCTGGCCGGCCTGGATCAAGCCCGCGGTGATCGTGTTGACGGCGATCTTGTTGCCGGTAATCGTGCCCGCCGCGATGTCGCCCGCCACGATGGACAGCGCTGCGATCTTTCCGGCGACAACACTGCCTGCGGCCAGCTCATTGGCAGTGACCGCGCCGGCGGTCAGCTTGGCGGTGGTCACCGAGCCTGCGGATAGCTCAGTCGCCGTGACGGCACCCGCGGCGATCTTGCCCGCGACGATGGAGCCCGCGGCGATTTCGTTCGCGGTGATGGCACCCGCCTGCAACTTGGGCGTGCTGATCGAGTTGTTCGCGATCTGCGTCGCCGTGATCTGCCCGGTGACCTTGGCGGCATCGATGGCTGCGAGCTGACTGTTGCTCAGGGTGCCCGTGATCTGGCTTGCGGCAATGCCGGCGATCTGCGCCGAAGCGATGAGCCCGACGATGTTCGACGCCAGCACGCTGTCCGCCGTGCCACCGACCGCCGGCACGTAGGCCCCGGAAAGATCGTCCCAGAAATAGAGCTTCCCATCGGTCGTGTTGAAGACAGTGGACGTCGTCTTCACCAGCGGCACCGTGTCGACGATCCCGACGGGCTCTAGGCCGGGCACGAACTTCGGCGGTCCGACAGCACCATCGGCGATATTCCCGGCCTCGATGATGAGGTCGCCGAGATCCTCGTTGCCGATCTTGCCCGTGGTCGCGGTCACCCCATTGATGCCACCGGCGGGGCTCACCGATTTGACGCCGTCGTTGGACTCGAACTTGGCCCAGACGTGCCAGGTGATGCCGAGGTCGCTGGGAAGCGATACCGTGCTCAGGAACTCCGGCGTCTCGTACACGCGGCCGGCCTCACCCGGGAAGGTGGGCGCGGGACCGGCCGCACCAGAAGGCATCTTCACCGCGTACAGGATGGTCCGTTTGTTCCCCCGACCCTGCGTGTAAATCGGCGAGTTCCACTCGATGATGACCTGAGCGAAGCCCGCCGTGATCGAAAGCCCTGCGACGTCGGGTGGCGCCGTCAGGTCGGGGTCGGTCCCGGGCGGCGCGATGACGACCGGGCCGCCACCCGACCCACCGCTGCCGCCCATCGACCCCGTGCCAGCACCGCGCACGCCGGTACCGAACTGCACGCGGTTGGATGTGATGTCCAGCGCGAGGCGGCGCAACTGACCGAGGAAGTCGGACAGCCCTTCGCCCAGTCCCTCGGGCACCGGGCCAATGCTGCGAGAAGGCCTGTTGCTCATTCGACAACGACCCCTTGCACGCTCGTGGCGGTCTGCACCTCGAGCTGCCATTCCCGGCCGCCCGTGCCGTCTGGCAGGCGGTGTTCGCCGGTGCCCACCGCTCGGTTGAAGGGCGTGGTCTGGTCGGTGATGACCTTGACAAGGCATGGCCCGCCATCAGCCACCAGCTCCACCCACTCGCCCTCAACGTGGCTCACCTGGCGCACAACCCTGCTCTTGAAGGTGGCTGTCATGAAGTCGGCGCCGGCATCCCACTGCTTGACCGTCGAGCCGTCGAGCACGAACAGCGCGCTCAGCAGCGGGTCCCAGAAGCCCGCGGCGTAGCCTTGGCTCAGGAAGTAGATGCCGTCCGGGTTGGCCGGGTCGACGACGAAGCCCTTCAGCGCGCCATCGTTGTAGAAGCCCACGTACAGCGTGCGCTCCCCGAGCTTGCACAGGTATCCCGCGATGGTGGTCGGCTGCAGCGCTGCCCACTGCGCTGTGCTCATGGAGTTCCCTGTCAAGCAGCGCAGGCCATCGACGCCGTAGTACCAGAGCCCATCCTTGGCGGCCCAGATGCACCACGACTCGCCGACGACTAGCGACCGCTGGCTGGCGATCAGCGCCAGGGTCATCGGCTTCTGATCCATGGCGCCCGGGTCGCTGCCGGTGAACAGCTCCGCGCCGGCCTCGGTGAACACCAGCAACCGCTGCGCGAAAGCCGCCTGCGCGATGGGCTTGGCGGGCAGGATGTACTCATGCTCGATGGGCCAGGCGTAGACGTAGTTCGGCACGCACAGACGCACCGACTTGTCGACCAAGGCCGAGGCGAACTGGTTCCAGCAGTAGGTCAGCCACGAGGCGTTCGCTGGCAGCGGCAGCCAGGTTTCTGACGCCAGCACCTCGCCCAGCTTGCGGGCGTCGTCCTTCATGCCGACGCTGCCGAGCGCGTACTGGCGCAGGAACAGGTACTCAGCGTCCGTCGTGCCGGCGACAACCTGCGTGCGGTACCAGCGCACGATGGTGATGCCGTAGTTGCCGGCCGGCGGCGCCTCACCCACGGCCAGGTTCAGCGTAGCGCCGGGCTTGGCGGCCGGTGCCAGGAACGGAGGAGATGGGGCGGACTCCCAACCCAGGTCATTGACCCAGGTGTAGACGTAGTACAGCTGCCGCGCGTCACCCGACTCGCCGTCAACATCCAGCATCACGGTCGGCGGTACTGTTGGTTGCGGAACGGCCAGTTCGCGAGTCGCGTTCGGGTACGGCGTGCCCGAGAAGGCCATCGTCGTGTCCGTCCACTTCGGAGAGCCCGACCCGGTGAAGTAGGTCCGCTCGGTCGGGTCCTCCGCATCGAATGCACGGATGACATGGACAAGCGTGGTCCAGCTCAGCCAGTAGGCCGCAGGGTCGGGGGTGTCCCGACCCATGCGATAGAGCGTCTTTCGGGCGGCGCCGATGGGCGGCGTGGCGATGGCCAGCGGCGAGCGCCAAGGGCGAAAGTCGCCCTCCTCGCTCGGCTTCTGGTTCACCGACAGCACCCCGACGCTTGGGGGAAGCAGCCGCTTGTTCAGCTTCAGGTTGGCGCCCAGGAAGCCGGAGAGTTCGACGAGCGCCATGCCGTCAGCTCAATGCCTTGGTGACGCCATCCCAGAAGCCATCAGCGTTGAGCACGAGGGAGCCACCGAAGGAGTTGGCGCCGGCAGCCAGCCTCGCGGACCCCGACGCCAACGACACGACGATCTTGTTCTCGGAGGTCCAGAAGACGTTGAAGAGCACGCCGACGACGCCGGCAACGCCGACATCCGACAGCCAGCCGACCCGGAACCAGTTGCGCAGATCAGGTGACGACCACACGTCGTAGCCGCGGACTCCACCCGGAACGCTGCTGTCCCACATGCTGATCCACAGCGCACCGCCGCCAGGAATGGCGATACCGATCAATGGGTCTCGGCCGGGCGACATGTCAGCATCGCGTCCCTTTGTGGCCACCAGCGGACCGGTTCTGGAAACAGCGGTCGCCGGCCAGAACGCCTTCGCGCCTGATCGATCCGTCAGATAGGCACCAATGTCCCCTCCGAAAACCAAGTCCCCGGCACGGTAGTTGTCGGTGAGTGCGTCCAACCTGCTGAGTGCGTGCCAGCCGGCGAACTTGTTGAAGTCGGGCATCGCGGTGTTGGCCGGAGGGGCAGCGGCGGAGCCGTCCCAGCGGATGATTCCGGATGTCGGGTCGTCGCCGAACAGGAAGTACACGAAGCCAGTCGCCGGATCCTGCACCACGCCGTGGCCGTGCCTCACCTGACGATTCGCACCGTCGGTGTTGAACTCGAGGAAGATGGCCCAGGTCTTGCCAAGGTCAGTCGAGCGCCACACACGGCATTGGTCATTGGCCCCGCCCTGCACACGGCCGCCCGCCACGTTGTATTCGCTGAGGAACAGTACGGTGTTGCCCGCGATGGTGGCGATGCAGATGCTGCGGTCATGCAGGATGCGGATATCGGCCGTCTGTGCTCCACCCTTGTTACCGATGTCGAGAACTGCACAGCCGTTGTCGAACGCGGCGGCGTTGTTCCCTACGGTGAGCGTGGCAGCCGTGATCGCGCCGGCAGCGACCTTGCCGTAATAGAGGAATGCGCGACCGGACGTTGCCCCTCCATTGGAATTGACGGTGAACAGGAGGTTTCCATCGGGCAGCGCCCAGGCTCCCGTCAACGTGCCATTCGTGATCGTCGCGCCCGCGCTGGTCTTCAGCACCGAGGCAAGCGTCGCGTTCTGGCCAACCGGGACCAAGTTGGACAACGGCCCGGACGCCAGGAACAGCTTCGAGCCGTAGAAGCCCACCGACTCGGGCAAGGCCGCGGTCCCAATGTAGTTGCCATTCGGCAGCTGGTTGAACAACGTCTGTTGAAGGGCTGCTTCCACCGCAACGGTGCGCACCTCGCTTGCTGCTGCACGACCTGCAGGCGTGACCAAGGGAGAGGGCTGAGCGTCAGCAGAGTTGGCATAGTCCAACGAGGCGACCATGGCCGCGCCGTTCCAGTGATAGCGCGTGAACGGTGGGCGGTCCAGCACGTAGTCCACGTCGGGATTGCCAGGCATGCGGAGGACTTGCTCCGGGCTGATTCGTTGGAGGTTCATGTGGCCCTTTCAAGCAGGCTTGACACGCAGGCGGCGAGCCACCTGCTTGCGGTTGACAGAATGCGAGGCGGCCACCCGGGTGATCGCCTCGCGGAACTTGGTTTCGTGGAACACGGCGGCGGCGCCGTCAGCCCAGGGCTTGTTGGCCATGGCCAGCAGGCGCGCGAGGCAGCCGTGAGTGAGGGCCTCGCTGTGGCTGCGCCAGACCCAGTCGGCGACCTGGATGGCCTCGGGCCCGACGGACAAGATGCGGATGAGGCGCAGGTTCACCGCGGCCGGCGGTGTGGGCGTCAGCGTCAGCTCGCCGGACGGTTCCTTGAAGGTGAGCCGCCAGTCGGTCGGGCCGAGGTCGCGTAACGCCGGGTCGTTGTAGTACGTGACATGCACGTCCTCGCCCTCGATGGAAGCCTCCACCACGTCGACCACCTGGCTGAGCATGTCCGCCAGCGCGGGCACAGTGCCGTCCGTCGCGATGACGTCGTCACCCAGCATGCAGCGCGTCTCGGTCAGGAACTCCGCGCAGGCGTTGCGCATGGCGGCGGCGGCCTCGGCCTCGGGGCAGGCCTTGACCTGGCCGAGCACGCCCTTGAGCATGTTCAGGAAATCCATCACGCACCCCCTGCCACGTCTGCGAACGGCAGCTGCTTCAGGTTCGGGTTCACGCCAGTGAGCACTGAGGCCTGCGCGTTGATCGAGCTGATGAACAGCCCGGTGTGCGTCTGCGCCTTGGGGAGGTTGACGTTGTTCTTGCTCCCCTTGAGCAGCGCCACCGCCACGACGTAGTTCTGCAGGTCCTCGACGAACAGGTCATCGATGCCCAGCAGCTCGTTGGACCCGCCGCCGAACCGGTAGGCCTCAGCTCCGGGCTCGCCGCCAGCCGGGATGCGGCGGGGCGCGGCCAGCCAGGAGATTTCCACCCAGACCGGCGTGACGGCGTGCACCCCGGGGCTGACGTAGAAGACCTTCGGCAACTGCTTGTCGAAGACGTACTCCCGCACGACCGCCTCGGCCTTCGTGTGCCAGTCAGGGTCCAGGGCGTCGAGCGTCTCGCTCTCCACCAGGCGAACCACCCGGCCGGGCGTCGAGCCGTTCGTGCCCATGTACCGCACCACGTCCAGCAATGCGATGCCGATGGTGTCGACTGCGACAGTGCCGTCGCCGGGCACGATGTGGGCTGCCAGGACCTTGCTGATGTCCTGGCGCGTGCCCGGCTTCAGGCGGATCGCATCGACGCGCGAGCCGGCCTGCGGGAGGTACTTGGCGATGGCCATCTGGCCGTAGTTCGCGTAGTTCACCAGCTCGATTTCGGTCCAGCGGCTGAACTGGGGCGCGATGTCCTGCAGCGTCGTCGACACGCTGCGCAGGAACGTGCGGACCAGAGTGGTCATCGCCATGGCTTAGGCCCCGCCTTCCAGCAGCTCGATGAGCTTCGCCTTGGTCTGGTTGCCCTTGACCTCGACACCCTTGTCGGCGAGCGCTGCACGCAGCTGCGCGGCCGTCATGGCGCTGTAGTCGGGCTTCTCAGCTTCCGTCGCCTTGGCGGCCGGGTCCTTCTTCGCCTGCTCATCGGCCGCTTCCGTGCGGGCGGCCTCGATCAGCGATTCGATGCGCGCCTTGCGGTCGGCCTCGTCGAGCGCGTTCCACTCGTCGACCGTCAGGCCGCTGGCCTCGTGCGCCGCCGACACCACGACGCCGAGCTGGATCTCGGTGCCGGCGACTTCGATGAGCGCAGGGAGGTCCGCGCCGTAGAGGACGGTCGAAGCCTTGACCGTCGAGGGGCTGGGAGGAGGCGTCGCAACCACAGGGGTCGGCGACGGCGCGCTGCTGAGGGATGGAGTGGCCTCGCCAGCGGCCAGGCGCCACACGCCGGTGTGCTGCGCGAGCTTCGGCCACGCTGCCAGAGGCACCGACTGAACGTCACCCTCCCCACGCCAGACCGCGCCCGTGTGGGCGACGTTGTCTTCCTTGATCGGCTTGGCGCCGATGTACTCAACTTGAACGAGTTCCATGCTGGTCCTTCGTCTGCGGAATGAAAAAGCGGGGCCGAAGCCCCGCTCACGTCAGGTCACAGACCCGGATCAGGCGACGCCGAGGATGCGGCCCTCGCCGATGGCCCAGATGGACGTCGCGCCCGGCAGGCCAGCCGCGCTCACCGTCGGCTTGAGCACGATCTGCACCGGCTCGTTGAACGTGATGGGCTCGAACGGGATGTCGACCCAACCGTTCTGCGCGGCCTGGAAGGCCGTGCTGGCAGCGAGGAAGTAGGTCGGCGCGGCGGCGAGCTTCTGCTCAGCGTGAACCGAGCGGTAGCCCAGGTTCACGGCCAGCACGGCGCCCGTGTCCAGGTCACCCGCGCGGTACTTGAGCCCGTGCAGACGCACGCCGGCCGGCACGTCCAAGACGATCACCTCGTCGTTGGTCGTGAGGCTCGCGCCGATGGCCACCTTGTTATCTTCCTGCCAGGCATTGCCGCTCTCGCTGGAGGTCTGGCGCGGAGCGGTGTTTTGAGGACCCTTAAAAGTCGTCATGTCGATTCCTTGAAGTTGGACGAGGAAGGGCCAGGCTGTGCGCCCGGCCCCGCCCGATCAGTTGCCGATGGACTTGACGGCTGCGTCGATCACGATGGCGCCGTGGTCGGTCCACTCGAATTGGCCGTTCTGGTCCTTGAAGCGGAAGCGCAGCTTGGTTTCGCCGCCCATCCACTGGCCCATGGCCTCGTACTTCTCGCCGTAGTCGAAGGCGCGTTCCTTGAAGGCCGCGTTCACACCAGACGACTCATTTGCGCCGATCAGCTGCGCGAAGGCCTGCGAGCCCATGAAGATCGACCGTGTGACCCGGTAGCCGGCCGTCAGCGCCGCATTGACCTGCTGCGCGGTCTCCGTCGGCATGCTGTTGGACGCGCCCGTGTACCGGTTGGCGTTGGTGATGATCTGCGTGAAGTCACCCGGGTTGAAGAAGATCGAGTGCTCCATCTTCTTCAGCAGGATGTTGTTCCACATGTACATCTCGCCGCGGAACAGCGGGTGGATGTTGGCGCCCATCAACTTGGCGCGCTCCAGGGCGTTGACCTGCCAGGTGCGGATGTTGTGGCCGGCGGTCTGGTCCTTCAGCAGCTGGTTCCAGCCCTGCGGGTCCAGATACAGCACGCCCTTGATGGGCTCGTCGTCGGCCGCCGGGTCGCCCGGCAGCTTGATCGGCTGCACCTTGAACGTGATGCTGTCCAGGTACTCGGCCAGCGCATCGATGTGGCCCAACTTCCAGCCGTCCGTGCTGTCGATGTTGGCGAGCTGCTGGCCGCCCTGGATCAGCTCGTTGCCGTCGATGACCAGGTGCCGGTTGTAGCTGGGGGCCAGCACCGGGTTGATCATGATCTCGGAGAAGTCCGGATCGTCGGCCGTGGGGACGTGCCAGTCGACGGTGTTCTGCGAGCCACGGGCGCCCGCGATGTGGGTCAGCGCGCGCTGCCACAGCAGTCGGGGGAAGTAGCCCATCAGCTGGGCCATGGCCACCGAACGCAGGCGGTGCGCGGTGCGCTTCTGCGTCATCTTGGCGCCCGGGTAGACCACCATCGACGCGTTGTCGATGCGGGCCTCCATCGACGACAGGCCGATGGGCACGCCCTTGCCCTCGCGCATGCGGTCACCCATGATCGGCTTGCCGGTCAGGATGTCGACGGCGTCGATGGTCACCTTGTCGCCAGCACCTTGTGCCAGGTCGCGGACCATGATGCCGGGCATGCCGGGGTTGGACTGTTGCTTGAGCGTCGCTTCGGCACCAGCCTGCTGCGGGGCCTGGCCCACCAGCTTGGTCAGGTTGGTGGGCTTGCGCAGGCCGAGGGCGGCCAGCGCTACCGACTCCTTCTTGACGGCAATGGCCGAATCCTTGGAGATGGTCGTCATGTCAAACCTTTCGGATCAATCAGAAATAGATCCCGGCCATCTCCATCAGCTGCTTCTCGCTCATCCCCTCGGTCGATGCGAGGAGGTCGGCAGAGGTCTTGCTGCTGATGGCGTCCTCGGCCGACTGCGGGGTGGAGCCGCCGAGGTCCGAGAGCGATGGCATGGGGGCTGCCTTTGCGGCGGGCAGCGCGGGGGCTGCCGCCGGTGCAGGCGAGGCCGCGGGAGCGGCCGGGGTCGGTGCGGGTGCCGCGGACGGACGCTGAATGCCGAACTCGGCGGCCACCATCCGTTCGACCTTGTCGAAGCGCTGGGCATAGGTGAGCCCGGCGCTATTGGGGTCGTTCTTCAGGAGGCCATCGATGGCGCGAGCACGGTCCCATTCGGGGCCGCCATCGCTCATCCACTTTGAGATGAGCGGTGCGCCGGCAATGGCTGCGTCGAACGCCTCTTCGTCGCTCTCGGGCTCGGCACGCGGCGCGGTGGCCGGTGTCGGTGCAGCCGCTGCAGGGGCCGGCGCCGTGGCGGCGGTCTGCAGCTTCTCCTGGGTCGCCATCACGACCTTGACCAGCTTGGACAGGCTCGGGTAGTCCTGCTCCAGTTCGGCCAGTTCTTGAGGCGTCAGGGTCTCGGGAGCCGACGAGGCGCGGGCGGCCAGGTCGGGATTGCCGGCGGCGTTCAGCTGTCGCTGCGCTTCCTCCAGCTGTGCACGCAGGCTCGTGTTCTCCTCGCGCGCATGGCGCTCGGACTCACGCGTCTGCTTCAGCACAGCGTAGGGAATCACGCGCTTGCCGTCTGCGGTTGCTACGCCGTCAACGTGCTCCGCGTCGCTCGTTGCAGGTGCAGCTGCGGGCGCTTCGCTGCTTTGCGCCGGAGCCGGAGCGGCAGCGGGTGCAGCCGCCGGAGCGGTTGCGGGTGCTGCTGCGGCGGCCGTGGCGCTATCGCCCTTGTCCTGCTCGTCCTCGTCACCTTCCTCGATGCCGATCCCCAGGCCCTCATAAAGCGCGGGGTCGGACCAGTCAACGGTGTCAGGGTTCAGCGCGTCGATGCGCGCTTGGAGGTTTGCGGTGCTCATGGATGGCTTCTTCCTCGTGTCGGAGAGGTCCGAAATGACGAAGCCCACCTCAGGGGTGGGCTTCAGGGGTGCCGGCTGCTACACCATCCGCAGGGCCGGCGCCCGCGGAGGCGAATCGGTGTCAGGCCGCTTCGGCGAGCGCTGCCTGGATGCGAGCGTCTTCGTCGGCTTGGGGGTCAAACTGCGGCTCTTGAGCAGGCTGGGCGGCCTGCGCCAGATCAATCTGCGTCAGCGCTCCTTCGCGCTGGGCCTTGGCCGCTGTGAGCGCGGCGTCAGCTTCCTTCTTGGCGACGTCGGCCGTCGCTCCGCGCATCTGCAGCTCCTGGCCGGCCTGGGCCAGGGCCTCTTGCTGCTGCTTGGCCAACTGCTCGGCTGCGGGGTCCTGGTCGACCTCGGCCTCCTCGCCGGGCTCGGGCACGCCGTACTTTTGGCGCAGCCACTTCGCATAGAGGTGGCGGTTCTCCAGGTTCGTCGACTCGATGTAGGCGGGCAGCAGCACGCCGCGGGCGATGGGATCGTTGCCGGCGGCGGCCAGCGCGTTGCCGAGTTCGGCCTGCGTCTGAGCGCGGAACGCCGGCGTGCTGGGCACATCGCCCAGGCCGATGCGGGTTGGCGCGTCCTGGACGTGGTTGACCGGGATGCCCTCGGGCGTGAAGGTGTTCAACACGATGACGCGGGCCTTCTTGCCAGCGCCGACCTCGACCTGCAGTTCTGGCTGGCTGAGGTCCTCGACGATCAGATCGGCCAACGCATCGCCCACGGCCGTGCGGGCGTAGCGGTAGTTGTCGTTCGTCTCGCCCAGGCTGGTGATGGACTGCTCCACCAGGCTATTCAGCGCGGTGCCGCTGCGCACGCCGTCGGCGCCGGAGCCCAGCAACGCCGAGTAGATGCCCGGCACATCCTGGATCAGCTGCTTGGCGTCTTGCATCACCATGACCTGCTCGTTGCTCAGCTGCAGGTTCTGCTCGACGCGCAGCGCGTCCTTGTTCTTGCGGTCCTTGTTCATGACAAAGAAGCCGTCGGGGCGCATCACCTCCAGCGCCAGGTCGCGCAGGGTGTTGAACTTGGGGTCCATCGCGTCGCTGTCGACGTAGGTCTGCTTGGCCTTGAGCAGCCAGCGCAGGCGCGAGCGGCGCTCGTTGTATTCGTCCTGCGGGTCGATCATCCCGGCCACCAGGCCGTAGGGCGTGCCCTTCTCGTCGTCGCGGTAGCAGAAGAACGGAATGAGCGGGTACTTGCGTAGCTTCGTCTCCACGTCGAAGAGCCGGAAGGGACCGCAGAACAGGGCCCGGCGGATCTTGTAGCTAGGTCCCTTCACAAGCTGCGCCTTGCCGCGCTGCAGCAGGGCCAGATGCAGCGGGTTGCGCTCGTTGAACAGCACGCGGCGCGTGCCGGCGACCAGCGCAACCACGATCTTCGGCACCCTGTAGTGGATGTCGTAGAAGCGCACGCGTCGCCGCAGAGCGTTGTCGAGCCACTCCTCCTGCTGGCGGCTGTAGCTGCTGCGGATGTCGTGGAGGTCGTCAAACCGTTCCGATGCGAGGATGGTCTGTTGCATGGCGTCGGTAAACACGCCGCTATGGCAACCCAGCTCGAACACGTCGCGGAACTGCGGAAACCACAACACGGCCTCGTCCAGGTCCACCCACTGCTGGCGGCACACCCAACGCTTGGTGTTGATGTCGGGATCACGGCCGCGCCAGTCCCACCACACCTCGTTGCGGTGCACGCAGTTGACCCGATACGGGTATGCGAGAACGTCCGGGCTACGCGAGACCTCGACCCATCCGATGCCAGGCACGAGCTGGCTGCGGTAGGCGTCGGAGATGGCCAGGTCGGCGAAGCTCTCCCGCTGCGCCTCCTTCAGGCGCTCGCTCAACACCTCGGCCACATCCGTGAACGCGCCGGCATCGGCGTTGGCTCGCCAATCAGTTCGAGCCTTCGCCTCGTTCCCCAGTGCGCCGTTCACCGTGCGTGCGATGAGGTTCACGATGGTGCTGGGCTCTCCAGTCTCCTCGTGCTGGGCCAGCTTGGCGGCGCTGAGCTGCTTGCCGTCCATGTATGACGCAGCCTTGTCGGCGAGGTTGCGCCATTCGGGTTGATTGGCGCAGTCCTCGACCAGGCGCTCCAGGGCGTGCAGGTCCATCCCATCGCCCATAGCGCGGTCGCGGTCGGGGCGTGACGGCTGCAGATTGGTCGTGCCAGCTTGCATGTGCGTTTCTCAGGAATAGCGAGGGCGGTTGCGGAACGCTTCCGCCTCTGCTGTCATGCCTGGCGGCGGAATGCCGTCGGCGAAGGTCATGGCGACAGCGTCGCCCTTGTCTGGGGAGCGCCCCAGCACCTCGCGGATCTCGTCCTTGTCGCGCACCTGGATGCCAGCCTCTTGGCCCATCTGCACGACCTTGTAGCGAACGGCGCAGAGATCGCCGAGCAGCTCCTTGTCGTCGGGCAGCGCGATCTGAACCTCGTTCGTCGGGTCCAGCGCCTCACGCAGGCGCCAGTACATCTCGGCGCGCACGTTCTTGAAGCGCAGGTTGCCGGTCTTGTCGATGCGCTTGCTGCCGGCCGATCCAACGACGGGGAACACCGTCAGATTCAGGCCGACCAGGAAATCCAGCGCCGCAGCGCCTACGCCAATGCTGTCGATGGCGATGGGCGCGCCATTGCGCAACAACGGTGCCGCGAAGCCGGCCGCCTTCGGCCCGTCGTTCGTCACGATGCCGGGCGCGGTCACCATCTCGTCGAACCAGTCACCATGCCGGCGGGCAGCTGACGACTTGTCGATGCCACCGCGGGCCGGGTCAAAGCCTAGGCACGTCATCGGCCCCTTGCTGTCCCTGGGCTTCCAGCGCGCCATGGCGGCCTTGACCCACTCGGTGGGGATCAACTGCCACACCGGATCGGTGCGGCCGGCCTGGAAGTCGCCGCGCAGCATCTGCGAGCGCAGGGGCTCGGGCAGCGCGCGCAGCGTGTCCTTGTAGCCAGTGAGGCTCAGGAACAGGTTGTCGTCGACCGACGAGCTGATGAACGTTCGGCTCTTGGGCTTGACCATGTCGTCGCCCACCATCACCAGGCTGCCGCTGGGAACCTCTTGGTCTTCGCCCTTCTCGTTGGTGATGTACCAGCGCAGCTCGCCAGACTTGGCCGGGTTCGGGTGCTGCGGGTCCAGCCAGGGCGCCCAGAAGCGCACGACCCACTCGCCATCGGCATCCGTCGGCGGGTTGCCGGCGCACACCACGCGCTGGCGGATATTCGGGTTGTCCGTCCGCATCCAGCCGATCAGCGTCCGGAACTGGCTCTCCAGGAAGTGGGTGATCTCGTCGAAGGCCTTCAGGTCGTGCGGCCGACCTTGGTACTTCATCCAGTCGTCCGGCAGCTTGACCGAACCCAGCTCCATCACCCGGTCGCCAGGCAACCGCCACACGCCCGTCGTGCTGTTGTAGCCCTGGCGCGTGCCCAGGATCTTGGTCATGCGCTCTTCGATGCCGATGAGCTGCACGGCCTCGCGGCGGAAGATGATGCTGTGCTCCTGTGCCGTGAGGCAGAGGCCCAGCAGCAGGTCGGTCTTGCCGCCGCCGGCCGCGCCACCGTAGAACACGATGTCGGCCTCGGACTCGAAGGCCATCGTCTGCGGTCCGACCTGCGGCATCCACACAGGCATGCCGTCGAACAGCAGAGCGTCCAGCTCCTCCCGTTCCTCGGGTGTGAGGTTCGGGAGTAGCTTGGCGATCTCCTTCGGCGTCAGGTCAGGGCTTGTCGGCCGGAGCTTCACTGGCTGCGCCCTTGGCCTTGTGGATCAGCGCAGCAAGCCGGCTGGCCCGCTCCGCATCGGTCACCCGTAGCGCGTGCTTGTGCTGGATGGGCCCTCCGTCCTTGCCCGTGTGCTCCAGCTTCTGACGGTTGGTGAACGCGCCGCCGTCTTCCTTGGCGGCCTGCTCCAGCAGTTGCATCACCATGGCCGTGTTCCCGTTCTTCGCAGCGGTGACCAACGCTTGGTCCAGCACCCGAAGACGGTAGGCCTTGTGTGAGATTGCAATGTCGCTGGTGTCGGCCAGGAACTTGGCGCGCGTTGCTTCGAAAACGTCCTTCAGGTCCTTGCTCAGGCGTGCGCCAGAGGCGGATTTCGGGTTGTAGATAGCCAGCTGCGGCAGGCTCACCGTGACGTTGAAAGCCTGTTTAACGGCCTTCTGCACGTCCGTGGGCGTCTCAAAGCACGCCAGCCGCTCGACGATGAAGACCTTGACGGCGCCGTTCAGAGCAGCCATATCGATGCGTCCAACTTAAACGCGACTCAACGCTCACGCAACGCGGCGCAAGCAAGTGCCGCACGCTGCGGCCATGGCAACTCGGCTGACCTCGGGCGCCTTGTTGGCCGCTGCCACCAGACGCGAAATCGAGCCCTCAGGACCCCCCACGCCGTAGCGACGAACCACACCGACGAACTCCTCGACGTCGTGGCCACGGATGGCGATCTTGGGGGTCCCGTCCTTCTTCCACTCCGGGCCGAACGCGCCTTCGACCTGGGCGATGTGATACAGCTCGTGCTCCACCAGCGCGCAGAACTCGGCGTCCTCGCATTGGCGGCAGTAGCTCGCGTCCAGCGTGATGAGGTAGTCCGGGATGCGACCGAACCACTCGACCATCTGGCTGACCTGGCGGCCTTTCTGCCAGCCACCAGCGCGGAAGGTCACTTCCTCGGCCGTGCCGGCGACTTGGCGGCCCGCCTTGGTGAAGCCCTGCGAGGCCCACATGAACTCAAGGTCCGCGTGGTTGAGGTGCTTGTGCTCCGGGTTGTGGAGCGGGCCGTCCTCGGCCAGGATGTTCTTCTGCACCCACGCGAGCAGCTCGGGCGCGGGGCGGAAGGCGATGTCCTGTTGCTCCAGGTCCTGCGGCGGCATGGGCCGGGCGAGGCCTGGGGTGCGGCGCTTGCTCACTTCTGGACCGGGAGGCGTGCGGCAGCGCGATCCCACCAGCGCTCGTAGGCCTGGTTGTCGCAGGCGTGCTGGCGAGCTGCGCGGACCTTCGGCGCGATGGCGACGACCCAGCGGAAGGGGTTGCCGTCCTTCTTGGCGTCGAAGACGGGCAGCGGCGCGTGGCGGAGCATGTCGGCCATAGCGATCAGCGCGGGCGCTGCACCAGGTTGGCGGTGAAGGTCAGGCTGGAGACGGCGGTGCCCTCGTGCAACTGGCTGCCGAGGTTCACCGAGACGTCGAGCGCATCGTCGTCGGGCAGGCTGTCGATCTGCGACGCGATCACGCCCTGGGCTTCGCTCAGCTGGTTGGTCATGCGCTCGATCTCGACGGCGAGCGCCTTCTTGGCGGCTACCTTGGAAGGCGCCAGGATGTTCACGGAGTAGCTCATTGGGATTCCTTCAAGGGCGGTTCGTTGAGGCCAGGGAGGACCAGCGGCGTGTGCCGGAAGGTCTCGGTGCACACCCAGATGTAGTGATGGTTTCGCTCCATCAGCGCGTACAAGACACCGTGGTCAGCGCGGAGCTGCCGTGCCAAGCCCTTCCACTGGCGAACGGTGACCTCGCCTCCGTCGGTGCGGCTTGCCGCATGTAGGTACGCCAGCTTGGCCCCCAGCAACTCGGCCTGAGCCATGGCGACAGGCTTGACGCGGTCCGCATAGGCCTGATCCTTGTCAGGGCCCGGCAGCAGCCGCACCGTCACGCTGGTGGGCTGGCAGTGCCAGTTGGCCGCAGTCATGGCTCAGGCGTCAGCGCGTCAAAGGTGCGCTCGCAGAGGAGCCCGGCGCGCCCGCGGACTTCGGCGGCTGTTGCAGCCTGCTCCGCAAAGTCGTCAAGCGCGCCGACCAGCTCGGAGAGTTGTCGGATACGTCCTTCGGCTGCCGTGCAGCGGCTGGCAGCGGCTGCATCTCGCGCACGATCAGCGAGGGAGGTGGCGAGGTCTTCGGCATAGCGCTGCAGCTGGCCAGCACTGCCGCGCAAACGATCAGCGTCAGCCTGTGCAGCTTGCCGGGCGAGGAGTTCAGCATCCAGAGCCTCCTGGCGGGTTTTGGCAATGCGGGCGCCCTTCTGGGCTTCAAGCTGGACCAACTCGCGTGTCTGGCGCTCCAGGGTCTCCCGGTACACGCCGAACTCGGTAGCCAGAGCCGCCTTCTCGAGCTGCTGCTGCTGGACCTGGGCCCACTGGTAGCCGGCGAAAGCAAGCGCGGCGATGACGAGCAGGGCCGCGATGTGCGGCACGGCGCCCGCCAGGCGCTCAGACACGGATGGCATCGAGGGCGGCCTGATAGTTCGCCGGCCAACGGCTCGGGTGCGGCTTGCCTGGGCGCCAGCAGCGCTGGTAGTAGCCCCAAGCGCCCTGCTCATCGCCCAGCGCCGGCAGCGGCTTCGGGTCGGTCAGCAGCAGCAGGCGGCCGAAGGCGAACGCGAGCACGTCGTCACGGCTCAGCTCGCCCCAGACCACCGAGGCGGTCGACGCCGGCACCCGACGGGCCGAACAGACCTGCAGCGCGAGCGTCTTGCTGGCCGCGTGGTTGAGCACGCCGCGGACGCCGCCGCCAAGCTCGAACTGCAGCAGCCCTCGCGCGGGCCCCTGCCCTCCCCCGGCGACGACCTGCACGCGATCCTTGAGGCCGCTCTCCTGGAGGCCGATGGCCAGCAGCGTCACGCGGGCTTCGAGGCTGTCGAGCTTCGCCGGCAGCAGCGCCAAGGCCTGGGCCAGCGCGCCTGCGTTGAAGGCCTTGCAGAGGTCGACGGCCGCCGTCATGGCTCGCCCTTCAGCAGACGCCGGACCTTGTCGGCTGTCACCAGCGGCTGCTTCTTGAAGCGCTTCGCGAGGACTGCCACGCCACCTGCCAGGAAGTAGCCCAGCGCCCCCAGCGCGCCGTCGACAGCCCTGCCGGTGGCGTGCGGGATCCATTGCTGGATGACGCCCAGTGCGACGTCGCCGAACAGGTGCGAGAAGGCGAAAGCCACGAAGAACCGCGCGAAGAGCTCGCCGCGAGTCTTGGGCATGTCGACGGCAATCATGATGCTGGCGCCGAGACCGGCGGGCAGCAACTTGGACAGCGCGATGCCGGCGACGGCGCCGCTTGCAGGTTCACTCATCGGGAGGTCTTTCATGGGCGCCGCCGGTTGAAGGTGGACGCCGGCACCGGCCTTTCGGCCGGGGAGCCTTGCCGGCGCCCGAGAAACTCTTCTCTCTGGGCTCGCTCGCGAGAAGCTCAAAGAGAAGAGCCCGCGTGATGCGGGCTCTCAGCAGGTCAGCGGCACTCAGACCGACGGACAGGCCCGCCAGCGGGGCGTGACGATGGGCTGCTCGCGCTTGATGAGGCGAAGCCGGTAGGCGACCTGGCGCACGCGCTGGACCATCGGCACCGCCTCGGCATCGGGCTCGGCCGGCTTGGCGAACAGCGACACGCCCTCGAACGCCCAGGCCTTCAGGCTCTGGACGCCCGAGGCGACCTTTTCGGCCGTTCGGTCCCAGACGGTTTGAACGACAGTGATAGCCGCAGCAGCGACAGCCAGGAGCGCGAACGCAAACGATCGCATGGGTTTCATGCTGGTCCTTTCAGGTGTGGTGCTGCGGCTCACAGCGGGAGGCCCTGGCCATGGCGGGAAGAGGGGCCCGTCGGAACTGCCCGCGCCTCCTGCTAGAGCGGTTGGACTGGTCGCATGTTCGTCGGGGCGTTCGGGCGCGGTCGCTCGATGCGCACCGCAGAAACGACAAAGCCCGCCAGGGGTGCCGGGCGGGCTTCGGATATGGCTACGCCCATCCAGGGGGCGCAGCTTGATGTTTTGACCGGATCACCCAGCCTTTGTGTCGCGTGGGCGGGACTCTACAGCGTCCAAGAACATTCGCAACTGGATAAGCTTGAGATGCTCAGTAGGAGGATAAATGACACTGGATCTTGCACACGTCGCGGACGCTTTCTCAAAGTTCACGGGCCTTCTGGAAACGATCTACGCCGATCTAGCGCAACCGGGCGTTCGCCAGGTGGGGAAAGCGCTGGAGACCTCGTTAGGCCTAGGCAATACGCTGCTTATCCCGATATCGCTGGTCAATGAGCGGGCACGCATTCTGTTTACGCAGAACATGGATAAATATCGAAAAGAAATGGAAACCGTTCCTGAGGACGAAGTTATTCCGGCCGCGCCGGAGATAGCGGTCCCGATCATCGAGAAGCTGACCTACGTTTCGGACGAAAAGCTATCTGACCTTTATACCAAACTGCTTGCCTCCGCATCGGACAAGCGACGAGTAAAGAATGCTCATCCGAGTTTCGTTAATGTGATAAACAACATTTCTCCTGACGAAGCGATATTGCTGCCGAGAATCTATAG
This sequence comes from Roseateles sp., assembly GCF_036404855.1. Lineage (GTDB taxonomy): Bacteria > Pseudomonadota > Gammaproteobacteria > Burkholderiales > Burkholderiaceae_C > Pelomonas. The sequence goes on from NZ_DASWYS010000109.1 coordinate 34,761, forward strand.
GGAGGGGCGAGTCCCCTACTTGACGGCTCTAGCACAGCGCATCGGCGAGCCTGGAACAATTTCTCTAGGAAACGCAACCGAAGACCGATTGGCGGAAGGCTTAGTTTTTGAGGAGAACGTCTCAGCCTATTTGGCCAATCTTTCAGGCCTTGGCATATTGGAAGTTGACCGAACTCGATGGCTGAAGGACGTCACGCGTTACGAAGCGCTTGAGAAGGATGCAACACCACTCATTGAGCTCCAAATGCGCAGCACCCCACACCTTCGAGATCGCGAACTACACTTCCAGAGGGGAATTGTTGAGATCACCGCATATGGAATTGTTTTCATCACTGCATGCGGGCATCAATAGCGCCGTTCACAGGCTCTGATTCACCGATCAATGCCGTAACGCGCGGCAGATGGTGACGACGCGCCGGCATTGATCGACATCGAACTGCCCGATGTGGCAGTCCTGAACGGGTATGCCCAACTGGTGCGCCAGCCAAGCGTAGGCGGTTCTGCGGGGCTGCCCGCGGTCCTTCCAGGTCGGATCGAACGCAGCGTGCGCGGCCTGCTTCACCTGGCGCAGCTCGGCATCGGCCAGCCGGCCTAGCGGCACGGTGCCGTCGCTGATGACCTTCTTGCCTGCCTTCCAGAAATAGGCCCCCGGCTTGTGGCAGCCGACGTAGGCCCCGCACGGAAAGCAGGACCAGAAGTTCAGCGCGGCAAGGTCGGGCCGGTGCCGGTAGATCTCGGCGCCGGTCACCAACTCGGCTGGTTGCTTGCAGTATGGGCAGTGGATGGTCATAGGCGCAGAATCGACGTTATGGCTACAGCGCGTGAGATCGATGACGCATGGCTTCGGGTGGTCGCGTTCGACGAGACCATTCACCAGATGTACCCGAAGGTTCGCAATGGCGATCCGAGGGAAGTGCAACGGCTGAAGGTGATGTGGCTGGCCAGGAACATGGCCCTTGAAGAGCTGCTCAAGGTGCTGGAGACGGCGAAGCTGCATTGAAGGGCTCAGCCGTCAGCGTCTCCGCCTGAGGCTGCTTGTCCTGTACCGGGGGCTTGGTCGCCGTTTGGATGGCTGCCTCCGCAAAGGCCAGCAGTTCCCGCACGTCGGGGTAGTTCGTGCCGTTCGTGCCAAGGTCTTCGCGGGTACGCTCGGCGGCGCGGCGAAGACCGGGCGGCAGCGCATGTGCTACTGCGGAGGCTTGAGTCGCGCGGAACGCTTGGGCGAGCGCTCGTCCGACATTGGTTGGCTCGCCGTCTGCGAAGACGAGCAGCGGGCTGTTGCCGTGGCCGCGCAGCGTCTTGGTCAGCGTGCGGGCGATCTGCTCATCCGTCAGCTCATGTGCAGGCGCGGGGGCTTGGGTGGCGAGGTCTTGGACAGCGAACCAGGCCGCGTGCGTGCGCGGGTCCGTGTAGACCGGGCTGCCGTCCTCGTCGTGGGCGTTGGCGACTTTCGACGTGGGATAGCAGTTCTGCACGCACCACGCCTCGAACGCTTCGCGGGTCGCCGCCCACTTGGGCTGGGGCTTAGCTTCGAGATTGGCAAGCGCCTGGTTCAGCTTCGTCCATGCGGCCCGGCGCCGAGTCTCTACGTCCTTGGTCTGCGACCGCAGCATGGTGTCTTCGAGCACGCGAATCGCGGCATGTGCGGCGTCTTTCAGTTCCGCATCCCCCTCTGCTGGGGATTGGGCCCGCACCTCCATCTCGTCGTCGAGCGAAGTCGTCAGCCCCTTGGCCCACTGCACGGCGCCTTCTTGGTCGTTGTTGACGATCATCCAGGCCACGTCGCGGTTCTGAGTCTTCAGGCGCTCGACCTCTTCGGCCAGGTCTGCGGCACTGAGATGGGCACCCTCAGGGGCTGGGATTGCGGCGGCCGACTTGGTGACCTTCATCGACAGCAGCGGCTTGCCGTTAGCCTGCAAATGCGTCGAACGGTCGCCGTCATCGGTCCAGTCAAGGCCGCTGAGCGGGGGGAAGTCCATGCCGCAGTCGGTTGCCAGGCTGGCAGAAAACTCGTGAAACAGCAGCGCCTGCTCAATCTCGCGCAGCATGTCGCTACGCCGCTCAGCCGGAACCTTGAGCATGTCGCCCACCGTCTCAATGCGGTATGCCGGTGCAGGATCAGGGGCTTGGGTTTCGGTGGTCATGCTTGGGCTCCGGTGGCTTTGGCGACGGCGGCGCGGGCGGCCATCAGCACGTTGCGGTGATGAGCGCGCTCGGCGCGAGACATCTCTTCGCGCGCATCGCAATAGCAGGCCTCCAGGTCGCGCAGCGCGGACAGCAGATCCGGCGCGGCGGCGATCAGGCGGCCCGGCGTCTCCGTGTCCAGATTGGCCCAGTGGTCATCGCTCTGCGCGACGACGAGCGCGACAACAGTGCCGGATGCATCTTTGATCGCGCGGTATTCGCTGGAGCCGATGCCGTCGTGGCTGGCCGTCCAGCCGTCCGTGTCGCCGGTCATGGCCCAGGCCTCAGGTCCAGGCTGGGAGGATGGTGCGGGTGCGGGTGTGGGGGTCATGGGGGTGTTTGGCAATGGGGGACTTGAATTTCAGGCGGCAGCGGCCTGGGCTACCACGCGCTCGAAGTGGAAGACGATGGGCGCCCGGCTCTCGACAATCAAGCCGTATCGCTTCATGCGCCGATAGGTGCCGCTGTCTCGGTGTATGACCTCGTGCGAGCGCTGCATCAGGTCGCGCCACTGCTCAAGGGACAGCGTGTGCTTGTCGATGTTGCACGGTGCGCAGGCCGGGTTCAGGTTCGCAATGGCGTCACGCTCGGGCCGATGCACCTCGCCAGTCGTGCGGAGACTGTAGACGCCGTCCTTGCGCACGGCCTCCAGCTTGCGCTCCACAGGCTCGATATGGTCGGCGTGCCATCGGTCGCCCAGCGGGTTGCCGCAGTAGGCGCACAGACCGTCGTACTTGAGGCGCAGCGCCTCGCGCTGGGGCTTGGTGAGTTTCATACTTGACCGGCATTGATGGGATTGGCGGCAAGCCACGACACGCAGGCGTCGTGAGCTTGCTTGACGTGGTGCAGCGGCGGATCGATGTCCCAGGCGCTGAGTTCTTCTGCCAGCGCGGCGCGGCACTGCTCAACTAAGGCGTGGGCGCTGGGCGCCGACTGGGGAGGCAACTCACCAGGAAACTCGGTGGTCTTCACCGTGCCGTCGGCCGCTCGGTATCGCAGCGTTGTGGCTTTCCTGGGCTTGCCACGGCCAAGCTCGGACTTGGCGTGCTGATCGAACCCTGCCAGCTCCCATTCCTCGGGCTCAATGTGCGCGGCGTAGCGCAGCATGTCGTCCTCGCCAACAGCGCGCACGATCTCACCCCACGCGACCGCATCGCAGGCCTTGACATGCTGGAGGGCGACGCAGACACCCTGAAGGAATTCGTCACTCATGTCGTTGTTCCCTGTGAGGGGCCGGGAGCGGCGGCGGCCCGGCGAGCCCTGAACAGGTTCACTCCGGTGACCGGGTGGAACGTGGACCGAGAAATCGCCCAGGCCTGCACGCGCTTCACCTCGGCGCGGCGAGCCTTGCGGCGCTGGCGGGCATTCCCGCCGACGGCCAGGCCCTGCCATTCCAGGTACTCGACGGTGTTGCAGTAGGGGCACGGCTCGTCGCCTCCGCTGGTCAGCCCGTCTCCGTCGCCAGAGTCGAGATCCCACATCCATCCGTCAATGCAGGTGCCGTCCGGGTAACTGGCGCCGAAGGTCGGCGCTTCGTAGTTGCAGCCCTTGCTCATGGACGGTCCCCCTGTCCCTGCTGCTGTGCATCTGGTGCAGTGGCAGGATCTGTGGAGAGCAAGTCCTCCGCATCACTGATGTTGTGCTCGCACTGGCTGCACGCGCTCCAGTGGTCGGGCTTCTCCGGCTTCTGCTTGGCGACACGCTCGACGAACTCGCGCCACTCAGCCGGCACGCTTGCTGCGGCAGGGGCGGCTGCAATGGCAGCGCGGGCGTAGTCGCGCATTTCCTTGGCGGTGTAGCCAGGCTCGTCGAGCACCTCTTGGTAGCCCTCGTCGCCGTGATCCTCGTCGCCCTCGTCTTCATAGAAGAGGCTGTAGACCGTCTCAGGCAGCGGAGGAAGCACAACATCCACCGGTGCGGCCGGCTCTGCCTGAGTGGCTGCAGGCTGGGCTGCTCCAGGAGAAGCGGGGAGCGGCAACCAGTGGGTTGGATCAGTGCGCCAGCAGTTGGGCACGTCGTCGTTCTCGACACTGGTCTCGTACCAGCCGGGCTCGCCATCGTCTGGGTTCTCCCAGTTCTCGGCGATGTAGTCGGCGCTCATCCACTCGCCGCGCAGCGTGCGCCACTTGCCGACTGCGTTGAAGTAGCCAAGCAGCAGCACGCGCCCGTCCGTCGGCGCCGTCTCAATAGGCAGCCACTGCTGGGCTGCAGGCGCTGCGATCAAGTCCGATGCGAGTCGCCAGAGCACGCGCATGGCTACGGCCTGGTCGTCGAGGGTAATGACCAGGTCACCCGGAGCGAGGGGATCGGTGATGCGGATGGTCCGGTCGTCGATCTGCGAGAAGGACCAGCCGGCGGGCTTGCTGAGCGGAGCTCGGTCGAGGTCGTCCGTCATGCGATCCTCCAGGCGACCGGGTCGAAGGCCTTCAGGGCTGCGGCGTGCTCTTCAGGCGTGCCGGGCCATTCCCGAACGACCGCCGTGACAGATTCGCGCGCGGGCCACGCAGCGATCTCCTCGGGCGTCTGGCCCGCCTGCTTCTCGTCCAGCCACTTGAAGATTGCGTGATTGCTTCCCCAGGCGCAGCGGTTCGCTGTTGCGCGATTGGGCATCGCGTGGATCTCTCCAGGGCCGGGGATGTGGATGCACCACAGCTTCCCTTCGCCGCGTGGCACGAGGGGCCAGACCGTGACGACCTGCTCTTCGTTGCCCATGGCGAGCGGCTTCAACGGCCGACGCTCGACGGTCAAGGCGATTCCGGAACGTTCGCACCCCGACACCAGTCGGCGTGCCTCGATCAGCACCTCCTCGACGATGTCGAAGTGGCGGGGCTCGTTTCGCTCGGCCCAAGCCATGCGGTAGAACTCGGTCAGCCAGTGGCCCTCGGGCGGCTTCTGACCACTCTGGGCGCCCAGCATCAGGGCTCCAGTGATGGCGTGAGCCACCCGGGCACGGATGCCGGCAGGATCAGCGTCGAGACTGTAGGCAGCGTCCTCGGCTTCAGCCTTGAGCAGACCAATGCCGTGCATGTCGATGGCGCCGGTCTCGGCGTCGAAGGCATGGTCGTAGCCGGCGTCACGCAGCAGCTTGGCGATCTCCTGATACGTCGAGCGGCTGACTTCCAGGGTGGCGTAGGTGTAGGTGGATCGCATCAGGCGTGCTCCCCTTCGGTGATCTGGCGCTGACCGTCGGCGGCCATCGGCGAGACGAGGCCCGTCCTCTCCATGGTCTCCAGCAGCCGGGCGGCGCGGTTGTAGCCAATGCGCAGATGCCGCTGGACCAGCGAGATCGACGCCTTCTTGTGCTGCAGCACGACGGCGACCGCCTGGTCGTAAAGCGGGTCCGGCTCGTCGCCGGTCGGCGTCGCGGGCGAGGCCGCGGCCTCTTCGATGGGCGGCACGTACTCCCCACCCAGCGCATGCATCAGCGACGCGATCAGCTTGCGCAGCTCGCCGGTGGCCAGCGCCACGTCGGCGTCGAACTGCTCGTCGGCCGCCACCTCCGGCCGGCCCTCGAAAGCCAGGTCCAGGAAGGACAGCCGCCTGATGTGCCCGGCCTCGTTCAGCTCGAACGCCACGCGCTCGGCGTAGCTCATGCCCATCTTGGTCGGCATCTTTCCGCTCGTCAGGTGGGCTTTGACCTCGTCGATGTCGAGCGGGTGGCGGGCGTACTTCACCACGGGCTTGCGCTCGTCCATGCCCTTCAGCTCACAGTCGCTGTCGATGGCGAAGCCCTCAGGCATGTCGCCGTCCAGCAGCCACGCCGCCATGCAGGCGGCCGGCGATTCCTTGGACTGCATCAGCGCCAGGTTCATGCGGCCAGTGCTGGCGTGCTGCACGAACATGGAGACGAACTCGTCCGCCCTGCCCTGGCTGCCGGCGTCGACGGCCAGGATGCGGGCCTCGGTGTCGATCCACGCCAGCATGCTCGTGCGCTTGGTGAAGGCCTTGGGCAGCAGCTCGTGGATGGCCTGCTCCTTCAGGTCGCGGCGGGCCTTCTTGCCGGGCCGGCGGCCTGTGCCCTTCTCGACGTGGTCGGCCAGCTCTTCGAGCCGGTCCTCGATCACCGAGTTGGGCAGGAGGCGCGTCTCGGTCTGCAGCTTGACAACCCAGTGGCCGTCAATGACCTGGACGAAGGGGCCGTGGTCGTCGCCCCGCGGCGGCACCCAGCCGGTGCTTTGCTTCTGCGTGGGGCCGGTGGCCACGAACGCGCTCTGCGCCAGGATCTCGCACAGGCCCTCAGCGCTGCCCGGCATGTCGCCGCCGATGCGGTACAGGATCAGGTGCTTGAACATCGATCAGGCCTCCGCCTTGACCAGCACCCAGCCCTCGGGCTTGCGCTGGTACTTGACCTTGCCGGCCTTGCGCAGAGCCTGGAGTCGGCCGTCGACAAAGCGCCAGGACGGCTTCTCATCCCTCTTGGACTTGGTATGGCCGCGCGCCTGGTCCTCCAGCGCCTCCGCGGCTGCGCGGACCTTGCCTTGGTACAGGCCGGTGAACAAAACGGGGTTGCTCTCGTTGAGCGACTTCAAGATCGCCGCGTCGAGCTTCGTGTAGTCGTACTTCGTGGCCATCAGGCATCTCCTTTCGGTTGCTGTTGCTGCCTGCGCTGCAGGTCAGCTTCGATTGCGTCCCACGGGATGGGCGGGGGCTCGGGCTGGGGTTGGGTCCAGGGGCGTGCGGCCTGGCGCTGGCGGGCTCTGCGGCTCATGACGGGAAGCCGTCGTGCGTGCGGCCGTCGAGCAGGCGGCCGGCGGCCTTCTTGCCGATGCGTCGAACCGTGGCGCCGTCGTCGAACTGGTGATGCGGCCCCGCGCCAGGTTGCTCGCTGACGCTGACCCACTCGCCCCACTGCTTGAAGTGAAACGGCACGTCGGCCTCGGCGCATTGGTCGCGCAGGCTGCGCACCCAGTCCGGGTGCATCGGCCGTGCGCTGGGCCCGCTCTCGCCGCCGACGATGACCCAGTCGAGCTTGGTGATGGCCGGAACCATGTTGCGCAGCACGGTGTTGGGCACGCGCAGCGTGGTCAGGTCCACCGGGCCAAGCAGCGGCTCCATGCTGAGGAAGTTTGGGCAGCGCAGTGCAGTCAGCTTCGCGATGTCCCGCTCGGCCTCGGGCTGGTTCACGATGGTGGCGCCAAGGCGGATGTGCGATGGCCATTGCTTCAGCCAGCTCTCGGGCACCATGCGTCGGACGTTGCCGATGCGCTTCGTCAGGCAGTAGAGGTCCAGGTTTGTGCAGGCCTCGGCCTTGGCGAACATCTCGTCCCGCCAGAGTTGCTCCACCTCGTTGTCAAACAGGTCCGACAGGCTGGAGCAGAAGACGCGGCGGCGGGTCGGCGTCAGGCGCGTGCCGCACGTCATGCAGATACACAGGCGGGACGACTCGGCGTCGTCTTCGCCGCGGAAGCCACATCTCTCGCACTCGTAAAAGCGCTTCCGGTTCCACCGCTCCAGGTTGTTGCGGTTGTGCTGGCTGGTCAGCCGCCGCGGTGCGCCTGGGCCCCAGTTGATGGCCTGGCCACCGCTGAAGCGCTTATTGCGCGCCTCGGCGTAGCAGCCGTCGCAGCCGAGGCCGACCTTCGTGCAGCCCTCCCACCAGTTGAAGGTGGCGTCGGTCCAGGAGATTTCGGATTTCTCAGCCATGGGTGGCCTCCTGCGTGGGATAGCCAGGACAGCCGCCCTCGGGGCCGTAGTCGAATCCCGCGCATCCAGCGCGAGGGCATGGATTCGCACAGGTCTTGTCGCAAGGGATGTGCTCGCGGCCAGCCGCGAGCTGGTCCATCAGGTGTTCGCGCACCTCGGAGCCCTTCAGGCGCCGGCCGTCTTTGCGGAACATGCCGGCGAGACGGGTGTTGGGCCAGCGCAGCGCACCGCGGACGCTGACGCACAGGTGGAATGTCATTGGCCCCGTGTTGGCGGTGTCAGCCATGGTCTGCCTCCAGCGGATGCCAGCCCACGACCCACACGAACGGGTTCGCCTCGACGCTGCCCGGCCCGTTGATCGCCTCCCACAGGCTGAAGTAGCTCTGCCGCGGGTCGCTGAAGTGGTAGTGCTCGCCGGCCGGCAGGCCATAGCCGCCGTCCTTCAACTTCACGATGCCCTCGGCCAGCGCGTCTTCGCGGCTGATCGACTGCAGGCGTTCAACGCGCACCAAGTTGACGTCCAGCGTGTCGCGGCTGGCCCAGCGCGGCATGAACATCGGCGGGCGCAGGCGGCCGGGCTCGTTCGGCGTCGGTGGCGTCACGAAGTCGCGCCATTCCTGAACGGTGCGGCGCTGTCCATCGGCCTCGAACTGAGTCGGACACCAGGGCTTGGGATAGCCGGCGTCCAGCGCCTTGTCGCCGACCGCTGATGGCGAGAGATGGTCCAGGCTCTCCGGGAACCGAAACGCTTCGCGCACCCACAGCCGGTCGCCGGGCCGGCCGTATGGGCATGGCGTCGGATCACATCGCCATTCGCTGGATGTCCGGGTGTCCGACTCCAGCACCCAGCCGGCGGGCGTTTCAACGGCGCGCAGACCCGAGAAACTCATGTTGAGCCCCGCGGCCACGTTGCACCATTTGGCGATGCGACGCGTCTGCGTCTTCGTGCCGGCGCGGGTGGCGCGCACCATCGGCGCGCTGAAGGGGATGGGCCGTTCTTTCACTGAGGGCTCCCAAGGGAGGAGATGACCAGCACCGCCACAACAGCGATGAAGGCGGTCATCCAGAGGCGGATAGATCGCATGGCGTCAGTCCTGGAAGGCGGCGATGCGACGGGCCAGCACATCCACCAGATCGCGCATCACGCGCTGCTGCTCGCCCATCAACTGATGCTGCAGAGTCGTGAGGCAGGCTGCGTTCGGGCCGCCGATGAAAGCGCTCAACCGGTCCAGCTCGCCGGTGCGCTCGGCCAGTTCGCGGCGCACGCGCTCCTGGTAGTTCGCCGGCTCGCGGGTGTAGCCCTCCTCGAAGGCCTTGGCCGGGCTGTAGCTGAGGTAGCCGTCGCTGTAGACGACGTAGTAGCCGCCCACCTCCGGCCGGTGCTTCGCGTGCCAGGCCTCATCGAGCCACGCAATGGCGCCGATCTCGCCCAGGACGACGTCAGGGGCGTTCTGCAGGCCGTTGCCGCGCAGCTCGGTGATCTTGGCGGCGCTGACGATCTTGTGGCAGCGGTAGCGCGGCAGCTCGACTTGGGTTGTGCTCATGTGAATCTCGGTGGTTTGGTGGGGCGGGCCGGACGCAACCCCGGCGATACAGCGGTACGGTTTCCCGACTCGACGGGCATCGGATGAGGGCTCTAACCTTCCTGTTCCCCGTGCGGCTGGCGTGGTGCCGATTTCCTACACCGCCGCCCCGTTGAGTGGTCAGGCCTCGGCCTTGGCGCCGATGGCGTACTTCTTGAACGGCGCAGACTGGAAGTGCGCGATGAAGTGCTTGCCGACGGACTCAGCGCCGATGAAGTCGGCGTACTGCTGGGGGCTGACGTTCGGGTAGTGGTAGACGGCATTGCCCGTCTTGAACGTCACGGCCAGGGTCTGGGTGCTGGCGTCGTAGCCGACGGCGGCCAGCTTGCTGGAGTCGACGGCGTGCAGGTCGATGTGCGGGGCGTCGCCTTCTTCGAAGGCTTGGGGCTGCTTGAAGTCCTTGGGCATGAGTAGCTCCTGGTGGGTGAAAAGGGTCCGGGCCTTCCATCCCGGGTGGTCTTTCGACTCGCAGAGGCGGGGTTTCCGCTTGCATCAGGGACTTGCACCCCTGTGTCGGCACTGCTGCGCTGATTTCCGATCACGCCCCAACGCGGGCCTCGGGCGAGCGAAACGCTCGCGGGTAGTTCACGGCTTGGCACCCCTAGACCCAGCACGTGGGCAACGCCGTGAACCACACTGGGTTCAATCAAGCGACCTTGCGGACGCTCAGCGACTCGGTGAACACGGGCTTGGTGCCCGGCAACTTCAGGCCGCTCTTCTGCATGTCGGCCAGCTTGTTGAGGTTCGACGGGTTCACGTCGAGCAGGTGGAGCAGGCTCTCGTCACCGCTGGCCAGCTGAGCCGCGATGTGCTGGATGAGCGCGGCCTTGTTGGTCACCTCGCCGGTCCACTTGCCGCGCACGCCTTTGGCGGCTGCGATGGGCGCGACGGTGGCGCGGGTGTGCATCGCCGTGACGGCCACGTCTGCCTGCTGGCGGGCCTCGTCGACCTTGACCGAGGCTTGCTGCAGCAGCGCGCCCGCGGTGATCTCGCTGCCGGCGGCCTGCGCTTCCTGGGCCTGCTGCACGAGTGCCTGCGCATCTCGGTTGGCCTGGGCCTCGCGGTCGGCTGCTTCCCTGGCCAGGAGCTGGCGTTCGGCGGCGGCCTCGGCTTCCTTCTCGGCCGCGATGCGGCGCTGCTCGGCGTTGTAGGCCAGGATCTTGGACTTCACGCCGGCCAGCACGTTGGCGACGAACGTGCGCGGAGCGCCGTAGCCCTCGTTGACCTTCTTCACCAGGTCGTTGAAGGGCGAAACCAGCGCCTTGCGCTCCATCTCAATGGCGCCGCTGTCTGCGCAGGCCATGGCCAACCGGCCGGCGATGGCCGTGGCCTCCTCCAGCATCTCGGGGCTGTCGATGGTCAGCGTGCCGGCGATCTCCAGGTCCACCGAGATCGTGTCGATGATGGACTGCACGCGCATGCCGGTCTGCGCCAGCATCAGGCTTTCCGGGCGCAGGATGATGACCTTGCCGATGCCCTCGATGGCGGCCTTAAGCACGGCTTCGTTCGAGGTGATGAGGTCGGCCGTTGGGATGGTGGCGATGTCGGTCACTTCAGGCATTTGTTGCTCCAGTTGGACAGGGTGATGAGGCTCTGGAAGGCCGGCCAGTCGGTGGGCTCGTCCCAGGGCAGAAACTTGAATCGACCGTCGGCGCGCAGTTGCACCGTGGCGCGTCGGGCCAGCGCGTAGCTCGCGTCGGCCTCGGCCTTGATCTGGCGGTAGGCTGCGGTCTGCATGCCCCACACCGGGTGGGCGTCGGCGCTGGTCTTGATGTCGACGACCCAGCGCGTCGTCGGCGGGTACTTCAGGGGCAACGTGCCGCAGCGGTCCATGGTCCCGGCGTAGCCGAACAGGCGCGAGAAGTCCTGGAACTCGATGCCCTGCCACTGCGGCCCGTACTCAACGGAGAACGCCTCCCAGGCCGACAGGTAGCCGCGGTAGTGCACGGGCACCAGCGGGATGTCCAGCTCGTCCTTGTCGAACATCTCGCACATGCGGTGCACGTAGGTGCCGCGCTGCTTCGCCGCCTCGAGCACCTCCTCAGGCACGCCCGCGAAGTCGTGCAGCTTGTCGAGCAGTTGCGTCACGCTCGGCACGACCCGACCATCCACCCGGTAGGTGTGCGAGGGCTCGTCGAAGGTCAGACCCATCACGACAGCGCCGCCCGCAGCTGCTTGAACTGCTCTTTGGTCAGTCCGTCGAAGGTGTCCGGGTTGACGCCGTGGCCCTGACCCAGCACCGCGTCGAGCACGTCGGCGTGCGCGCGCTTGGCGTTGCGGCAGCGCACGACGATGTTCTGCTTCTCGCCACCGGTGGCCATGAACACGCCGGGTTGCGGCTGTGTGGGTTGCGGGGCGGGCGCTGGCCCCTGCTCTGCCGGCGCGGCCGCAGGCGCCGGCATGGTGCCCGTTGCAGCAGGCTCCACAGCGGCCTTGCGAGGGGGCATCTCCGGCGGCGGGGGTGGCGTCGCGCTGGCGTCGGTCGTGTTGCCCGACTCGTCCAGGTCGAAGTCGTATCGCTTGCCCTCCATCTCGTCGGCTGTCGGGCCACTGCCCACCGCCTCGGGGAAGCCCTTGCGCAGCGCCTGGGCCTCGGCGCACTTCGCCAGCTGGCCATGGATGCGCTTCTCCCACATCTTGTTGGGCGCGTCGGTCCAGGCCGAGGCAGTGCCGTAGTTCTCAAGCCAAAGCTCACGGGCCACGAAGGCGCAGCGCACGCCCTGCACGAAGCGGTACACCGTGACGCGGCACCACTCTGGGTACTGGATGCTGACCTGGCGCCACTCATCGGACTTGTAGCGCTTGCCGCGCTCGTTCGTGTTCCAGACGGTGAACTTCTTCTCGTAGGTCAGAGTCTGCAGCGGGCCGAACTCGGGCTCGTCCTGGCCAGCGTAGAGGCCCGTGCTGGCCGCCTGCGTGCGGTACAGGCCGATACCGGGCAGCACGATGTCGCGCCACTCGTAGACATCGCCGTCTGCGTCCCGCTCGCCCGTCTTCACGTTCATGGGCACGATGTGCACCGGACGCTGTACCGGGTCCAGGCGCGCAGCCCGGCAGTACGACAGAACCGCCTTGACGCTTTCACGCTTCGCGCCGGGGTAGAAGCTGCTGGTCAGCGTGTCGATGGCGTCCGACTCGGCCATCGAGTAGATGACGGGCAGGCGGGGCTCCGGCGCGTCGAAGCTGTTCAGCGCTTGGCGCTCGGGTGCGACTGTGGCGTTCATGCAGCCTCCCGCTTCGCCGACACCTGGGCACGGGCGACCAACTTGCGGTTGACGAGGTCGACACAGCCCTGGACGGTGGCGAGCGAAGGCTCATCCTTGTCATGGACCTGGATGCCGTACTCGTCCTCCAGACGGATCGCGATCTCGAGGATGTCGAGTTCGTCGGCGGAGAGGTCCGCCACGAGGCGGGCCTCGGGCCTCACATCTTCAATGGGTTGGCGCAGCTGGGCCGCGATGACGAGGGCGACGACCTCTGCGACAGGGGTCTCGGCAATGGGTTGGTTGGGTGCGTTCATGGGTTCTTTCCTTCTGGGACCACACTCGCAGGCCCGGCACGCCGGGCGAGCGGCTGGGGTCAGGCCGGCAGCGTTTCGAGAGCGTCGGCCGCCTCGCTCATCAGGCCCGCGCTCTTGGGGTCGTTCTGGTGGCGCATGAAGTCGGCGCGGCCACGCAGGCGGCGGATCAAGACGCCCTTGCCGCTGTCGACGTGCTCGCCGCCGCTGTTGGCGTTGATGGCTTCGAGTTCCTCGCTTTGAAGAACCCGGCGTTTCGCGTCCGGGTCGTAGGGCAGCATGTAAGGGTCTTGCATCTCGCTCTCCAGGTTGTTGACTTGGTTAGACCGGCTCGGGAACGCGCCGCCATGTCGGCCACCGGAAACCCTGCTGCGCCAGGTTTGCGCGGGCCTGCAACAGATCCACGCCGATCAAGCCGGGAGCCCAGCCAGCCAGCACGCGCAGAGCGGCGTCGTGGGCGCTGATGGGTGCGCGGCAGCCGCTCCACATCAGCAGACCGGCGCCGGTGTGAATGCCTGGCTTGTCGCGGTAGTCCATGGTGGCGAGCCAGCTGTAGAACTTCTCGCGCGGAATGCCGTACTCGTGCGCCGCAGCGCGGTAGGCACTGCAGAAGTGGACGTAGTCGGCGCGGGTGCGGCCGCATCGGATGGGACGACGAGGACGGGCGGTGCGCTTGAAATTGGGGTGCATGTCTTCTCCCGGTTGTTGACCACAAGGGGCCTCAAAGGGTGATCACCATCGAGGCGACCAGCAGCAGGCACGACAGCAGCGCACCTCCTGCAGTGATGAGGCTCAAGGCCTCTTCGGCGATCTGGTCGGGCTTCATCGAGTCGCCAGCTCGGGCAGGATCCGCAGGACGATGTGCGCGCCAGCGATGGCGGCGAACATCACGAGCAGGCCCGCGGCAAGAGCGCGCCAGGGATAGGCAGGCGGCACGGCGTTGCGCGGCAGCGAGCGGTCCGACTTGCCCTGCGCCGCGTTCTCGGCAATGCGCCGATCAAGGTCCCGCTCCGAGCACAGGCGACCCGGCGCCGTGTCGGGGGTGTGAGGCCAGCGGCTCACCCCAGAACCCCGGCCGTCTCGTCCATCGCTGCGACCTGCTCGGCAGGCAACACCAGCTCGGCGCCCTCCCCTTGGTCAGCCAGCATCGCCCGCAGAGCACGGACACGGGCATCGCAATCGAACACCTCGCGCTCCATGCCCGCCGCCTGGGCCCGGCACTGAATGCTGGCGTTGATGTAGTTCGACTGGATCTGCGTCGGGTTCGGCTCAGCCGACAACGCCCGGTATTCGTCGGCCTGGCGGTCGTAGGTTTGCTGGGCCTTCTTGGCGGCGGCCAAGTCGGCTTCCGCTTCAACAAGCCGTTCGGCGAGGGTCTGTTTGCGGGGGGGCTGCAGCGCTTCCATGGTGGCTCCTGTGGGTGCGTCGGCCGAAATATAGGCAATGCGCTTATCAACGTCAAGCGCATTGCCTATATTTTTCAACGCATGCTGTACTGCCGTCAGAAGGGAGCAAGAGTGAGAACGAGACTGACGAAGTTCGCCGACGGCTGGACGGCGATCTACCTACTGATCGCAGCCTGGGCACCGTTGCTGTGGTTCGTGGACTACCGGCGCACGCAGGCCATTTGGGAGGTGACGAGCTATTGCTTTGACCTCTTCACAGGTCACGATGCCGGTCGCGTGGTGCTAACCCTTCACGGTCTCTTCATCACCCTGCGCTTTGGGTCGCTGACCAGCCGAATGAGCTGATGCTCTCCGGCATGCCGCTAAAGTCCGCCGACGCATGCTGACCTATCAAGACCTTGTGGACGTCGGCCAGTCCCCCGACGCCGAGACGCTACAAAGCCGGCTGGTCAAGGCTGCGCGCCAGCTTGGCTACGGTCTGTCCGGTGGCACTCTGATCCGCGGCCGACTTGCGAGCGGGAAGGCGCTGGTGCGCAGCTTCGGCAATCACCCGGATGCATTTGCCGAGTCCTTCAAGTCGTTCGACCTGAGCATTCGCGACCCGTTGTTAACGGCCATGCAGGCCACGCAGGGCTGCCATGTCTATGACCAAGGGTTCTACGTGGCCTCCGGGGCCGGCGAGCTGTGGGAGCTGATCGCGCCGCACGGCTACCGCCATGGAATGGCAATCTCGATCCACGAGTTCAGCCATGCGGAGACTTTCTGCTTCGGCGTGGACAGTTTGGACCCCATTCCGAACGGGGTTGAACGACTCCGGCTGCAGAGCCACCTGCAGCTGTTGGCTCAGCACGCCCACGCGGCAGCAAAGAGGATCCACCTTCCATCCCCGGCCGTAGATCTGAACGCCGTCACCAAGGGGGAAGTCGAGGCGCTGAAGTGGGCGGCAGATGCGCAGTCCGTTTCGTTGCGCAGAGGCCGAGTCGTCATAGCGAGTCAAGGCCAAGTCCAGGGGAAGGTCATGGCCAAGTTGCAGGCCACGTCGGCGCCGATGGCCGTGCTCCGAGCCATCGAAGGTGGGTTGATCGACGGATGATCGGGCGGGCAACTGGTTGAATTGCCAGCTAGTAGATTTACGCGCGTATGGCCACAGTGGAGGTAGGTCGATGTGACCTGTCTACATAACCACTGGAGTCTCAATGAGCCTGCTCGAAATCATCTATGAAGTCCTCGGCATCCCCTTCGGCGGCGGCAACAGCTAACCAGCTGCGAGCCTTCGGATATCTGATGGCTCAATCCAGCCCTCATTCAACGCCATCATGGCCGCTGCCAGAGTGTTGTCGACGGCACAGCGCATCCTGGCCTGCTTGAGGTGCCCTTCGACGGTTCGCGCGCTGATCTCCAGCGCTGCGGCCGTCGCCTTCGGCGAAACGCCTGCCACATAGAAGCGCAGGCACTCCAGTTCTCGGTCGGTAAGCGTGCAGGCCTTTGCCGGTGCGCAGTTGAATCCCGCCAGAGCCATAGTCGCGGCCAGAGCCGCCGCAGCCAGCATTCCCATCCGCTCGTCGTCACCAATGGCGGACTCCCGCGCAAAGACCACGACGCAGCCGAATCGCTTGTCGCGATTGATGGTCGCAGCACCATTGGCATAGCCATCCATGGGCAAGGCGTAGCTCCCGGGCCCAATCATCAGCGACGGACCATTCAGACTCAGAGCCATCGTCAGGCGGTCAAACACGAGATCACGTGGATGGCCAAGCAGTCTGTCCACGGCAGACCCACCGTTGTGAATCACCTCCGCGAGTTCGCGCTTTGCCAGGCCCTGCAGCTTGAGCACGAGGAACCTGTCAGCGCCCTCACTCTCCGCTATCTCCTGCATCGCGGTCGCGAAGCGCTCGGCACTCGGTGGCGCCGCGAGCGCCTCATATGCCTCCGAAATCATCCCCACTACTCCCGCTACGCACGTAAACCTTCCAGTTGCTCAAGCACCGCTCGAAAGTGAAACTAGCCCCGTCGCCCTGACGGACCGATGGTAGTTGGACAACCCCTAGATCAGGGCTCCCCCAGGCCATAACGGACCCATCGCATCAGGGGGTTGCGCCACTCACTACGAGACACAAGACCGACAGGCGCGCCGGAAGGAAATCAGTTTGCATCGCGTGTTCCAGGTCATTGAGAAACCACAACTTCGAATCGTCATCGTCGCAACCCCCTGCCCTTCGATCGCAGCTCTCAGCGTTCGCGAAGCGCTGGCCATGCCACTGATCCACGGCCAAGGCCTTGTCATTCAGTTGCTGACGATGCGAGTTGACCCCGCGCAAATGCATGGCGTCCTGATGGACTGGATCTGCTCATCCACGAACACGGAGAGCCTGGCCCTGGCGGCGCCGACTGGCTGCCTGCCGGCGCTTCGAGGAATCAGCGAAGACCTAGCCCGGAAGGGACGCCCAATAGGTGTCTTCAGCGACCAGGACCTGACGGGCGCTTTGGTTTACGCGCTGCGCGCGGTGCGGCTGGCGGAGGCGACTCGAACTGTTGCAACGCGTTGTCCATCAACGCGTAGGCGATCCGTTGGTGCTCCTCGTCCGTCAGCGCGTCGAACCGCCTTGCCAGGCTGATAGCCTGCAGTGACATACCGGGTGGAACGTGGTCCGGAGAGAGCTGAGAAGCAACCTTCTTCGTTGCTTGGTCGAGAGCAGCGTCAAAGCTGCCCGCGAAAACCTTGAAGCCCCAATGCTCTGGTCCGACAACGTCGGCAAAGTAGGACATCAGATGCTCGATGTGCTCTTTGTCGATCCGCCCGGTCCGGGTCCAGCCTGACACCGAAGGCTGAAGTACATCGAACTCAGTGGCCACGTCCTGCTGGGTCACACCCTTCAGTTTCATGGCCGCTTTGAGCGCGGCTCCTAGATCCTTCCCCGTCAGCATGCGGGCATTCCAACAGGCATTGCCTATAACGTGCAATGCGCTTGACACAAGTAAGCGCATTGCCTATATTTTGCCGCATGGACGGTGTTCAGCAGGCAATCAAGAACTTTGGCAACCAGGTGGCGATGGCCGATGCACTTGGCATCTCGCAGCCCACCATCAGCGGCTGGACCAAAGACCGCACTGACCAAGCCTGGCGGCCCGTTCCCCCAAGGCTCTGCATCGCCATCGAAATCCACCCGCTGAACCGCGACGCCACCACTCCGGTAAAGCGCTGGGACCTTCGCCCTGAAGACTGGTGGCGCGAGTGGCCCGACCTCGTCGGAACCAAGGGTGCTCCGGCTCCCACTGCTATGACGAAAGCCGCCTGACATGCGGCCTCTGACCGGTCTTTGCACCGTTTTCCTCCCGTTGCTGCATCAAAGCCGTCTTTCCTCCCTGGGCGGCCGGAGCAACGGTCTTTCCCCGGGGCGTCATGCCTCGGGGTTCTTTCTCACCGCGCGACACGCGCACGTCGCGGCAGGCATGGCCGGCCGCGCTTTCCCCTCGCTGCAGTCCCGACTGCCGGCGGGATGTCCCCTGCCCGTTCGATCGCGGCGAACACCTGCTCGGCTGCGAGAGCCGCCCGCATCACCAAGCCTCTGACCCGGGCAGCTGCCCACAAATTCACCAAGTCACTGGAGCCTGTTGACATGGAATTGACCCCTGAAGATTACGCAGCGTGGCGCTTGAGCCTCGCTGATGAAGAGTTGTTCGGGAAGAACGACGACGACTTTGAATTCCGCCTGCCGTCCGATCTGAAGGCCGCGCTCGCCAAGAAGGCGGCAGAGCGGGGCACGTCCACGGCTGCGCTGCTGCGCCTCATCGCCGTGACGTACCTCTACGGTGCTGACCATGTCGGCATCCTCGTGCTGAAGCGCTTCGGCGTGGTCCCCGGCACCGCCCCTGAGTCGGCCCGGCCGGATGCCCGGACAACTGCCCCGGGGGTCAACTGAATGGGCGGAAGGCGCTTTGACTCGCTGAGCTCGAAGAAGCTCCCCGAGTGCGTCCAGCGGATGGCGGAGAAGCCTCCCGCCTGCTTCGATAAGCGGACGTGGACCTTGTTCCTGGTCGACTGCTACCGCGGCGCGTTGAACCGCCCGAGCGCCCTGTCCCGGATGAACCGCGGTGAAGTCCCTGCGTACTGCGGCGACTGCACCCTCGAGCACGCCCAAGCCATGCAGGCCTGCATGAAGTGCCGCCCTCCTGTGGGCGCCGTCACCCCCTTCTCCCCGCCCACCGACGCCCAGGCCGCCGAGGCCGAGGCCGAACTCTCCTGAGGAGCCGTCCCCATGGACACCAACATCTGTGTCGAGAAGTCGACCCTGCGCGAAGCCGTCCGCGCTGCCGCCGAGAACATGACCCACGACGAGGCCGTTGCGCACGTCGCTGAACTGCATCTGGTGCCGGCCGAGTCGGTCCAGGAAGCGCTGCGGACGGAGCAAGCGTGAGCATCGTTCGCAAGACCGTCTTCCACCTCTGCGGCGCCACCGGCGGCGGCGCGCGTGGCTTCAAACGTGCCAAGGTCCAGCTGGGCCAGATGCACGGCGAGTGGGTCTGCGTGGGCAGTGTCGACATCGATGCCCGCGCCA